>NZ_JAUOQU010000017.1:0-105468 GCF_030547195.1 Shewanella sp. 6_MG-2023 | reverse complement strand
TCACCAGATAAGTTCACCCCAGCATCTAACTGCTTAGTGCGAGAATCGGTGGGTAAGCCGAAGTTAATCGGGCTTGGTGATACCAGGCTGGCTGATTTATGGCCGGTTTTATCTTCTTGGCTGTATTTCACAAAGGCGCCATAGAAGTCTTGACCGTACTCCATGCCGAGGGCCACTTTTTCGCGGCGCTGGGCTAAGTCAAAGCTGTTGATGGCATCGGATGGGGTTAACATGCCATCGTTGTGCCACAGATTGCTTTCTACATCACCGGCTTTATAGGTTTTAATCGCATCATAATCGAGGCTAAATTCATACAGGCCTGCTTTACCCGCAGATAAATGAGCAAAGCCATTATCCATGCCTAACTGATGGGCTTGTATACGGGCTTGATAACCTGACTCGCTTTGGTAGCGCACATCACCACTGACAGCAGCAATACCGCCGTCTTTGGCTGTGCCTAAAGCATTACCAGCGTGAATATCACTGATGTCGTTATAACCTGCAGCAACATTCACCTCACCGCTATAACCGATGACGTTGGTGCAGCGTTTACATTCATATTTATGGGTATCAACTGCGGTGGTATTGGCGTGGCCGACACCGAAGTTAGCCGCCATGCCAGAGGTTGATACCGTCAGCAGTGACAGGGTAATCAGATTCAATTTAAATGACATAATCTTGCTCTCCATTAGCGTTGCAGCAGACTGCCAGCTGGGTGATTAGAACCATGAATTTGGCTATGACAGTTAAGGCAACTTTTTCCACCACCAAAGGCATCCATCCCCGGCTCTGGTACCACGCGAGAAGCGTGACCATCTGCGGCATGACATTGCTGACATAACTGCGGTGCGCGGTTATCCAATAAGTTGTCGTTGACGCTGCCGTGGGGGTTATGACATGACACGCAGCTTTCAGTCACCGGGGCGTGTTCCCATAGGAAGGGACCACGTTTTTCAGCGTGACAGCTATAACAGGTATCGTTAACGGTTGGTTTAACTAAGGCGTTTTCACTCATTGAACCGTGGGGAGCATGACAATCAATACAGGTCATTTGGTCCCATTTCATTGGGTGTGATGAGCGCTTGTTCATGTCGGCTTTTTCTTGGGTGTGACATGAAGTACAAGTGTCATTAACCGACAGTTTATCTAATGCAGGATCTGTGGCTGCGTGAATGGTGTGACAATCGCTACAGGCAATTTCTTCAAGATTATGGGTGCTGGTATGCCACGCCATTTGCTCTGGGTCGTTATGGCAACCTTGGCAAACGGTATTTTGGGTTGGGGCAGACAATTTGCTGTCTTTACCAAAAGCAATCATCGGCTCTTTACCGCCGCGATTATGCTGGCCTTGTGGGCCATGACAAGCTTCACATTGCAGGCCAGCCATTGGTAATTGGGTATTATTAGCTTGACCGTGTTTACCATCAAATAGCGCCATAACGGTTTCATTTTTACGGTGACACGCTAGGCAGCTGTCAGCGCCTTTATGAGAGTATTTACCTTCAGCAAACTTTTTTACCAATTGAGATTCAAGCTGTTCAGAATCAAGGTTATCCCAAGGAGTCGCATGCGTATTGACACAAACCCCCACTAAAAATGATGCAAACATAAGTTTTATATATATATTCAACACAATCGCCTACCCTAATGTATTTTTATTAAATTTAATTTTTATGATTTATCCGGGATGTCATCCCCTTCGATTTACCTTTGTGAAGCTTAAATATGTTGGAAATAAATATTAGCCCTTGGTCTTATATATGTAACGGTTGTTTTTTGTCCCGCAAAGGACATTTGTGATCTAGGTCGTGCCGTGAGTTCTCATAAGTGATAATCTATAAAATAAAATAAAATCAAATAATTTGAAGTTCGTGTAATTATTAATAAATTGGTTTTTAATATGTTGAAGTATAAAGTTAGAACTGCCTTTTTAACCAAGTCAGTACTAAGATATTGTGATCATTGCAATTTTTCAGTTCCAGATGAATATGATAAATATCGATGGTTAGAAGACTCTGATCATGTGCGCTTTAATGTTTTAAATGATTTGCTTTTAACTATAGAGAGAGGGAGTGGTGATAAGTTTTTTGTCTTTGATATGTTTAGATTTTTATCGGTGGAGTGGGGGGATTACTTTTTAGGTGACCTAAATGATGCTGAGACAAAGGCACAAAGAATTGTTGAATATTTTGAAGTTTATAAAAGCAATTACTCTAACTTAAATTGGTCACTGACAGAGTGCGCTACAGGAGTGACATTGTCTAACCCTATTTCTCAAATGAATCACATTTCAAAATATGAAGATTTGATGCTTTTTTATTTGGCGAGATCTTCGATGTTAAATTGTATCGATGATAATGCGGACGTTGAAGTAATGATGCCTTTCTCTCGGGATTATCATATTGATATTGTCAATCTATCTCATGGTGTTGGTTTTGATAATCGCTGTGCATCAATATTTGTACATAAAACTAAAGAACAGGTTCAAAATAATGAAAGATTAATTGTGTCTAGCTCAAATTGTAATATTCAGACATACGAAATGATGATGGCAGCAGCCCATTGTATTCCTTTTGAATTACTAGATGTTAACTCTTTGTCTTTTACTATAGGTGTATCACCAAAAACGTTACAAAGACAATTGAAGAAAGATAATTTAAGTTTAAGACTTATTGTAAATAATGAGAAAACGAATCGAGCAAAAAAAATACTGAGAATAAATGATGGCAATGTAAAGAAGACGGCTTATGATTGTGGTTACACTAATCCAAGTGGACTAGCTAAATCTCTTAATCGGATGTAGTCTGACTTCTATTTAAACTTAAAGTTTAAATTCGGGGTGTAAATTATTAAATGTCATAGTTAATGCGTTTTTCGGTGTATATGTGGTGTTGTTATTCCAGATAATTAAAGGGTTTAATGCGTCATTACTATGTCTTCCTATATTTATTAATTTAAATTTGTACGATTGAGCATACACAAATTTCCACCATAAGCTATAGAAGCCATGATACCGAAAATAATACTTATAGAGCCAGATTCCTTTTCTTATCAGGGCACTATTTTGTTTTTAGCCACTAAATACATCCACGTCTTTTATAATCCAGTCCCCACTCTTTAAACTATTTCGTTAATCTTGCTTGATTTTTGGCTAAAACAGTTGCTGATAAAGGCATCTTTTTGGGTTGTGACTTTCTAACTTCAACACCAGACAGTTACGCTGTCTTTATATAAAACTATTGTTCGAAGAGAAAATTGGATAATTGATAAAATGTGTTGTCTCAGATTTGGTCTTACCTCTTTCTTGAGCATGAATAGAGTACGTAGTATACCGACTTGCAGCCATGCTTTTGTTGCTCTGGTAGTTTATATCGGTGATATTCCTGACCAAAATTAAGGTAGTCCTTAAATACTCGCTATAAACTTTAATTAGTAAAACCAGTCATTCAAAATCACCCTAGTTTTGAATTAATTACGTTGGCTAGCAAAGATGTGTCCAGAAGTGTGTCAGGAGCTGGTATCAAGGCTGACACGCTTCTGCCCCATTCTTAGTCGCGTGTATTAATGTATCTGTCATATCAGCTCTAACTTTGCAAGAATCTAATGCTCTACGCGAGAGAATTATGCAGCCAACAATCAGTAAAACGAACGGTATGATAATCTCCATCGCATGACCCCTTATATCTAGTAAAGGATAATGTTCTATTCATATGCCAACCTGTATAAATTTAAACATCACATGTCGCAATACCGTCCCTGCAGACCTTATAATGTAATAAAGTATGAGGAGATTTTGATATGTTAGCAACAAATAGAGTGCAAACTAAAACGGTCAACAAAGTCGAGTCGAGAGTACTTGCGAAAGCAGTCACAAAGCTTTTTAAGTATTGGGGGATTTCACAGGATGCCCAATGCTCATTGCTTGGTATAAGCCCTTCTAGTCGTAAGAAAATAAAATCTATGGAAGAAGGCTTGGTCGGCATTCCAACAGGGCGTGATTCATATGAGCGTGTAGGGTACTTATTGGCAATCCATAAAGCTTTGCGATTACTTTACCCCCAAAACCCTGAACTGCTTTATGGGTGGGTCACAATGCGTAATCAAAAATTTGATGGTCGCACTCCGCTAGAAGTGATGACTGAGGATGGATATTTAGGGATAGCTAAAGTAAGTCGCTATTTAGATATGAATCGAGTGCACTAATGTCATCACTGTTTGACGATCTGCTAGACCATGTGGGTGGTTTATATTCTTACAGTCTTCGACACACCTTTATCGATGAATTTAAGCGATTAGATATCAGTGAACATATAGTGGCGCTGATAGTCGGTCACACGAACCCAAACATAACCTACGGCCGTTATGGTAAGGATGTTCAGGCTAGGGCATTACTCAAATATATTGAGCGACTTGAATATGATATTTGATGATCGGGTGGGTTTAATGTGCAATCTTAACAGGGCAAAGCTAACACGCTTTTGCCCCAAAATGATTTTCACTGGTAGAAGTTGTTAGTAGCGCAATTAAAGCTTCAGCCTTATAAAAGCTAATGCGGGACGCAAGATATAAGACCTGCGTGAACATTGCACTTTATGCAATGATGACAGTTCTTTGTTTCACTCAGGCGGAGAAACTGGGAATCAGTTCTTTCTATGTTCTAACTCATTGTTGATACACTGGTTTACTGTTAGTCTTGAGTGATTAAAGTACTGGAGACCTGTTCTTATTAAGACCGTTCTTATTCGGAATTCAGCCTAATATACTGTTAGTACTATTAGTTCTCAGCATTTCGCAATCTTAAATAGAGTAAAAATGAAACATTTAATTATCGTAATATTATTTGTCAGCTTAAGTAACATTGTTACCGCTAAGGATATGGCCAGTAGAACTAAGCTTAGATGGTTACCAGATGTTCAAACGGCTATTAATGCTGGATATTATAAAGAGCTGACAGAACATTGTGAGTTACATGGTTACGGAGGCTGGGAGAAAATCCCCGATTTAAAAGGTGTTTTATCTGCGGCAAAAAAGATTAAAGATGCAGAACATATTGTAACCGAGATCGTGGATGACATTGAATTTGAAAGTGATCTTAATAATCGTATACGTGCTTACTACACCGGAACTAGTTTAGCCAAGGTATCATTTGACAACATTTATCCATATATTAAAAATGATACAGCAAAAATAATGTGGTATTGCCGCTCAGATATGGCTCTTGAGGCGAAACGAGTTTTACCGTTTAAGCCTTGGATGTCAAAATAGTACTAACAAGCAATTCAAAAGGACTAAAAACAGTGGGCTGCTCGCTTCGCTCCATTTTAACCCACTATTTTTAGCCCGTTAATTGGGCGTTACCATATATCCACTTGCCATACATTCCCTAATGAGACTCATCACTTTAAGAGCTTTAACTCTAACAAGTTTTTGTCCAGAAGTGAGTTTGAAACTGATCAAACGTTATTTTGCCATTATACTTACGGGCAAACTTTATTGTCTCATTTTGCTCTTACGGGCAAACTCTATTGTCGCTGCACAAGCTTGTTTATCGCGCCAAAGCAGGGTAAACAAGCTCACTACTGCAGCTGGGTATTTTCATAGCAAGCCTGATATTCAGCTAGGTTCGTTGTCATCACCTGAGTTAACGCATCTGTGAACTCTTGCTCATGGGAATCATGGTATTGCAATGAATGTAGTGGTACTTTCCATTCATGCATGATCTTAATATTTTTATTATAAAAGTCAGTTATATCAACCAGTTCAATATCATCGCGTTTTTCACCAATAAAGTAGGGAAATATCGTTGATGCCAAGCAAATATCATTAGAATTTACCACTTTTTCAAATGCCATAAATAGGCTTGAAGTCATTAAGCTTACCTCGGGTTTCTGGTTAACTTTTTGCGCGCAAAGTTCAAAAAGGTCATTCAAGTCTGCAATGGGACCATTATTGGTTAATACCAGTTTGTGATTAAAAATGGCCTCCATGGTGATTTCATTTTTCAAAATAGGGTGGTTCTTTTTAACGGCTAAAAACCAATATTTCACCTCAGCTAACGTGCTAATTTGGACATTTTCCTGCTGACGAGTACGAGTGCCAAAAGCGTAATCAATTTTACCTTGGGCAATATATTGTTCAACGTTGTCAGCCCAGGGGTGGATGTCAACGGTTCTAGATATGCCTAAGTCTTGATTAACCTGTTCAATGGCATCAAGAATAAAGCTCGACATATGCTCTGGCGCAGCGATATGTAGCACTTTCTGCTGCAATGGCTGCCTGTTTGCAACCTGGGCCATTTCATCGTAAGCGGCAATGATGGCTTTCGCTAAAGGGTATAGGCGCGAGGCCATGGCGTTGGGCTGTAAGCCATATTGCTTTCTGATAAACAGTTCATCATGGATAACTTCACGCATGTTGCTTAGCGCTCGGCTTATCTTAGGCTGAGTGCTATTGAGTTTCTCTGCCACTATGCTGCCATTTTTAAATTCGAATAAACCGATCAGCACTTTTAACGTAAAATAATCTAGTCTTGACAGTTGTTTTTGCATAGTTTTTTACCAAGTGAGCCAGTCTGGATGAGTAAGTTAGCATAATATGTAGTTGCTAAAGTGTGCTTAAATCACACAAATACCTAAATAGGGGTATGTTTTTGGGTTTGTACGATCTATTTCTCATTATATTCAGTTAGATACTGCATTAATTTGAGGTGCTTGTTGTTGGTTTGTTCTGGTTTGGTGACGTTGAGGTTTAAGATGCTAAACTTTTATCTGCCTTGTTGGTCACAGGGGGCTTTAATTAATGAAAACCATTCCCAATACGCAGATAAAGCGTAAAAGTATTGATAGTTTCCTAGATAATGGCGAGTTAGTAGCGGAATACATCACAGAGGTGACTTTGTACAAAAAAATCCTTATTGCGTTTATTGCACTTGTCATTAGTGGTTGTGCTGCACGTATTGAGCAAACTGCTGGCAATGGCATAGCTGTCGATGGGTATAGCGTAATGACTGATGCTCAACGATGGAATGAAGCTCGTTTACTGCAATTTCACCAGCAGTGGCAGGGTACACCATATCGATTAGGCGGATTAACCAAAAAAGGCTTAGATTGTTCTGGTTTGGTGTATGTGGCTTATCAAGATCTCGTGGGGCCCAGTATTCCAAGAACTGTGCAAGGTCAAACAAGCTTAGGTATTCGCATTGCTAAAAGTGACTTACAAAGTGGTGATTTAGTGTTTTTTAAAACCACGGGCAGTGGACGTCATGTTGGGGTGTATTTGTCTGGTAATCGCTTTTTACATGTATCGACCAAAAAAGGGGTGATTATTTCCAGTATGGATAATGTTTATTGGAAACCGCGATACTGGTTTGCTAGTCGTATTTAACACCGTTTCGCTATCTGTTGATCAATCTCTCCGCTATGGCAGATAAATTATGTTATTTTAGCCTCATCTAAGTCGTTATTGTTTATGTGATCAAGTTTAAGGACCCAGTCATGACTAAAGCTAAAATCGGTATTGTTACTGTAAGTGATCGTGCCAGTGCAGGTGTATACGAAGATTTATCAGGTAAGGCCATCATTGCTGTACTAAATGAGTACTTAACCTCTGAATGGGAACCTGTTTATAAAGTTATCCCTGATGAGCAAGATGTGATTGAAGCCACCTTGATAAAAATGGCCGATGAGCAAAATTGCAGTTTGATTGTGACCACTGGTGGTACCGGCCCTGCTAAGCGTGATGTGACCCCTGAAGCCACAGAAGCGGTGTGTGATCGCATGATGCCAGGCTTTGGTGAGCTAATGCGCGCTGAGTCATTAAAGTTTGTACCAACGGCTATTTTGTCTCGTCAAACAGCAGGTTTACGCGGTGATTCACTGATTGTTAATTTACCAGGCAAGCCTAAGTCAATTCGTGAATGCTTAGATGCAGTGTTCCCAGCGATCCCTTACTGTATTGATTTAATGGATGGCCCATTCTTAGAATGTGATGAAGCGGTAATTAAGCCATTTAGACCGAAAGCTAAATAATGAGCTGAGAAGTTTGTTATAGCGATGAATAAAAACCAGCCGCGGCTGGTTTTTATGTTTGTAATCTAGCATTTAAGCCCCTTTTCGGAGGATTAAATTGGCACTGTAACCAGTAAATAACACCAAACTTGGTATGGCAACAAGGTGGGCAAATATATCGGGTTCAGTACTAAAGTTTAGCCAAAATAGTAATCCCCAGCTTATTAATAAATAGCCAATGCTGAGTGCGATATGTGGTATGTACTTTTTCATTGTAGTTTCCTTACTGGGTATTTCATTCACTAAGTTGTTACTGGCTGAGCTCCTCAATGACCAGCTTTAAACTTACCTCTATCAGTATAAAAACTAGACAATCCGTTCGTAAGTGTCATTATTGACAAAATCAGGGTCGATAGTGACATTGTTTGGGGTTTATCATGAAAAGGATTTACATTCTTGCTGCGGGTAATGTTGTCGCAGGTGGTTTAGTCAGTTTTCTCGATGTGTTCAGTTTCTGTAATAGTTATTGGCGGCGGATGCATGCCGAGGTGACTGAAGACTTATTCCATTGTCAGGTCATTTCCAGTGATGGCGAAAACGTTAAAACCACCCAAGGATTCGAAATTCCTGCCAAAGGCTTTGAGCATCCTGAAGATATTTTGCAAGCTGATGCGGTTATTTTGGCAGCCTCTTTTGTGACCAATCGGCAGGAATTTCAAGCGCTGTTAACCGATTTTGAGCCATTGTTTGCGCCGCTAGCCACCTTTGTGGAAAGTGAAAAACCGTTAGCGGCTTATTGTTCTGGGACACTATTGCTAGCGGCATCGGGGCTACTTAACCAAAGGCGAGCCACGACGGTGTGGTGGCTAAGGGAAATGTTTGAGCGCAACTTTAAAGAAGTTGATTTGAGTATGGATACATTCATTGTGTCTGATGGTCAGTTTCACACCGCTGGGGCGACTACCTCAAATTTAAGTTTGGCGCTGCATTTGGTATCAATGCTGGCTGGCGAGGAGTTGGCGCAACAGATGTCGAAGATATTATTGATTGACCCCAATCGCTCTCAACAGCCTTTTATGACCATGTCTATTAATCCTGAGCAACATAATGATGAGCTGATCCAAAAGGTGCAGTTATGGATGCAAGTAGATTTGAGTCAGCATTGGTCATTGGATGACATTGCCGATAAATTTGCAGTGGGTAAACGCACCTTAATTAGACGCTTTAAAAAAGCGGTTAATGAAACCCCAGCCAGTTATATGCAGCACTTACGTGTGGATGAGGCGAAACGCTTACTGGAAACTACCGATCTTGCCATTGAGCATATTGTTCAGCGGGTCGGCTATGAGGATGTCAGTTCATTTAGAAAGCTGTTTATTCAACTCACCAGCTTAAGCCCTAGGGCATACAGGCAAAAATTTAATATGAATATCCGTTGGTAACCTTAATCTGGTTATTCATGATGACGAAGTCTATGACAATTACAGTCAATTAATCAGCTGCTTAAGTTCATTGCCTGTTTCAGTGTAAACTCCTTGTAGATGATTGAACATGACTGGCTCGATGTTACTTGAGCCAGTCATGTTCAAATGATTAATTAACAGGCATTACAATCCAAAGACCACTTTTTCACTTTTAAGTAGTCGCTCTAACCCTAGTGCAAGGGCGATTGAAATCACTATGGTGGCAGCTGATGAAACTAACAGCTGCAACATAGGCACTTCACGGCCTTTAATAAACGCCATTAACGCTTGCTGCTGGCCTGAAACCGGAAGCCACTCAAGCACATCAGGGGCGATGTTATAACTGGCGGCCATGGATAATGCCAGCGGTACAAATAACACCATAGTCAGATAAGACTGCGCCTCTTTAAAACTCTTTGCCATAAATGACACAAACAGTTGCAGTGTTGCTGCCATAATCGCTAATGGGATGCCAATGAGTAGCATCAGCGCCATAAAGTCAGGCGAAATAGTGACGCTAAAGCCCAGCTGCTGCCAAGGCACAAAGGTATAAGCGAATTTAGAGACGATTAAAATCAAGATTAACCCCAGCAAGGCAAAGCAAGTAACTGCGATAATTTTGCCTAACACTAACTGGCGGGTGCTAATCGGGTGGCTTAACAGTAATGCCAGCGAGTTACGTTCACGTTCCCCCGCGCTAGTATCAATAGCAAGGTTCATTCCTGAGATAAACACCGAATAAATCATGGTAAAAATCGCAATGCCGAGAATAAAGCCGCCTTTTGAGTCGGGTGTTGCTCGATCTTCCACAATCACTTTAATCGGCTGCACTACAGCAGGATTAATGCCGCGGGCAATTAAGCGTAAGCTGCCCATTTCACTGCTGTAAGCTTGCAACTGTAGCTCAACTCTACGAATTGATTTTTGTAGCTTTTCATTAGAGTTATCTGCAATTAAGGTTACTTCAGCAGGTTTAGCTGCCGCCATTTGCACGGCGTAGTCAGCACTGATGAGCAGCTCTATTTCTTTGGTGTCGTTATCATCAGTATGGGTAATACCGCGATTATTTAAAAAGCGCACTAAGTCAGGGGCATTGTCAGCATTGCTGATTTTAATGTTGAGATCTTCTGGGCTTGAAAGCTGACCAATAAGCACCATAAACATGCCGCACATTAAAATAGGTGTACCAATGGCGTAATATAATCCCGCCATCACCGAACGCTTGTCACGCATTGCATCAATCAGTTCTTTTTGAACCATAGCTATCACTGTTTTCATTAGGCTGGCATTCCTTTGTCAGTATTGAAATCAAGATTGATCAATGCGGGGTTATTTGCTGGCTGCATTTTACTTTTGAACGGGATAAGTTCTTTTTCAATTATGGCTAATATGGTTTTCATTAGGCTGCGATCCCTTCGTCAGTTCCAATCAGTTTTATAAAGGCTTCTTCTAATGAGTCTTCGCCTGTTTGCAGGCATAACTCGGCAGGGCTACCAGTGGCAACAACCTTACCGTCGGCCATCACAATCACTTGGTCACACAGCGCGGCGACTTCTTGCATCACATGGCTTGAGAACAGCACACAATGACCGGCTTCTTTAAGCTCGATTAGAATGTCACGCAGTAAGCGGGTACTCATCACATCCAAACCACGGGTTGGCTCATCCAAAATAATATTAGTTGGCTGGTGGACTATGGCCTGGGCTAATGCTGTTTTCATCCGCTGACCTTGGGAAAACCCCTTACAACGTCTATCGGCAATATCTTCTAGCTTAAGCTGTGCAATCACATTAGTGGTTGCTTGCTTAGCATCAGCTTTTGACATGCCGCTAAGTTGGGCAAAATAACTGATATATTCTCTAGGAGATAAACGCTCATAGAGGCCAAATGGATCAGGAAATAAGCCTAACTGGGCTTTGGCTTTAGTGGGCTCTTTGGCGACATCAATACCGTCGATTTCAGCATGACCTTCATCGGCAGCGAGTAAGCCAAATACTGTGCGCAGACAGGTGGTTTTACCTGCGCCATTGGGGCCAAGTAGGCCAGTAATATGGCCGTCATGGGCACTGAAACTTAAGTTGTCTAACGCTTGTACGTCACCAATTTTCTTCGAGAGATTAGATACGGTAATCATGATTATTCTTCCCCTGCTGGAATGGTTTCAACAGTATTGGCATTGAGGTAAAAGCTGCGGCGGGTGTTTTGTTCAAGGCATTCAGCATCGATACCGTCAATTGAACCTGACTTGACTAAATCGGCGATTAACTCATTCCCACAGCTTTGATAGGCCACGCCGTGGGTCGCATACATAGAGGTAAAATGCTTCGCATTAGTCAATTTTTCAGTGGCCATATCGCCCCAGCTTGGCGGTGTTGCTGGATCTAACTCACCTGATAATAAAAGCGTTGGAATATCACTTTCAATGGCGTCACTAAAGCTGTCATCTACCGTGGGGATTGCCCACACGTTACAGGTCGCTTCTAAGCCTTCGAGCATGGTTCTACTCATATATGAGTCTTGGGCTTGTTGGCGCATATCATCGGTAATGCGGTGAATATCTTCACCACACACGACAGAAGCGTGCATGCCCATGGCGATACCTGTGCTATCAGCTGTCAGGGTGTAAATACCAAGTATTGGTTGGTAATTCCCTAATGCCGCTTGATGAATAGCATGAGGGATTAAAGCGCGAATATTGGGCATATATAACGCCATTCTGATAGCGCCATTATATTTACCGCGAGTGAGGGTAAAGCTGGCTATCTCATCGGTTTGTGGGTCGCGAGTTTGGGTAATAATAGGCGCTTTAGCTAGGGCTGAGTCTACTGTTTCAAACTCTTGCTTCAACTCAGGGAACTGCTGCTGACATTGGGCGTTTTGCTGGCAATCTTTAAATAATAAATCATAGCCACGGTCAATAGCGCTGCCAATGGCGATAACACTTTGCTGCATTGGCACAACGCCATCTAAGGTTACTGTGGCTATGGCTTGCGGGTATTCACGCATATAAAGCTGCGCCATGCGGGTACCGTAAGATACACCATAAAGGTGCAGTTTTTCATAACCTAAATGCTGACGCACGGCTTCAAAATCGGTTAGTGCAGTTAAGCTGCCATATTGGCTGACATCGGCATCAAGGTTATCAAGGCATTCTTGGGTGTCTTTGGTGATATCAATATCGTCATCATTAAAAGATAGCATCGACATATTGTCATCATCACAAGCCAGCAGGTTTGATTGGCCCGTGCCGCGCTGATCTATCAGTAATATATCCCTATCTTGGCGTACTTTGGCTAACATGCGATCAAAGCCCGCGGCATTTTCAATGGCCGATTGACCAGGGCCGCCTGCAATGGCGAGCATGGCTTGTTTTTTAAAGCTGGGCTTGATGGCTGGCAATACTGCGTAATGAACCGCAATTTGTTTGCCATCAGGTTTGGCTGGGTTTTCAGCAAGCTCAAGTGAGCCACATTGCATTTGCTCTGATAAACCATCGAGGTAGCAGCTAGATAAGATGTCGCTGTTACTTACTGCAATCTTGTTTTGACTAGCATCAGCCAAAGCGGCGCTACTAAGCCCCAAGCTACAGATGCTCATAGCAACGCTTAGACCAATACTGATGCTTAGCGCCGAAAGTAATAAAGACGAACGCTTTTTGCTGCCCACCTTTATTGGTTGGTTAACCATGTCTGACTCTCCTTGTGACATTAGTTGGTTGATGTTCATGACATCTTTCCTTTTTGCATTTCATGATGATTATGGATAAATCATGACTGCTTGCTTAAGTGCGACCGTCGTTAAGGAGGCTGGCAAAGGACCTCACAGTTAATCCGACGGCAATTTTTAGCTTTAATAAATGCTGAAAATCTCTAACTTGTAGCTTTAACTCGCACTGCGATAGCAGTCATGTTGTAAATTCTTAAATTGATTCTAAATAACATTGCTGTCAATTACTTAGAGTGTACTTATTTATAAGCTCACTATGAAGCTGTCAATTAAGGTTATTTGAGCATTATGACTTAATCACCTGTTAGCTACTGGCGGTGTGTTCACTAATTTATCGAACACGTGTCCAGTATTGTCTATGTACCTCAAGTGTATTTGTATTGCCAAATTTTAGCGCGAAACAGGGTTTAGCGGGTCCATTTTGTAAGCCTCAACAGCGCTTGTTAATGACTATAACGCGAATAATGAGGTTACTTTTTTGCTGGTAGTCGCTTTAAAGCCACAATATCGCAAGTTGTAAGGCTACATTGTCCGATGACAATTGTTAGATAAGTTGATCAATATAGTAAACCACAGCCAGTCGCTAATTATCATACTCATACAGCTTATATGGTTAGCGAGTGTCTTGTTGCAGTTACCAGAGCAGGGCGAGATTGAGGCAATATATTATTGCGGTGACATCGAGTTACTGGTGTTAATGGCTATTTTGCTGGTTATCAACAAAGACAAGTTATGGGAAAAACCTGTTGCCCAAATGTAAAAATCGACCTAAAACTGTGAATTGCGCTTAATTTAGACTAAAAACGCTTATTATTCCTGATGGCTTGCAGTAGAATGCCCGCAAAAGCGGAACACTTGTAAGCTTAAAGGTGGTTAGTAATGTCTCTTGAAAAATTTCACTTAGTAAGACTGCTACAGCAGCAAAGCCAAGCATTAAAAGATAAAATCGCCCTCGAAGGATTTGAGATGGCCGCTCCATGGAATAAAGTTTCTTGGAGCCAGTTTGATACTATTACCAACAAAGTCGCACAACTGTTGATCGACTTTGGACTAAAAGCCCAGGACAAAGTTGTCATTGTGGCGCAAAACAGCCCTCAATGGAGCTGTGCAGATATAGGGGCATTAAAAGCCCGTACAGTGGTCGTGCCTGTATACCCAACAAGCCCAATGGAACAAGCGGTGTTTATCGTAAATGATGCTCGCGCTAAAGTTATTTTCGCAGGTGATGAAAGTCAGTATGCGACAGCGTGTAAAATTCAAGCCCAGTGCGAGAGTGTAGAGCATGTCATCGTGTTTGATAATTCGGTGACATTAGCATCAGATGAGCATTTTCATTTTGATGACTTATTAATTTCTGAGACAACGCCAGCAAGCGAAGCTGAATTAACCCTACGTTTATCACAAACCAGCCTTGATGATTTACTGACCCTTATTTATACCTCAGGCACCACAGGTGACCCAAAAGGTGTGATGCTGGATTACCGTAATATCGCATCAATGGTTGAGCAACATGATGCTGAAATCGCCTTTAAATCAGGTGATGTATCGTTAGCCTTTTTACCATTAAGCCATGTATTTGAGCGTGGTTGGACTTTCTACGTACTTTGCCGCGGTGGTCATAATGTTTACTTAAATGACACTAACCGCGTTAAAGAAGCCATTGCTGCAGTTAGGCCGCATACTTTATGTGTGGTGCCACGCTTTTTAGAAAAAGTGTATAGCGCAGTTCATGACAAGGTGAATAGCGCCCCGGCAATCCGTCAAAAGCTGTTTAACTGGGCAATCGGCGTGGGTGCGCGTCAGTTTGAAGTAAGCCAAGGCCGTAAACGTGCCAGTTTTGCTTTATCTACGCAGTGGAAATTGGCTAACAAATTAGTCTTTAGTAAATTGCAAAACGTATTGGGTGGACGCCTTAAGTTTATGCCTGTTGGCGGCGCTGCGTTAGATGTTAATGTCGGCGGTTTTTTCCATAGCATTGGCGTACCTATTTTATGTGGTTACGGCATGACAGAAACCTGCGCTACAGTAACCTGTAATACGTTAGATAACCGAGTATCGGGGTCAAACGGCAAGCCATTACATGCAATGGAAGTTAAAATTGGCGACAACAACGAAATTCTCATTCGCGGTGAAACGGTAATGCGTGGTTATTATAATCGTCCACAAGATACCGCAGAAGCTTTTGAAGATGGTTGGTTAAAAACCGGTGATGCCGGCATGCTAGATGCTGAAGGTAACTTATATATTACCGATCGCATTAAAGAGTTAATGAAAACCTCAAACGGTAAGTATATTGCGCCGCAACGGGTTGAAGGTAAGGTCAGCTGTTGTCCGTTCATCGAGCAAGTGGCTATTGTCGCTGATGCGCGCAACTATGTATCAGCTTTAATCGTTCCAGCATTTGAGTCGTTAGATGCGTGGGCTAAAGAAAAAGGCATTACTTACGAATCGCCACTTGAGCTACTGCGAAACTCATATGTGATTGAGCACTTTGAGCAAAGCTTAAAAGAGCTACAGCATGAGCTAGCTGGATTTGAAAAAATCAAAAAATTTACTTTATTGCCGGAAGCATTTTCAATGGAGTCAGGGTTAATAACCCCTACCATGAAGCTACGTCGTAAGAATATTTATACTAAATATGACCGTGAAATCAATGCCATGTACGGCAAAGCTTATTAATTTAAGTTTTTAAAAGAATAAAAAAAGGGAGCTGATAGCTCCCTTTTTTATGGACATTATTTAATAGTGACTCAAACACAAAGGTCGCTTAAGCTATCGGCTGCCAAATTTGATAACGGCTGTTTAATCAAAGCGCTTTAATAACTGCATTTTTGCTAATAACAGCTAAAAATAATAATAATAAAAAGGACTTACCAGTGTCTGATACTCAATTTACCATGAACCTTACTCCACGCTTTTGCGAAACCGATGCTTTAGGCCATATCAATAACACAGTGATCCCAGTGTGGTTTGAAGCGGCGCGTGATCCGATTTTTGAGATTGTGAATCCCGGCCAAGATTTGTCGAAGTGGAACATGATTATTGCTGGTTTTACGATAGCCTTTAACGCTCCGACTTTTTATGGCGCTGAAGTAACGGTAAAAACCTACGTGAGCCGAGTGGGTAATAGCAGTTTTGAGATAGCCCAAAGCTGTTGGCAAAATGGTCGCCAAACAGCGGAGGCAAAAACCACTATGGTGCATTACGATTATCAAGCAGAAAAGAGTAAGCCGTTAACTGATGCAGTAAAAAGCCAATTAGCGCAACTAACTGGCCCTGCAGAGTAAGCTAGCTTAAATGTCGCATTAAGCTATTCGCCATGCTGCTCTAATGCTGCTAATAATTCAGCAGTCAGAGTGGCTTTTTGGCCAGTTTTAAAGTTAAACATCACTACTTTTGCGCTGCCTGTAGTGGTAATCGCTTGTTGGGCTTTACTAAAAACACGGTAATGCATCATAAAGCGGTCTTGTTTAATATCGCTGATAGTGATGCCAACCAGTAGCGTGTCAGGAAAGGTCACTGGGCGCTTAAATTTCGCCTGAGTTTCACTAAGAACGGGCCCTACCGAAGTTTCCTTTAACTCTTTCATCATGTTTATTTGACTGAAAAAATCAATTCTGGCCGTCTCAAAATAGCGAAAATACACCGCATTATTGACATGATTTAATGCATCCATTTCTCCCCATGCTACAGGGATTTCAGTAATAATTGAGTTTTGCGCGATAAACTGTTCCATAACACCACTTCATTTAAACGTTTGTTTGAATTTTGTGCAGCATATCAGTCGGCAGTAAATTCAACAACCTCGGGGAATTCTTTGCTATCGATTTGCCAATATGCTTTGATAATCAATATTGATGTTATCGCTAGGGAATGCGTAGAACTTGAAATCCATAAACTATGCTCGGTTACAACAGATAATCAGTGAACCCATAAATAGCTGGCGAGCCTTGCCAAGCGCTATTCTCACCTACTTTAAAACCGTTATCAGCAAGCTCACCGTGGCGCAAAAGCTATACTTTATTGCGTTCTTACTGATGCTGGTTTTTGATGGTTTCACCTTAGTGGCTATCATTGCCATGATTGCGATGATGGTCGAGTTTTGGCCACTGTTTACTAAAACCTGGCATAGTTTGGCCGGCAAAGCCTTTTTATTATTGTTTTATGCGGTGATAGCTAACTTTTCTCTGGTGTGGGCTGGGACCGTAGTAAATGAAGTCACTGGTATTTCGGCTCAGCATTTAGCTTATACCCACAATTTAGTGGTGCTCTTGTATATGCCTGTGTGGTTTGTGGTGATCAGTGGCATAGCGTTAATGCTGCTTCAGTTTGCTATCCCACTATATTTTGTATTTCGACCATTTTTTAAATTGGTTGGCGTTAAAGCGATTAGCTTTACCAACAGTGAGCATTACCGTAAACGGACTATTTTGTTACGGGTGATACTGGCTTATATCGTGCTGACCAATATCTTGCTGCTGGGAGATTTTGAACACAGTTTTGATAGCATTGACCCCAAGGCCAGAATGGCGAGCTTATTAAAAGAAGAAGCCAGTGTGCAGGGAAGAAATGTTGTTAAAGCGCCAGAGCCTACAACGCAAGAGCCAATTCCTGCAAAGCCAATCGCTGAAGAGAAAATCCCCCAAGAGCTTGAACAGCTGGTTAAAGATATGACGGGTAATTCTATCGCTGAAATTAACCAGGGTAATTTAGCGCCAGCGGATATTACTGCAGATTTAGCAGAGCCTACCTCTGAACAATCAACACCTGAACAAGTTGGCTTTGAAGAAGTTGAATCTGAAAAGACTAAGCAGCTGATTGAAGATATTACCGGAGAATCAACCGAAGATATTGAGGCCGCTGATTCATTTAATATTAACTTTAGCGATGAAAATACTGAGCGCCGTTATGACTTAGTGCGTGAAGCTTACCGAGTGTTGGTAAGAAGCATGGTAGCAGGCTTTGTGTATTATTTTGAAGCTGACCAATTTTCTCGTTGTGAGCACATTAAAGACAGTAAAGTGGTTGAGCTTAATGACTATGAAATTTTAGAGATTAGCGCTGATAAAGAGAAAGGTAAATACGGCTACACATTTACAGTTAAGCAGTGTATTTCTCCTGCGTTTCCAGCGTCTTATTATTCGGCCCAATAAGTGGTTTTGCAAATTTGAAGGCTGGTTTTAGATAGCTTATTTTGTAAGACGTAAGCCATAAAAAAACGACCATCAAGGTCGTTTTTTATGGTCGTTAACCATGCTTAATCAATGGTTAACTCAGCAAAGCTTTTGATTTGTGCAAACTTAGCCGTTTTTTGGTTTTCAAAACGCACCATATGGCGGGTATGTAGACCTGCTGCTTCAGCGGCTTTTAGCTCTTCTACCACATCAGAGATAAACAATACCTGCTTAGGGCTCAAGCTGATGGTATTTAAGATATTGCAGTAAGCCTGCTTGTCTAATTTGTTACCGGTACGGGTATCAAAATGGCCACTAAATTTAGGGGTTAAATCACCCGCATCGCTGTGGCTAAATAATAGTTTTTGCGCTTCAGCAGAGCCTGACGAAAAGCTATAAAGACGAATATTGCTCGCTTCTAAGCCTGGCATGGCATCAATAAAATCTGGATAGATATGGCCTGTAAACTCGTTAGCGGCATAACCTTGCTTCCAAATTAACCCTTGTAAGGTTTTTAATGGCGTAGCTTTGCGGTCTTCATCAATCCATTGAGAGAGGATTTCAGTAACGCGTTCAATTGAAGCGTCTGCTTCTAATGCTAAGTCGCGTACATCACTGATACAGTATTCAACTAGCGGGTTATGTTGATTTTGCGCTAGAAAATCACCCATAGCCTTTTTTGAATAAGGAAATAGTACATCTTGAATAAAATCTAGATCAGTGGTGGTGCCCGCTGTATCTACGATAATCGCTCTAATACCCATAATGAATATGTACTCCAATCCTTAAGTTTGCCTGCTGAAGATCCTAAGCTTTATTGGGGCTATTGGCTAGTCCAAATAACAACTTGTGGCGCAGTAACGCACAAATCAGTCGGCAGTATTTATATTTTTGCTAGCTACGCAGATGAAAACAGCCAATATTCAACAATCTTACTGTAGAAAAGGTGAGAATGTTAACAACATTAGGTATGATGAATTCAGTTACTTAGCTAAAAACATCATCACCTTAAAAGGCTATTACTATGATCTCAAAATGGGCAAAACGATTTTTCCAAATGGCAGAACTGGTAGGCTCTTGGAGTAAAGATCCCTCTACCCAAGTGGGCGCGGTGATCACCAAGCATAACCGTATAGTGTCTGTTGGCTTTAATGGTTATCCCCATGGTATTTCTGACAGTGCAGAAACCGATGACCGTGATATGAAGCTACTTAAAACCCTGCATGCGGAAGAAAATGCCATTTTATTTGCTAAGCGAGATTTAGATGGTTGTGATATTTGGGTTACCCATTTTCCTTGCCCTAACTGTGCTGCCAAGATTATCCAAACCGGGATAACCGGGGTGTTCTGCCCTGAGCAAAGCACAGACTTTTTGTCTCGCTGGGGCGACAAGATTAAAATTAGCCAAGATATGTTTTTACAAGCTGGGGTTAAAGTGAACTGGTTACCGATAAACGAACTTAGCGACGATTAACCTTACTGTAACTAATACGCTGAAGAAGTCGCCTTATTGGCGACTTTTTTTGTGGTTGATTTTCGGGTTATAGCTTGCGTCATTTTATTTCACTGCTGTACTCATTCACCCCCTAGCTAAGTTTTTCACAACTTACTAATACTTAAAAAGTATAAAAATCAGTATTGTTATTACTCGCTCAATTAGATTTTATTCAATTATGTTTTTATCAATTAGATTTATCTCATGAATATGATCAAGGTCAAATTAATGCCTACCTATTTTAAGTAACATCTTTAACAAGGCATTAAAGATTTGGTTTGTCTTGATTGATAAAAAGAACTAAAGAAAAATTGATGAGGTAGTAATGATGAACAAAAAAATAGCGATGACAGTAGCCTTAGTGGCAATGTGCATGATTGGCGGCAGTTTTGCAGCTGATGGCGGCAACCCTAAAAAGGGTAAACATCTGTATAAAAAACAATGTAAAGCTTGCCATAGTGTCGGCACCGAAGGCCCTGAGTTAACCCCAATGGCAAAAACCATGAGCCAGTGGGACAGATTTTTCAAGCGCGATCAACATAAGGCTAAGCCCGAAGTATTCAAAGCCCTATCAGAAAAAGATCTGAAAGATATTCAGCAGTTTTTATATGACCACGCAGCGGACTCTGATCAGCCACAAACCTGCGGCTAGCGGAAATCGTGCGTCCTGATGGCGGCTTAGACTTAATGCAAAAGTCAGAATAAGCCAGCAACACCATCAGTTAATCCAGATAAAAAGCAGAAAAATTGAGTTTATCGCTCAGGGATTTCTGCAGCCAAAATTTAGCCTAAACCTATGTATTTGGATGGTTTAGGCAAAATAAAAGGAAGCCAAATTATGCGTACCTTAATATCAATACTCGTTGCCAATGCATTAGCGTTTAGTGGTGCGGCCATGGCCGCAGCACCGTCATCAGCCAATGATGATGCTCAAAAAATGGCAGAGCTAAAACAGCAATTAACCGAAATAACCGAAGAGCTTGACGATCTTAATTCACGGGTGGATAAAACTGAGCGCCATAGCGCCTTAGATAGATTAACTATCACAGGTGACTTTAGAACCAAAGTGCATTCATTGCACTATCAAGATGTGACTTGGAATCCTGCCATTAATGTTAATTTTTCAGATTTTGGCGCCAAAGCCATGTCAGGAGCATTTGGCGACCCAACTAGCGCTGACTCACCACTTGGGCAAATGATGGCGACCAATCCTGCTTTAGCTCAAGCATTTCAAAGTGGCCAATTACAAGGTGTTATGCCCTATGTACTCGCGCCTAAAACAGTTCAAGACATCGACAATGACTTACTTTATACCACTCGTTTACGCTTAAATATGAAAGCTAAAGTGTGGGATAACGTCAGCTTTGCGGGTCGTTTATCTATGTATAAAAACTGGGGCGATTCAACTGGCACACAAGTGTTTGATTCATGGCGCTCATTCACCATGGATGGCACCAGTAGTGGCAATACCAGTGGTGATTGGCTCAGAGTGGAAAGAGCCTATTTTGACTGGCGTAATATAGGTGGCAGTCAAACTTACCTGTCAATTGGTCGTCGTCCATCAACTTACGGCCCACCAAGTCATTACCGTGAAAACGAAATGCGTGGCGGTACCCCATCTGGTCATTTAGTTAACTTTAACTTTGACGGCGCCACTTTAGGTTACAAACTCGGTGAAATTACTGGTATTGATGGCCAAGTGGTGCGCTTTTGCTATGGCCAAGGTTTTGAGTCTCAGTGGGGCAATGGCGAAATGTTTGGCGATATCGTCACCAAAGATACCCATTTAGGCGGCTTTAATATTGATGCCATTAACGATGGTAACCACTTCTTACAGTTAACCTTATTTGGCGCCAAAGATGTTAATGATGGCTTCAAAGGCACCATGGCATTTCCAACTCAGTTGGCAGGTATATTTGCGCCAACCATGTATCAAGATATGCAAAAGTTCGACAACTTTAACTTTGTCACCCGCGTACAACCCAGTGGCGTGATTGGTGATATGTACTTAGGTGGTTTGGGTTATGCCTATGAAAGTGATGAAGACTTTAAAGCCTTTGCTTCATTAGGCTGGACTCGCGCTGAGCCAAATGGCAACAGCGGTATGTTTGGTGGCATGTTATCTGATGCCGTTTTTGAAGCGCAGCTTAACAGCACTGGTACTGAAATCATTATGATGCCAACGGTTGCTGATGATGCCTCAACAAAAGACGGCTATGGTATTTATGTTGGTTTCCAAATGCCTGCACCAATGGGTAAATTTGGCCTTGAATATAACTATGGCTCTGAATTCTGGACGCCGTTCACCCAAGCTCAAGATGACCCAATTGGCAGCAAATTAGCGACTCGTGGCCATGTTGCTGAAGCCTATTACATCTTTGATATCAATCCTAAAATGTTTATCAAGGTCGCAGGGCTGTATTACGACTATGAATATACCGGTAGTGGCACTCCAGTGGGCGCACCGCAAAAAATTGATGATGTGATTGCAGGCTCTGCCTATTCCATGTTGCCTGTTGTTGATACTGCTTATGATGTAAATGCATCATTAACAGTTAATTTCTAAACATGGTGCCCCTGCGTGGCAGGGGCTAGGAGTGCTATATGAAAACCATGAAATTAGTAGTCGCATTAGCCTTTTGCAGTCAGATGGCCTATTCAGAATTTGATCATAAAGAAGTGATTGAGGGGCCGTTTACCCAAGGCTCTGACGTCACTGAGCAATGTATTGAATGCCATGAAGACCATGCGAAAGAGTTTATGAAATCTTCCCATTGGACTTGGGAGTTAGAGCAAGAATTACCAGGCCGCACTGTGAAGCGCGGTAAAAAAAATAGTATCAATAATTTTTGTGTCTCCATTAGTGGTAACGAGCCGCGCTGCACCAGTTGTCATGCGGGTTATGGCTGGAAAGACAACAGCTTTGACTTTACTGATATGACTAAAGTGGATTGTTTAGTGTGCCATGACACCACAGGAACTTATATCAAAGAGCCTGCAGGCGCGGGTGAAGCGATGGCGAAAGTGAATCTTGAGCGGGTAGCACAAAATGTCGGCCAACCGGTTCGAGATAACTGCGGTACTTGCCATTTTTATGGTGGCGGTGGTGACGCGGTGAAGCATGGGGATTTAGACTCTTCCATGTCATATCCTGAAAAAGATACCGATGTGCATATGGACACTGACGGCAATGACTTCCAATGCCAAACCTGTCATACCACTGCAAGTCATCAAATCTCTGGCAATGCCATGGGCGTGTCACCGGGGGGAGAAAACCCCATTGGTTGTGAAAACTGCCATGACAGTGCGCCCCATGACAATAAAAAGCTTAATACTCATACTGCTGCGGTCGCCTGTCAAACCTGTCACATCCCATTTTTTGCTCGTAATGAGCCAACAAAAATGCGCTGGGACTGGTCAACAGCAGGGCAAGAGTTAACTGAAACCAAAGACAAAAACGGCAAAAAAACCTTTATGAATAAGAAAGGGAGTTTTGAATGGCAAAAAATGGTGCCGCCGCAATATGCTTGGTTTAACGGTAAAGCTGATGCCTATATGGCGGGTGATAAAATTGATCCAGCTCAGGTGATAAAACTCACTTATCCTTTGGGTGATATCAATGACAGCAAAGCCAAAATCTACCCGTTTAAAGTCCATACTGGTAAACAGATATTCGACAGCAAATTGAATATTTTAATTACCCCTAAAGTGTTTGGTAAAAATGGCTATTGGGACAAGTTCGATTGGGACTTAGCATCAAAACTTGGCATGGAAGCTAATACCACCATGAAAGACAAAGGCCTCAGTTATAGCGGTGAACATGGCTTTGTGGAAACTGAAATGTGGTGGCGTATCAATCACATGGTTTCACCTAAAGAGCAAGCCCTACAATGTAGCGATTGCCATAACAAAGGTCAGCGCCTTGATTGGCAAGCATTAGGCTATGACGGCGACCCAATGAAGAATAAAAAGGGCAAACGTCACCCAACTGATTAAGGTTATTGGTTTAATCAAAATCGTTTAAATTTGAACCTTGTTTGCAGTGATTAAAAAGTGCTTAGCCCGAAAAGGTTAAGCACTTTTTTGTTGTTACGCTTGAGTCAAAGGAAATACTCGCGGCGGGTCGAGATTGAGCTGACTCAATAGTCGCAAGTTAAAGCAAGGCTTTATTGATGCACTAACACGCCGTTTTTAACCACATCCTTACAAGGATTCACCCCATAAGAGTAGGCCAGTTGCGCTGGAGTGCTGATATCCCATAAGCAGAAATCAGCTGTCATGCCGGCGGCTAAACTGCCGACATTGGCTTCAATACCTAAAGCTTTGGCGGCATTAATGGTCACGCCTTTTAAGGCTTCCTCTGGAGTCAGCTTAAATAAGGTGCAGGCCATGTTGAGCATTAATAAGGTTGAGCAAATCGGCGATGAGCCCGGATTAAAATCACTGGCGACCACCATAGGTACATTATGTTTGCGTAACAGATCTATTGGCGGCATTTGGGTTTCACGTAAAAAGTAATACGCGCCGGGTAACAAGGTTGCGCAGGTACCATGTTCACTGAGCGCGATAACCCCTGCTTCATCAAGGTATTCAATATGATCGACTGATTTAGCCCCCATTCTTGCCGCCATAGCGGAGCCGCCTAAGTTAGATAATTGCTCAGCGTGGAGTTTGATATCTAAACCGGCCTGTTTGGCGGCGGTTAATACTCGCTCGGTTTGCTCAAGGTTAAAGGCAATGTTTTCACAAAAAACATCCACTGCATCGGCAAGGTTTTGCTCGATAACCGCAGGCAGCATGTCGTTAATCACCATATCAATATAGGCATCACTTCGTGCGGTGCTGTTTGCAGTGTCTTTATATTCCTCAGGTATCGCATGAGCGCCTAAGAAAGTGGTTTTAACATCAACATGATGATTACGGCCAAGTTCGCGGGCCACTTTAAGGATTTTGACTTCGGTTTGGGTATCCAAACCATAGCCTGATTTAATCTCGACCGTGGTGACGCCTTCTTTGGCTAAGGCGTTTAATCTTTGTCTGCCAAGTTCAAATAGCTCGGCTTCGTCAGCTTCACGACACGCTTTTACGGTTGAAATAATCCCACCGCCAGCGCGGGCGATATCTTCATAGCTGGCGCCTTTGAGGCGCATTTCAAATTCGTTAGCGCGATTGCCAGCAAAAATTAAATGGGTGTGGGCATCAATCAGCCCTGGGGTGACCCAGCCGCCTTTGCCGCGATAGATGGGCATTTCAAATACATCAAATTCAGGCATTTCTTTACGCGGGCCCATCCAAGCAATTTTACCGTCTTTTACTGCAATGGCGGCATCGGTTATTGCGCCATAAGCGACTGAACTGCTTGGATCCATTGTTGCAATATTGACATCAATCCACACATGATCCCACGACATAACCGCTCCTGAAAATACTCATTTTTTAGACTTTATCACAAAACAGTACTTGTTTTAACTTGTATATACAAGGTAAGGTTGTTGGTAGATTTTTAATCACATCAAGGGCTGGGCGAAATCCGTGTTGGCTAAATTTGCACAAATAAAGCAATCCATTCAGGCTCGTATCGAAGCGGGTGAGTGGCAAGAAAATGATCAAGTGCCATCAGAAAATCAACTTGCTGAGTTGTTCTCTTGTAGTCGCATGACAGCAAGAAGAGCATTGACTGAGCTGGTGGAGGCTGGGGTGTTAGAGCGCACTCAAGGTATTGGTACTTTTGTGGCGGGGATTAAATCGCAGTCATCATTATTGGCCATTCGAAACATTGCCGATGAAATTAAAGACCGTGGTCATGGCTACAGTGTTAAGCAGCTTAAGTTAACCCAAATTGCTGCCACAAGACCCGTTGCGGTGGCCTTAGGATTAGAAATTGGCGACCTTGTGTATTACTCGGTATTGCTGCACTGCGAGCAAGATGCGCCATTACAGGTCGAAGAGCGCTTTGTGAATCCAGAATTAGTGCCTGACTACTTACTGCAAGACTTTACCCAATTAACCCCCCATGAATATTTATCCAAGGTGGCGCCTTTAACCGAAGCCCGTCATCGCATCGAAGCCATTATTGCCAGCGAGCAAATGCAGCAATTATTAAATATTGAGCCAACAGAGCCTTGCTTACAAATTTTGCGTCGCACTTGGTCACGCAAAGGCGTGGTGAGCTTTGCGCGCTTGGTTCACCCCGGCAGTAAATTTAGTTTAGGGGGCCATTTAACCTTTAACAGTTAACTGCTTCTAAACAGAACATCATTAAAAAAACCTAAAAATATTAGACATCAAGCTGACAATGTTAGTTGAAGAGGAAAATATGGATAACACCATTAGTAAAAGACACGACCCTAGCCGCCGCATTATTGCCCCTCATGGCAGTCAATTGAGTTGTAAAAGCTGGATGACAGAAGCGCCAATGCGGATGTTAATGAACAATCTGCATCCTGATGTAGCCGAGCGCCCTGAAGATTTAGTGGTTTATGGCGGTATTGGCCGCGCGGCGCGTGATTGGCAGTGTTACGACAAAATAATTGAAGTACTGCAACGTCTAGAAGATGACGAAACCTTGATGGTGCAGTCAGGTAAACCTGTGGGGGTATTCAAAACCCACACTAATGCGCCGCGGGTGATTATTGCTAACTCTAACCTAGTGCCACATTGGGCTAACTGGGAACACTTTAATGAGCTGGATAAAAAAGGTTTGGCGATGTACGGCCAAATGACCGCCGGTTCGTGGATTTATATTGGCTCCCAAGGCATTGTTCAGGGCACTTATGAAACCTTTGTCGCCATGGCCAAGCAGCACTTTGGGGGCTCATCTGCGGGTAAGTGGATTTTAACTGGTGGCCTTGGCGGCATGGGCGGCGCGCAGCCTTTAGCCGGCACTATGGCGGGTTATTCAGTATTAACCTGTGAAGTAGATGAAACTCGCATTGATTTTCGTCTGCGCACTCAATATGTCGATAAGAAAGCCACCTCATTAGATGAAGCATTAGCGATGATTGATGAGGCTAATGCCTCTGGTAAGCCTGTGTCCGTTGGCCTATTGGGTAACGCTGCCGATATTTTTGCTGAGTTAGTTGAGCGTGGTATTACCCCTGATGTGGTGACCGATCAAACTTCTGCCCATGATCCATTAAACGGTTATTTACCTCAAGGCTGGACATTAGAGCAAGCTGCTGAAATGCGTAAAACTGACGAAGCGGCAGTGGTTAAAGCGGCTAAGCAGTCAATGGCGGTGCAAGTTAGAGCAATGCTGGCGCTGCAAGCGGCAGGGGCGGCCACAACAGATTATGGTAATAACATTCGTCAAATGGCCTTCGAAGAAGGGGTTGAAAACGCCTTTGATTTCCCCGGTTTTGTGCCAGCTTATGTGCGGCCACTATTTTGTGAAGGTATTGGTCCGTTTCGCTGGGTGGCATTATCGGGCGATCCTGAAGATATTTATAAAACTGATGCCAAGGTCAAAGAGCTTATTCCTGATAACCCTCACTTGCACAACTGGTTAGATATGGCCCGCGAGCGTATCGCCTTCCAAGGTTTACCGTCACGAATTTGTTGGGTGGGATTAAAAGACCGTGCCCGTTTAGCATTAGCGTTTAACGAGATGGTTAAAACGGGCGAGCTATCAGCGCCGATTGTCATTGGCCGTGATCATTTAGATTCAGGCTCAGTTGCCAGTCCTAATCGTGAGACCGAATCCATGCTCGATGGCTCAGATGCGGTTTCTGATTGGCCATTAATGAATGCCTTACTTAATACGGCTAGCGGCGCAACTTGGGTGTCATTGCACCATGGCGGTGGTGTGGGAATGGGCTTTAGTCAGCACTCTGGGGTGGTGATTGTAGCCGATGGTAGTGATGATGCAGCAGTGCGTTTAGGCCGAGTATTATGGAATGACCCAGCCACAGGCGTGATGCGCCATGCGGATGCTGGATATGAACTTGCGCAACAATGCGCCCAAGAGCAAGGCCTAGATTTGCCAATGCAAGGAGCTAAATAATGACTGCAACACCTTATAAACTGCTGCTAAAACCAGGCACACTGACGTTAGCGCAATTACGCCGTATTGGCCGTGGTGCAGTTCATCTAACCTTGGCAGAAGAAGCGATTCCTGAAATTAATACCAGTGCCGCGATAGTGCAACAAGTATTAGATGAAGGCCGAACTGTATATGGCATTAATACTGGCTTTGGCTTATTAGCTAACACCAAAATTGCCCCTGAGGATTTGCAGTTATTGCAGCGCTCAATCGTGTTATCACACGCTGCGGGCACAGGGCAATACATGCAAGATGCCACAGTGCGTTTAATGATGGTGCTAAAAATTAACTCATTAAGCCGCGGCTTTTCAGGTATTCGCTTAGAAGTGATTAACTTTCTTATTCAGTTGGTTAATGCCGGTGTTTATCCTTGTATTCCAGAAAAAGGCTCAGTGGGCGCATCGGGTGATTTAGCCCCGCTATCGCACATGTGTTTACCTATGCTGGCAGAAGGTGAAATGAGCTACCAAGGTCAAATCATTACAGCAGCAGAAGGGCTTGAAATTGCAGGGCTTAAACCAATAGAACTGGCTGCAAAAGAAGGTTTAGCACTGCTTAATGGCACCCAAGCGTCAACCGCTCTAGCCCTTGAAGGTTTATTCCATGCTGAAGATTTATTTGCTGCAAGTTCAGTTATTGGTGCCATGAGTGTTGAAGCGGCTATGGGCAGTCGTAGCCCGTTTGATGCCCGTATTCACGCGGCTCGTGGCCAACAAGGTCAAATTGATTCAGCGGCTATCTTCCGTCACTTGCTAGCTGATGAGTCTGAGATCAGCCAAAGCCATGTTGATTGTGAAAAAGTGCAAGATCCATATTCTTTGCGCTGTCAGCCACAGGTGTTGGGGGCATGTTTAACCCAAATTCGCCATGCTGGTGAAGTGTTAGGGGTTGAAGCTAATGGTGTGACCGATAACCCACTGGTATTTCAAGACACCGGCGATATTATCTCAGGTGGTAACTTCCATGCTGAACCTGTTGCTATGGCAGCAGATAATTTGGCTATTGCTATTGCTGAGTTAGGCTCAATTGCCGAGCGCCGCATAGCACTGCTCATTGACTCTAGCTTATCGAAATTACCGCCATTTTTAGTGAAAAATGGTGGGGTGAACTCAGGCTTTATGATTGCACAGGTGACGGCGGCGGCATTGGCATCTGAAAACAAAACCTTTGCGCATCCAGCTTCTGTGGATAGTTTACCGACCTCAGCGAATCAGGAAGATCATGTCTCGATGGCAACTTTTGCAGCTCGTCGGTTGCGTGATATGTCTGAAAATACCCGTGGGGTGTTAGCGATTGAGCTATTAGCTGCAGCGCAAGGGTTAGATTTTCGCACTCCATTACAACCCAGTGATGCGGTAGTGAAAGCCAAAGCTGAGCTGCGTGAAGTGGTTGCGTATTACGATAAAGACCGCTTTTTTGCGCCGGATATCGAAGCGGCGACAGATTTACTCTATAGCGCCAGCTTCAATACTTACTTACCTGCGGGTATGTTAGTGAGCTTTTAGGGGGTAGCGAGTTAGCAGCTTGAAACAAAAGGCTTGAACAAAAAGACTCAAAACAAAAAAAGGACCAGCGGGTCCTTTTTCTATTATGACGATTTTGATAATGCTTACATGGTAAAACCAATGGAGATTATTGCCGCTTCGGCACTGGTGTCGTAACCCGCGCCGATGACAAAGCTATCAAACACTGTGTAGCGCACGCCAACTTCAGCGCCCCAGTCTTTATCACGGTTAGATTCCCAGCGCGGCTTGCCGTTAACTTCGCGGGTGGAAATATTGTTGGTGTAGTTTTGTTCGTTTATAAAAACCGTGGCGCCGCCATAGAGATTAAAATTTTCAGTTAGGCTATAGCTTAACCCAAAGCGCCACATGTATTCTTCGGCATAAGCTTCAGCCGGCTCTGGTACATCAAGGTCGTATTTATCACCCCAAGCATAACCAATATAATAGCCCCAGTCGGCGTAATCAGGGTCAAAATGTTTCATGGCAAGGGTGATACCAAACATATCGCCGCGGCTATCGATAAAATCCACTAACAAGGCAGTCGAAGGCTTAAACTTTTGTTCATCCGTTTCTGCGCGGGCGTTACTGCTAACCGAGAGAATGCTCAGTGTTAGGATGACTGCTAGCCAAGTGTGTTTCATAGGAACCTCAATTCGTTTTAATGTTCCAATGGTAAGTGAAGGGAGCTCTAGGTCAATTAATGTGCTCAACTTTGCAACCAATATCATTAGTTTACTTTGGTATGCTGTCGCCTTGTTTGAATGCGGTGGTGATTTGATGGCGAACTTGTTATCAAATTGAAAGCGGGTTAATTAATCGATAAATATGCTATTTTGGATCGTTCTCAATAAGTCTTTGTTCTCTATAATGGCTTTGGATGTTGTAAACCTAGTCTTTCAATCAGTATAAATGTGTAAGGAATTAATGCGTGGATAACGAGTTACGTGATGATATTGCCAGTTGGTTGCTTGATATTGGGGTGAATAGTCAGCCCTCTGACAGTGTAGCAACATCAATATTACTGATGGTGAGCTTTATTGTGGCAACTATCGCTTATTACATTACCAAAAAGGTATTTGTAAAAGCGGTTAATGCGATGATCCGTAAATCGACCGTGACTTGGGATGATATTTTCATGCGCTATGGCGTATTGGAAAAATTGTCCTTGTTAGTGCCAATCATGACCTTGGACTTACTGATCCCGATTATTTTAACCCATCAACAGTTGCTGGGCTCAGTCATTGACCGTGGCCTAAGCGTGCTGGTGGTCATTTTTGTTATTCGGGCGATTTACGCCTGTTTAGATGCGGTAAATGAAATTGCTGATGTCAGGCTGATTAGTCGCCGCTTACCGGTTAAAAGCTTCGTACAACTATTTAAACTATTTTTATTCTTTGTTGGTTTTATTATTGGCATATCAGTGATTGCAGATGAGTCGCCAATTTACTTTTTAAGTGGTTTAGGTGTTGCCACCGGTTTAGTGATGTTGGTGTTTAGGGACACCATTTTAGGCTTTGTTGCTGGGATTCAATTAGCTGCTAACCGTATGGTGAGTAAAGGCGATTGGATTCAAATGGACAAATATGGCGCTGATGGTGCTGTAGATGAGGTATCACTCAATACCGTAAAAGTACGTAACTGGGACAATACCATCACCATGATCCCAGCTTATGCGCTGGTATCAGACGCCTTTAAAAACTGGCGCGGTATGTCAGAAAAGGGCGGCCGCCGAATTAAGCGTTCAATTAATCTTGATGTTAATAGTATCCACTTTCTGACAGAAGACGATATTACTCGGTTGTCGAAAGTGAATTACCTTAAAGATTACTTCCCTAAAGTATGCTCAGAAATTTCCCATGCCAATGAGCAGGTTAGTGATATTGATATGCCGGTTAATGGCAGACGCTTAACCAATGTGGGGACGTTTAGAGCTTATTTAGATGCCTATTTACGTCAAAATAATAAGCTACACAAAGACATGACTCTGATGGTGCGCCAACTTGCGCCAACGCCAGAAGGTCTGCCTATCGAGTTATATGTGTTTACCAATGACGTCCGCTGGGCCTTTTATGAAGGCATTCAAGCAGATATCTTTGATCACGTCTTTGCCATCTTACCTGAATTTGGTTTACGTGCTTTTCAAAGCCCTACTGGGGATGATATTCGTAGCATCAAGCCACACTAGCTTTTTGGCTGCTCATCCGAGGGAATATAGTGCGGGATAACCTTAGGGTGGCGACCGTTAATATTACGGAAAAAATCTAAAATACGATTCATGTCAGTGGCAACATCGCCACTGGGATGCAGCGGTTGATTAATCACAATAGACTTGGTTTTAAAATCTAATCCCACGGTGATTATCGGCACCTTGGCTTTAGTGGCAATATGATAAAAGCCGGTTTTCCAGCGAGTAACCGCGCTTCTGGTTCCTTCGGGGGCCAGCGCCAACTTATATTGGTTATCGTCATTAAATAGCTGCACCACAGCATCGACCATATTGTTGTTTTTGCGTCGATCCACAGGGCTGCCGCCTAAGGCTTTAAAAAACCAACCCCAAGGGGGAATAAACAGCTGATGTTTGCCTAAAAAGTGAATTTTTACCCCTATAGCAAAGCGGGCGATAATACCGACAATAAAGTCCCAATTACTGGTATGTGGGCCAACCACCATAATGAATTGTCCATCAGCGGCGACCTGGCCGTCTAATTTCCAGCCATTAATGGCCAATAGCCATAAACAAAATTTACTAAACATGCGCTATTTTCCAGTTTATTTCACTCTGATACGCTAGAATCTAACCATAACAGAATGAATTTATATATTAATTTCACAGAATCTCATGTTACAGATATCGCTTATCTCAACATGTTTTATAAGCCAAACCGCAGTTGGGATTAACACGACACAGCATGCTTACTGGGTTATTAATCTAATGCAAAAGTACTAAATCATTGTTATTACTGTGGCACTCGTGTTGGGTAATTTCAACCTTGGTACAAATTAAGGAGAGTGTGTGAAGCACCCGATAATTATTTTATTCGCCGTTATTTTTGGTGGTTTTACTACTATGTTAGCGGCAGAAGATAAACCAACAGCGACTCAAACCGCCTCAGATGTTGCACTCAAACAAGCTGAATTAAAAATCGTGCCATTAAAACCTGCTTCAACTGCCAAGGTCGAAGTTGGCGTGATTGAACCCGTTGCCGATTTAAAGGTAGAGCCAAGCCCTTCAGATAGCTCACCTAAAACCACGAATACAGCAGATATTGCAGCAGAGCCGCTAGTTAGTGCCGTTACCGACACCTTAACTTCAGCGCCGGCTGAGGTTGAGGTTGAGGCTGAGGCTGAGGCTGAGGTTGAGGCTGAGGTTGAGACTGAGCCTGATGCCGTCAGCGCAGTTGTCTCACTTGAACAACAATCCGTGTCACTAGACGAAGTTAATACCAATAGTGCTATACCTACAGATAGAATTAGAGCAGTGATTTCACAGCAAGAACAAGCCTGGAATAGCGGCGATATTGATGCCTACATGCAAGGCTATTGGCAAAGTGACAATTTACGTTTTGTGTCTAATGGTAAGTTTAGCTACGGTTGGGATGTAATTCTTGCTAGCTATAAAAAAAGTTATCCTGATTCAGCGCGCATGGGCAAACTGTCGTTCAATGTGAAAGAGATTAAAATGCTCAGCAACTACGCCGCATTGGTTGTGGGTCGTTGGCAATTAGAACGTACAAAAGACAAACCTAATGGTGTGTTCACCCTACTGATAGAGCGTATTGATGATAAGTGGGTGATAACCCATGATCATTCATCTGATTAATTGCTTGGCTGCGAATATTAATTCGGACTTAGGGTGTTATAACAAAATGCTGTTGCCCTAAGTTTCGAGCTTTGCCGTCATAACGCACTTCATAAAAGTCGATGTTGCCGTTTTTATCTCGTATTACCACACTGGTTGAGCGGGTGCCATATTCTGGATGGCGAATAAAAATCGACGACAACAGCCTTTCCCACTCAATTTCAATGCCAGTACTAGGTAGGCTGCTATCTTCAGCTTGAGATTCATCACGCATAAATGCCAACATTTGTTCAATATTGGGCTGCTTTTCAGCTAATAGATGCTGCTCTAACGCCTGTAATCCCTTGGCCATTTTCGGCCAGACATCATCTATAGCGCCATTACTCACAGCATGAAAACCTTTAGTCAATGGCGTGTTCTCAGCAGTGACGCTATTAAAACAGTAAAGTTGCTGCTGTTGCTGATAAACAAGATTAAACGGACTGTAATTAGCGCTGTGTTGGCGTAGCCAATCAAGGCTGACATCTTGGCGAAGATCGAGAGCGTTAACCACCAGTTCGCCGCGACTTCTTAGGCCATCGGCTTGTTGATTGCGAATATTGGTAAGGCCTGCAAAGTGACCTTGTTGATTCACTCCAAGCCAAGTGCCGCCAGCTTGTAGGTCTTTGCCTGCTAATATCGACTGAGATTGAGGTAAATTGCTGTTAGCAACTGTTTGCCAAAAATGGGCTGGATCGGTGGCGCGATGATGAAACTCATCACGATTAGCGCACACAATCAGTGGCCATTGGGGATGCATGTCTACCGCGATAAATAAAATACACATAGGCTTGGTTAAGTCGGCTCAGTTATTCGGTCGATGATAAAACATCATAGCCTGAATAACATGAACCTGACAGTAACCCTCGCTTAATGCGGCGGCTTAATTAGTGGTGATGTTTATGCTCTGTTGGCGCAGCCGCAGATTTATCTGAGGTATTAGCACCATGGGCGTGTCCATGGGAGTGATCGTGGTTATGATCATGGTTATGACCGCTAAACTTAATCATTAAGCGACTTAAGAACTTACGTGGTCCTAAGCGCAGTAAGCTAGCACTAAAGATTAATCCCACCACAACTAATCCCGCAATATTAACGTTATTTGGCAAGGTGAGTAACTGGTGCCAATCAACCAGATACTGGTGTGCGAATAACAACGCGACGGCTAATACAGCTGACAATGACAAGCGCATGCTCCAGCTCATTAGCTTTAACTGGCTAAGGCTAAGCACAGGCGCTGCAATAAGTGCAAATGCCACTGCGACATTGCTCCAGCCGCTATAGGCTAATGATAATGCCAGTACTGCCGCGCCTAAATTACAAAAACGCATCGGTAGAAAGACGACTAACAAGATTAATACTTGCAGTGCTGGGTGCTCAAGATGTACCGACGGATGACCAATGAGGTTGGCTAAAATTAAGCTAAGGGCAATCCAGGGCGCGCTGCGATCCACTAAATGTGCAAACCCAAAGCGCCAAGCCGATTGCGGTAAATTCTCGTGGGGATCGGTAAGTTCAACTTTACCCAAGCTGAGTAACGTGCCAATCGCCAACAATGAAATAGCTTGATATATGGCAAACCAAGGCCCCAATAATAGCAAGGTGATCAGCAAGGCTTCAGGGCCCGCTAGACGCTGTAACCAGCGACTGGAGAGGCTACTGTTTTGCGGGCTTAACCCAGCTTTGAAGCGCGCAGTGGCAATTAAGTAACTGGCAATTAATATTGGCGAGATGGTCAGTAACCAAGACATAAACTGATCCGAGCCATGGCTGTGATGGGCGTGTGCGTGGGCATGGCCACCACTGTCCATTAACAATAATACAGTTAGTAATGCGACCCCCAATAAACTGCCAATGCCTGCTTGGTATTGATAGCGACCTTGATGATCTTCTTCGTGTTGTCCGTGGGGCTGATGTAGCACCACATGCAAAATTGATCCGGTAACAAAGGCTTGTAAATAAACGGTATTATCTAAGCTGAGGCTATCGAGTAGTTGCTCGCCAGCAAAGTAACCCAAGCCTGTGAGTACCATCATCGCAGCTAATACCGCACTGGCCCAGCGGGTACCAACCTGGGGTTTTAATAGCCACCAAATTGCCACACCAACGGGTAAGCGATGCATAATCACTCCCAGCGCTAATAAGCTAGAGTTACCCTCTTGTTGGGCTAAAACCATGGCGCCACCATCGGTAATGGTGTGCAGCAATAGTCCGCCAATCCCTAAAGTTAGGGTAACGTTATGGGTAATATCTGAGTAGCGGTGGAAAAGCCGTTCACTGGCTGTGGGACCCCATAAGCCAAGCACCACGAACAGCAAAGTGATAAAACCACCATGTTCAAGGAGTTCAGGCAAAATATGGATAAGCACCAACCCGCCTAATGAGACGAAGATAAATCCATCTAAGCCTTTTTGTAGCCCACTCCCTGATGAGAAGTAGCGATAAAAAAGCGGTCCGAATAAAAGTGCAATACAACTAGCAGCTAGATAGAGCATGGGATCCAAAGAATCAATGAAACGGAAAAAACACCGCAGTATATCGCAGTCTTTCAATTAACTTAATACTTGCTTTGCTTGATTATCACTCATGATGACAATTTACACGGTAAAGATAGCCTTCAGCGTTGCAAGATAGAGCGAAAGTCACGGTTATTTCTGCCAAATGACTGTATTAAGTATACAATAGTAGTTCATTGTTAATAATTAATAGAACTAATGTAATGGACATCTTTTCTGCTGCAGTCATGCTTTTCCTGATTATGGACCCTTTGGGCAACTTGCCTATTTTTGCTTCAATTTTGCGGCATATTGAACCCAAAAAACGCCGCCGAGTGCTTATTCGTGAATTATTGTTTGCGCTGGCAATCATGTTGCTGTTCTTGTTTGCCGGCGAGGTGATCCTTAATTTTCTTAGCCTGCGTCAAGAGTCAGTGAGTATTGCAGGCGGGATTATTTTGTTCTTAATTGCCATTAGGATGATTTTCCCACAACCGGGCGGCGTGGTAGGTTTAGCCGCCGGTGAAGAGCCATTTATTGTTCCTATGGCTATACCGTTAATGGCTGGGCCATCAGTGTTAGCTGCATTAATATTATTGGCGCACAGTGACAGTAGCAGAATGATGGATTGGACTATTGCCTTAGTGGCGGCTTGGGGTGTGAGCGCAGTTATCTTACTATTCTATAAAGTCTTTACTCGCATATTAGGCGAAAAAGGCTTAACCGCAGTCGAGCGTCTAATGGGTATGGTGCTGGTAATGATTTCGGTGCAAATGTTCTTAGACGGGGTGTCGAGCTATTTAAAAACTGCCGGCTAATCAGCTCATGTCAGGCATCGCTATAGTCAACAAGGCCGCTTAATGCGGCCTTTTGGTTTTCTACGCAATATTCTCTACCTTTCAGTTTATCTTCGATTATTTTTTACTTCTTTAGTTGTATAAAAATCGCTCTAAAAAGTTGTGTAAAGCCGTTTTAGCAACTTTACTTAATATTACTCTTTGATTCATCTTCGTTGTTTGGGCGTTCATTATGCGCATTGTATTCGCTATCTTTTTTAGCTGGGTTATTTGGGGCTGTAGCCATAGTAATAGCGCCGAAAACGGCTCTAATCAGACCCAATTAACGCATCAAAATAATACCATTCAATGTGGGGCAATACCTCCTCCTTTAGATATGTCCGGCGTTAAACAGAATTTAATCAAAAGTGGTGAAATAACGACAGATATGAGTGAACAACAGCAACAAGAGATTGTTCGTCGTTATATCGCCAAGCGTAACAATGCATTTAAAAAGTGCAATCAAAGGAAGTAAAGGAGGCACAGGATGCCTATTCAATGGAGTAAAATCTTTACTGGTGCTATGACCATATTGGCAATGACTCTTTTTTCGTTAAACGCCATGGCAGCGCCGAGTCAATACGCTTCTCCTGCAGATGCTGGGGTAATGAATCAGCAACAGATCCAATACTGGTTGATTAAGCGCGGTGAGCTGGCAATTGATGCCAGCGAGGCAGCAAAGCAAGCTGCGGTAGAGAAGTTCACTCGCAAAGCAAGTCATAATTATCTGCCTGCTGAGGTCAAAATACTAAAGCAAATAGCTGCCAAGAATCGATCCCAACGAATAAAAGTCTCACCAGTATCAGCTCCGGCATTGGCTGACACGGATGTCACCAAAACCGTGAATGTGCTGGCGGTATTGGTCGACTTTCCTGATTTACCCTATAACGCCAATCGTTTAACCAAGTCTGATACGTCAATGTTTTATGACGATTATTCCGTACAACATTATCAAGATTTGCTTTTTTCTCGATCTGGATTTTCTGGATCTAACCGTGAGGTGCTTCAAACGGCTTATCAATATTTTGCTCAAGCCTCTGGTGAGAGTTTTTTCTTTCGTGGTCAGGTTAAAGGCTGGGTAACCGCCAGTAACAATGCTGCTTACTATGGCGCCAATAATTCGGTTTTCAGTGATAATGATATTGCAGTACCTGAATTGGTTATGGAAGCCGTTACTCAGGCCGTTAAAGGGATGAGCGCGACAGAATTAGCTGAATTCGATATTGAAGATCCATTTGATTTTAATAACAACGGCAATGAAAATGAGCCTGATGGCATCATAGACCACATTGTCATATTTCATTCCAGTATTGGTGAAGAGGCGGGCGGCGGCGTGTTAGGCACCGATGCTATTTGGTCGCATCGCTTTTTTGTTGGTGCCAATAGCCAAGGACAAGCTCTTCCTGGCACGTCAATGAAAGTTTATGGCTATACCATTCAGCCTATCGACTCAGGTACCGGGGTCGTTACCCATGAGTTTGGTCATGATTTAGGCCTGCCTGATGAATACGACACTAATCTGGGGGATGGCGCGCCAGTGGGTTACTGGTCGTTAATGGCAAGTGGTACTTGGGTGGGTCAAGCGCAAGCGGGTAATCCTTATATTGCTGGCAGTAAGCCTGCGGGCTTAAGTCCTTATGCCCGTTCATATCTGCAACAACGTTACCAAGGCAAGTGGGTCAATGAGCAAGCCATCGACTTGGCCGATATTACTGCTGAAGGTTTGACTGCTGAGGTTTTTGCAGCAGTTAATGCTGATGCTGTGAATCAATTGTCCATCGCATTACCCAATCCCCCCTTCGCCTTTAAGTCACCTTTAGTTGGCGACTATCAATACCATTCAGGTAAAGGCCATCAACTTACCAATAGTCTGAGTTTCGAGGTAGATTTACCCGCTGACGCACAGATTGAGCTTGTTATGCAGGCACATTGGAGCATAGAAACAGATTATGACTATATGCAATTGTTGATTGATGGCGTAGCCATTGTCGGCAACCATACCAGTGCCAGTAACCCTCTGTTCAACAATGTAGAGCACTATATTTCTGGGGTATCGAGCGATATAGCTGGCGCTTCAGGAACAGATGCTTGGGTTGAACTGGTTTATGACTTGAGCGATTTTTCAGGGCAAAGTGTGCAAGTTGAAATGAGCTATGTAACGGATCAAGCTGTAGGTGACTACGGTATTGTTATTGACCAAATTGAAATTAATCAGCAAGGCGTCAACATTTACCAAGACGGGGCCGAAGAGCAAGGCAAAGTTGATTTAGTGGGTTTTTCAAGGATCGATGATACCTTACCCGGTTTGCCGCAACGCTATATTGTGCAACTGAGAAACCATCAAGGTATTGATGCGGGCTTGCAAAGTGTCGGCTACGAGCCCGGTATTTTATTATGGCTCGAAAATAACAACTATGAAGATAACAATGTCGCCGAGCATGAAGGTTATGGCTTTATCGGGGTTATTGATGCTGACCAGAGTCTAATAACTGGCGGGTCTTCAAGTGTGCAGGTACGTGATGCCAGCTTTAGCTTATATCCTCAGTCAAGCTACGCTAACGATAGCGCTCTAAGTAACTTTAGTTTATTTGATGATAATGCTGATTACTCAGCGCCCCTGCAACCGCAATCAGGCATGGTGTTACCTGAACCGGGCTTAACGATGGAGGTGCAGGCGCAATCGTCAGACAGCTCAAGGGCAATCGTCGAATTTAAACTAAATGGTGTAGTTACTTCAGAGTTTATGGGCGAAAACCAGACAATTGCTGGCGACGATGAATCTCAAAGCAGTAGTGGCGGTAGTTTAGCTGGGGTGTATTTGTTGCTACTGAGCTTACTTCTTGTAAAGCGCTCGACTAAAACATAAGGCCATAAGCTTTATGGTTACTTTACAAATAGCCATGATGTTGCCAACGTATGGTAAACCGCATGGCTTTGTTGGACTAACTTTAACAAGATTGCTTTAGTGTTAAGGCGTTAATTTGCTTAACCGCATAAGGAAGGAAAATTTCGCTAACAATAATGTCTTGGTTGGCTAAGTTAAAGTAACGGCGACGCCCCCAAAGTGAAGAGGTGACAGGTTGGGACAGGCGGGTTGCCAGTTGGGCTAGCTTAGTGCAGCTTTCAAATTCAGCGACCTCTATTTTGCCCGGGACAATATCAGCACTGGTAAACAGTAGTTCACCCAATGGGCGCTTACCTAAGGCTTTAAAGTTGTGTTGATCATTGGCTAGGTTCTCAGGGATTAAGGTGCGTGCAAACACCCAAGGCTCGCCATCAAGGCACAGCAGTACTTCTCTTACCCAAACCTGCTTTTGCTGCGGGCATTCCCCTGCTAATGGTGTAGTAAGTTGTTCGCCAAGGACTTTAACTTCAAAATCGTGGCAACAGCCTTTAAGCTTTTGGGTTAAACTACCGGTAGCGAGTAACCATTCTTTTAGTGCCGATTGCGGCATAGAATTGATTGCATCAGGTGAAAACCACTGGATTGATTCACCATACGGGAAGCTAAGACTGGTCACGTTCATTCAATACTCGTTACAATATACTCAAACGAGTGCAGTTTATCATGACAGAGCAATGGCTGGATAGCCGCTGCTATTAGGCAGATTTAAATAATGGAGTTTGATTAACTATGGCAAAGTACCTATTCGCAGTGTTAGTTGCACTGTTTTTTTTCCCCAATGCGCATAGCGCAGATGACAAAGCCACTGGGAACTTTGCTTACTATGGTTTCGAACCTGACATTGTCACTAACTATATCTCTAACCGCAAAAAACTCGGTTTTGTAAAAATCAGTGTTGAGTTAATGGTTAAAGATCCTAAACAATTGCAGCAGATAGAGCACCATGATCCGTTACTGCGAGCCGCCATCGTTGAAGTGCTAGGAAATCAGCCTGAAGACAAGGTTAAGTCCTTGACCGGAAGAGAGGATATTCGTCGTGCGTGCTTTGAAACGGTTAATCGACTGCTAGAAGCTGAAACGGGTGAACAGTCCGTGGTTAATTTACTGTTTACTAAATACCTATATGATTAATGAACATTTGCATGAAAAACAGTAAAGCTGGCAACAAAACGAACAAGCAAACATCTGCGGCAAGCAAAGGCGTCGCTCATACTCAAGTGAAAACACTACACCCGCGAAATAAGCATAATCAAGGTTATGATTTCGAAGGATTAATAAAAAAGTGTCCCAAATTGTCCCACTTTGTCAGACCAAACCCCTACGGTAATCTTTCAATCGACTTCTCTGATCCTGAAGCGGTCAAAAGCCTCAACGCAGCAATTTTATTGACTGATTATCACATTGAGCAGTGGGATATTCCGGCAGGGTTCTTGTGCCCGCCAGTACCAGGTCGAGTAGATTATTTGCATTACATTGCTGATTTACTGGCTGTTAATGGTAAAGCGCCTAAAGGAAATAAGATCCGTGCATTGGATATTGGCACCGGTGCTAATGGTATTTATCCATTATTAGGGGTTAAAAGCTATGGTTGGCAGTTTGTCGCCAGCGATATTGACCCAGTTTCAATTGCAAATGTCGCTGAAATTATTAGCCATAACCCTGATTTAGCATCGAAAATTGACCTGCGCCAACAGACTAATCCTCAAGCTATTTTTAGCGGAATTATCGGGGATAATGAGCGCTTTGATATTACTCTGTGCAACCCGCCATTTCATCGCTCATTAGCCGAAGCGAGTCAAGGCAGCGCCAAGAAAAATGCCAATTTAGCCGCCAACAGAGCTAAAAAGCACAGCCAAAAGCCAGCCGTTAGCTCAAGTAGTGCCGCACTTAATTTTGGTGGGCAAAAAGCTGAGTTATGGTGTGAAGGTGGTGAGCAGCAGTTTTTAACGAATATGATTAAAGAAAGTCAGCAGTTTGGGCAACAATGTTTGTGGTTTAGCTCATTAGTGTCCAAATCAGAAAACCTAAAGCCCTGTTATCAATTATTAAAACAGTTACATGCCGATAGTGTGCAGACCATTGAAATGAAGCAAGGCAATAAAATTACCCGGGTTTTAGCTTGGAGTTATTTGCCCGAAGCGGCAAGAAAGCAGTGGGCTAAATTTAGGCATAATGCTATTTAGCATAGGGTTACATGATGAGTGATAACAAGGTGGTCATCACCTTGTTATCAATTGTTTGCGTTAATAGGTAACGCTAAACTTTCATCGCATCAAATTCAATATTTTCTGCGCCGTGGTAAACCAAGAAGTGACGCCCCTTGGCTCTGGCAATAATAGTGATCCCCAACTTTTGAGCTAGTTCTAACCCCATCTGAGTGACACCACTGCGTGATAACAATACTGGTATACCCATCTTGGCAATTTTTATCACCATTTCAGAGGTTAAACGGCCAGTGGTATAGAAAATCTTATCGTGCCCATTTTCACCTTCAAGCCACATGTCGCCCGCGAGGGTATCAACCGCGTTATGGCGGCCAACATCCTCAATGAAAGCTAAAATTTGGTCGTCTTTACAAATGCCGCAACCATGGACGGCACCGGCATTTTTGTAGGTTTCATTATAAGCACTAATGTTTTTTAGCAGGCTATATAAGGTTGATTGTTGTAATTGGGGCGTTGGCAGCTTTATATCATCGAGCCCTTGCATGAAACCACCGTAAACAGTACCTTGACCGCAACCTGAAGTGACGGTTTTTTCAGATAATTGTTTATCTAAATCAGCTGTTTGCTCTTTAGTCAAAATGGCTGCAGAGTTAACATCCCAATCGACGATAATTGATTCAAGTAAGCTGGCATCGTTAATAAAGCCCTGATTTTTCAAGTAACCCAAAGCTAATGACTCAGGTTTTGCGCCCAAGGTCATTAAGGTCACTATGGGTTGCCAGTTCAAATATACCGTTAATGGTCTTTCACAGGCCACGAATTTATCAACACTCTCTCCTTGCTCATTAATTGCTTTAACTGCAATTGTAAGGGGAACTTCAGCATTGGTTTTGACCAGTTTTAGCGATTTATTAGCATTTGATTGGGTCATTGAAAGTGTGGCCTCTGAAATAGTTAACTAGCTCGGTAGTGAGGATGGTAATGAAAACTAATTAACTATCAGCATAGCAACTTTTATTCCCGAGGCGGCAATGTAGTTTGTAAATGCGTGATCTAACTCTGATGTTAATCAGCAACGACTAATTAACGTAGCCTTATGTCCTAGTATAATTAGCAATATAGACAAATTGTCCTACTCTTAGTGGTAATTAGGAGATCTGGATCTAGCTTTTTGTTCTTATTTATCTGGCACTATTTTTGCAGTGTACTGATTAGTTAAGAGAAATAAAGTGGTTTTTAGCTTCTAAAAATAATCAAGAGCAACTTTTAAGTCGTTGTTAATATATATTTTATTTATTTCTTGTGGATTTATGTTTTAAGGGCAAGGCTTGTATGCAACACACTGAAAATGTTTGGCCTATGTATGTTTCGCTTAGAAAAGTCGAAAAAATGATGGGGCGTTGGCCCTCAATCACTTGGGAAGTGGAACAAATGGTTCCTGCGACTCATGAGGCACCTGAAGGGGCCAAATTAATATTGTTTCAACTTTATAAAGATGAACGTGGCAGTTACCGGATAAATTTAGACATGGATAACACCATGTTATATATCGTTTGTGATGAGTTATCGGATGGCACTTGGGTTCCTGCTGCTATCTCTGCAGACCAAAATATTGCCGCAGCCTGTTTGGAGTCTGAAACCCCAGTGCTGAATATCCCAATGCCAGAAGCACTGGCATGTTGGGTTGAAGCTTTCATCACCCGTCATGGCGAAGTTGAAATATCAGCTAAACGCCGTAAGCATGTGAACCGCCGAAAGGATACTGGCCCTAGCACAGATCACCTTCGGAGACATTAATGAGCAATAATTCGAAAGGTTTTTTCTCTCGTTGGACTGAGCGTCGTGAGCAAGTTGAAGCTGAAGCTGCTCGTGAGACTGAACTGCAGCAAAAGAGTGTGGCGGCAGAGGAAGAAAGCCTTGCTGACTCTTCCACTGAGGATGCCATACAAGAAGCGCCTCAGCCTGAGAAGATCCTTGAAGCTGAAGATTTACCGGATCCCGAAAAAATTGAAGTTGGAGGCAGTTTTGCTTCGTTTATGGGGGCGAATGTATCACCTCAAGCGAAATCAGCAGCGTTAAAAGCACTGTGGAAACAACCCCAATACAATGAAATCGACGGCTTACTCGAGTACGCCCTTGATTACAGTAATCAACCTAAATTGTCTGCCGAAGTTTCGGCTGAATTAGCCAAAAAAGTCTTCCGTAACGTCGTAAAAGACAAAGAAGAAACGGAAGAGCAAGAGTTACTTGCTCGTGAGGATGATGACACAGTTGTTGATACAACTGATGCCTCACCAGTATTAAATGATAAGAGCGAAATCGTGTCTGCCACTGACTTAGATACCAACCAAGACCAGAGTGATGTTCTGGGAATGGTTGATGAAGAAGCTATAACGGCTTCAAGTAGCGCTAAGGCTTAGTGTGTAGTTAAAAATTTTAGTCCACTATTTAGCGTATAAGGTGTTTTGTTTATCATTTTAAGCTGATGTATTTAAATAAATGTTTAAATACAAAATGGATTTGCAGCCCTGATAAATCACCTAAGCGTTAAAAAACTGTTCAGGAACGCAATGTGAGCAATAGTCAAACCCCGCTAGAACTAAAACAAGTTCGCCAGCAGGTATTAGCACAGACTCAAGTGATCCAAAACTTGATCCCGCCAACAGTCAGTTATACGACTGAAGGCAATGTGTTAGTCATCGGCCCAGAAGATTTGGCCCGATTAGCTGCGGATAAACTGTCAACCATGGCCAATACGGTTATTTTGGCAAATGAAGCCATTACCAGCCAAGATGAAGCTCATCTTGAAGCGGTAATGAACGCTGCAGTAAATAGCGAAAGCTATTACAACAAACTTATTTCTGTTAAAGGCTTTTTAGGTCAGTTTCAGGTAACCGTTGAGAATGAAGGCGCGGGTGAAAACCAAGCGGCGACTGAGTTAAGTCTTGTTGCTATTCGTAAGCCGCATTTTGATATGGTTTTAGACCTGAGCATGTCGCCATGTCTTAACCTTGAAATGCTACCACCAGGTTATTTCTATGTCGGTCAAGATGCAGATAAATTAGCTGATGCGCTGGAGCAAATTCCAGATTTAGTTGGTGAATTTGATAAGCCACGTTATGTGAAAGTGAACAGTGATATCTGTGCTCATAACCGTAATGGCGTCAATGGCTGTAATCGCTGTTTAAACTTCTGCCCTGCTGATGCAATTAGTAGCATCGAACAAAAAATCGAAATTGATCCTTACCTTTGTCATGGTGCGGGTAGTTGTACTAATGCTTGTCCTACAGGGGCTATCGCATTTGATTTACCAACGCCACAAGCACTTCATAGCTATATTCAAAAACTGGTTAGTCGTTACCTTGAGCAAGCACAAGCTGCCCCTGTCATCTTATTCCATGACGGTGCCGTTGGTGCAGAGCACATTACCGCAGATCTAGTGGGTGACATCATTCCAGTTGAGCTGGAAGAAATCACGGTTGCTAGCATTGATCATTGGATGTCAGCATTAGCATGGGGCGCACGTCAGGTATTGATCCTTAATACTGACGCGACAGCACCCACGTTAACGCAAATGTTAAATGGTGAACTAATATTAGCTAATAGTATTCTAGATGAAATGGGCCAACCTCAACGCATTAGCTTAATTGATACTCAAACACTAACGTCGTTGAGTGACAAACTGGCTATCAGCCTAGATTGGCCATTAATCGTACCTGCTGCGTTCACGCCAAGCACCAAGCGCGAAACATTATACGCTGCAATTGATCATTTAAATGAACAAGCAGCAGCGACTGATAGTGCCATTGCAATGAGTAATGTGCCTTACGGTGTAGTTAACGTCGAAGTTGATAAATGTACCTTGTGTATGTCTTGTGTAGCAACCTGCCCAACACAAGCATTAACCGATGGTGGTGAATCACCGTCACTGCATTTTGTAGAGCAAGACTGTGTGCAATGTGGTTTATGTGAAACCTCTTGTCCTGAAAACGTGATTAGCTTAACGCCGCAAATCAATTTGGACCAAGCAGCACGTCAGCAGCGTCAAACGTTAAAAGAAGAGCCTCCGTTCGAGTGTATTCGTTGCGGAACCGCTTTTGCTACACAATCGATGGTTCATAGAATGATCGATATGATTGGTGGACATTCTGCATTTAACGCCAATATTGAGCGCCTAAAAATGTGTGGTGATTGCCGCGTAAAAGATATGTTTGAAGACATTCTTGAAGACCCAGAGAAGCAACTTCGATAAGAGATCCAATATGACCGAATTAGTTAGAGAAATTTCAGAAAACGATCAGCTACGGGCAGATATTTACCAATTATTAGCTGCATTACTACGTCGCCATCCGAGTGAAGAACTGCTGTCATTTTTAGCTGACATCGAAATAGAAACAGAAGCTGAAGATGATAACGACATGAGCACGGCTTGGCTGGCGCTAAAGGCAGCTGCGACCCAGTACACACAAGAGCAACTTGAAGAAGAATACTTCAATATTTTCTTCGGTGTTGGCCGTGGTGAAGTATTGCCATACGGCAGCTGGTTTATGACAGGCTCGTTAATGGATAAGCCATTAGCACTGTTACGCCAAGATTTAATGCAATTAGGTTTTGCTCGCGAAGAAGACGTTAAAGAGCCAGAAGATCATGTTGCAGCATTATGTGAAGTGATGGGTACCTTGATTTTAGAGGCGCCAGGTTATCGTCAATTAGCATTTTATCAGCGCCATATTGGCAGCTGGATTGCGCGCTTTTGTGACACCTTAGAGAAAACACCGAGTGCAGCGTTTTATGTGCCTGTGGCGCAGCTAGCAAAAGCATTTTTCATCATTGAAGCCAATGAGTTTGAGCAACTAAGCTTAGATATTCCAGTTAATTGCCCAGGTTCTGAAGCCGAAAAAACTGCTGCTGATGAAGCAGACAAGATTGAACCATCAACCAATGAACTTGCCTCTTAGGTAATTTTTAGGCTGTTGGTGCAAAGATTTATGCCACAGAGTTTGACTCTGTGGCATAGACTGAAAAGGAAGGCAACTTCCATAAAAACAGAGAGTAATTTTACTCTTATAACACGCGTTAAATTAAGGAGAGACTATGAAGAAGCAAGCTTCCGACATGGGTCGTCGTCAAATGCTAAAAGCATTGGCTGTCGGCAGTGCCGCTGGCGCAGTTGCCACTGTTAGCGGACAAGCTCTTGCCGCCTCACCAGAAGCTACACCCGTTGTAGGTAAAAGTGATGGTTATAGAGAAACAGACCATGTACGTAGTTATTACGACACATTACGTAGTAGCAAGTAATTTAAGGAGAATATGTGATGCGATTAACCCGCAAAACAGAAGCAGTCAAAGTCGCAGATAAACCTGCACTTGGACTCAATCGTCGCCAATTTTTGAAGTCTGCAACCCTTGCTACAGGTGGTATTGCTGCCGCTTCAATGCTGGGCGCCGGAATGATGCGTAAAGCTGAAGCAAAAGATGTTGCTTACGATGCGCCGACTGAAGTGATACGTACTATTTGTTCTCACTGCTCAGTGGGCTGTGGTATTTATGCTGAAGTGCAAAATGGTGTATGGACAGGTCAAGAACCTGCATTCGATCACCCATTTAACGCTGGTGGCCATTGCGCCAAAGGTGCTGCACTGCGTGAACATGGTCATGGTGAAAAACGTCTTAAATACCCAATGAAGCTAGAAGGAGGCAAATGGAAGAAACTTTCTTGGGAGCAAGCCATTGAAGAAGTGGGTCAAAAAGCCCTCGATATTCGTCAAGAATCTGGTCCTGATTCAGTATTTTTCATGGGTAGTGCGAAGTTTTCAAACGAACAAGCTTATATGTACCGCAAATTGGCAGCAATGTGGGGCACCAACAATGTCGACCACTCTGCACGTATTTGTCACTCTACCACTGTAGCCGGTGTTGCAAACACTTGGGGCTACGGTGCGCAATCAAACTCTTTTAACGACATGCGTAGCTCGAAAGCGATGATGTTTATCGGTTCGAACCCTTGTGAAGCTCATCCGGTTTCAATGCAACACATCCTTGAAGGTAAAGAGCGCGGCGCGAAAATTATCGTAGTCGACCCGCGTTTCACTCGAACTGCAGCTAAGTCTGACGAGTTCGTGCATATTCGTCCTGGTACGGATATTCCTTACATTTATGGTTTGTTGTGGCACATTTTTGAAAATGGTTGGGAAGACCAAACATTCATCGACCAACGTGTATACGGTATGGAACGTATCCGTGAGGAAGTGAAAAAGTGGACCCCTGCCGAAGTTGAACATGTTGCTGGCGTGCCTGAAGCGCAGATGCATCGTGTCGCCAAGTTACTGGCTGAAACTAAGCCTGGTACTGTGGTTTGGTGTATGGGTGGGACTCAGCATCACATAGGTAATGCTAACACTCGTGCATACTGTATCCTCCAATTAGCCCTTGGTAATATGGGTGTTTCTGGTGGTGGAACTAACATCTTCCGTGGCCATGATAACGTTCAAGGTGCAACTGACTTTGGCTTATTGTTTGATACATTGCCAGGTTACTATGGCCTTAAAACAGGTTCATGGAAACATTGGTGTAATGTATGGGACTTGGATTACGAGTGGGTTAAAGCCCGTTTCGATCAAGAGCAACGTCTAGGTCAAGATCCAATGACTTCAACGGGTATTCCATGTTCTCGCTGGCATGATGGTGTCCTTGAAGACAAATCTAAGATTGCGCAGAAAGATAATATTCGTATGTCATTCTTCTGGGGGCAATCAGTCAATACTGAAACCCGTGGTCGTGAAGTGCGTGAAGCATTGAACAAAATGGATACAGTTGTTGTTGTGGACCCATTCCCAACGATGGCAGGTGTCATGCACGAACGAACTGACGGTGTGTATTTATTACCTGCTGCAACTCAGTTTGAAACATACGGTTCAGTCTCTGCTTCAAACCGTTCACTGCAGTGGCGCTCACAAGTTATCGAACCATTATTTGAGTCAAAAGCTGACCACATTATCATGTACAAGCTGGCGAAAAAATGGGGTATCGATGCTGAGTTCTGTAAGCATATTAAAGTTAATGGCGATGAGCCGTTGATTGAAGATATGACCCGTGAGTTCAACAAAGGTATGTGGACCATTGGTTACACTGGCCAGAGCCCTGAGCGTTTGAAAATGCACCAAGAAAACTGGGGCACATTCGATATGGAAAGCTTAGAAGCGCCAGGTGGTCCAGCTAAAGGTGAAACCTACGGTTTACCTTGGCCTTGTTGGGGTACGCCAGAAAACAAACATCCAGGTACGCAAATTCTTTACCGCACTGGACGTGAAGTTAAGTATGGTGGTGGTAACTTCCGTGCACGTTACGGTGTTGAGCATAACGGTAATAATATTCTTGCTGAAGGTTCTTATTCAAAAGGATCTGAAATCAAAGACGGTTTCCCAGAGTTCACCGCTGACATGCTGAAACAGCTTGGCTGGTGGGATGACTTAACTGCTGAAGAGAAAGTTCACGCTGAAGGTAAAAACTGGAAAACAGATATTTCTGGTGGTATTCAACGTGTTGCTATCAATCACGGTTGTATCCCATACGGTAATGCCAAAGCACGTTGTATTGTGTGGAACTTCCCAGATGATATCCCGATTCATCGCGAGCCGTTATATACCCCTCGTCGCGACTTAGTGGCTAAGTACCCAACTTACGAAGATCGTATGGTTGCACGTCTTCCAACTCTGTATAAGTCTATTCAAGAAAAAGACTTTGCTAAAGACTTCCCATTAGCGGTAACTACGGGTCGCTTAGTTGAGTATGAAGGTGGTGGTGAAGAAACACGCTCAAATCCATGGCTTGCAGAATTGCAGCAAGAAATGTTTATTGAGATTAACCCTGCTGATGCAGCCGACCGCGGCTTACGTGATGGTGATGATGTATTCGTTCACAGTCCAGAAGGCGCTAAAATCACAGTTAAAGCAATGGTGACTCCACGAGTCATTGCTGGTGAATGTTTCATGCCATACCATTTCGCGGGTGTATTCGAAGGCAAGAGCCTAGAGAAAAATTACCCTGAAGGAACCGTACCTTACATTATTGGTGAAGCTGCCAATACCGTAATGACCTATGGTTATGATGTTGTGACTCAGATGCAAGAGACTAAGTCTAGCTTGTGTCAGATCAGCAAAGCCTAATTAACTTGATGAGGAGATAAGCCATTATGGCAGTCATGAAATTTTTGTGTGACACAAAACGCTGCATCGAGTGTAACGGTTGCGTCACAGCTTGTAAGAACGAAAACGATTCCGCTTTAGAGTGGGGTATTCAGCGTCGCCGCGTGGTTACTATCAATGATGGTGAACCCGGTGAAGCGTCAATTTCTGTTGCATGTATGCATTGTACCGATGCTCCTTGTATGGCCGTTTGTCCGGCGGATTGTTTCTATCAAACCGACGATGGCATTGTGCTACACGATAAAGATACTTGTATCGGTTGTGGTTACTGTTTTTATGCATGTCCTTTTGGAGCGCCACAGTTCCCGAAAAAGACCGCATTTGGTAGCCGCGGTAAAATGGATAAATGTACTTTCTGTGCCGGTGGCCCAGAAGAAAACCATTCCGATGCCGAGCGTCAGAAGTACGGTGCAAACCGTATTGCTGAAGGTAAGTTACCTATGTGTGCTGAGCTTTGTTCAACTAAAGCCCTGCTTGCTGGTGATGCCGAAATCGTATCGAGTATCTATCGCGAACGTATGTCTAAGCGCGGTAATCCGAATACCATTTGGGGCTATGATCCTAAAACGGGTGATATGGTTTAGACAGTGCAAAGGTTACGGGCTTTGTCCGTAACCAAGCAAGGAGTGACAATGTTAAACAAACAGTTAAACAAATCACTGCGTAGCTTGTTTGCTCTGTTGGTTCTGGTGATGGGGTTAGGTTTTGCAACCACAACCTTAGCGGCAGATGAACAATCAAGTAAGCAGCAGGCAGGGAAGGAAAACCCGGCTGAATTATGGCGAGCAGTTAAAGCCGGCGATTCTGGTTTTACAACAGCTCAAGGTATTGAACCCGGCGTACTGATTAATGTTGCGGGCAATCAAGGTCGAATAATCAGAGATGACTATATTACTCCCGGAGTGGCGTTAGCTCTCGTAGGTGTATTTGCTGCATTTTTACTATTCTACTTTGTTAATGGCCCAGCAAAATTGGCGAAGGGGTATTCAGGCAAGATGGTTGAGCGATGGTCTAAAGCAGATATTTGGCTGCATTGGATTATGGCCGTTGCCTGTTTAACGTTAATGCTAACTGGTCTGGTGATCATACTAGGTAAAATTGTTATTCAGCCCTATGTCGGTGCGAGTATTTGGGCTGGAATTATAGCCTTTTGCAAGCTAGTGCATGATTGGGTTGGTCCAGTCTTTATCGTATCTTGGTTACTGAGTATCGTTAAGTGGATGCCACTGCAAACCTTTAAGATGTATGATTTAAAATGGTTTTTAGTGGTTGGTGGTTACATCAATTTCGGTCCATTTAAAGGTAAGCATCCAGATAGTGGTTTTGCCAACGCCGGTGAAAAAATGTGGTTTTGGACATTAGTGTTCTTTGGCCTCTTTATCAGCGTATCAGGCATCATGCTAGTGTTACCGGGATTAGATTTACCCCGTGAAGCTTCAATGGCCGCGCTACTTATTCACGGCATTAGTGCTGCGATTCTCATTGCATTTACCATTGTGCATATTTGGATGGCAACAGCATTGAGTGAAGGTGGTATGGAATCCATGGTTTCAGGCTATTGTGATGAAAATTGGGCAGTGCAGCATCACAATGTTTGGTTCGATGAAATCAAAGCTAACGGTTCGATAAAATATCAGAAGTGATAGTGAGTTAGCCTTTTGCTGATTTAGTCACTTAATTACTTTCAAAACACCTCAACTGAGTCTATCTTGTTGAGGTGTTTTTATATCTGCCTGTTGGCGGAACGGGTAGTTTTGTCAGTACCTATTTTATTGCTCGCAGCAGGCGAATAAATCGCTTAATTTAGGCCGCTATTCCAACAGCTATTCCAAGAGCTACTTGGACCAATTTTAGTGGCTTATTGATTGCAGTTATTACTGAATTTTCTTGGACGCTTTCTGCGTGCTACTCATGCTACAAAGTAACTTGCTTGTTAATATTTACTGAGTGATTTGTGGGCAGCTAACTATTGGTTATTTTAATAACCAAAAGCACTATAGGTACAGGTTGTAAGTCCTAAAAGTTATATGGTTGCTGTGGTGTTTATTTAGACAAAAACTGTATAAAAATCCTTTTAACTCAATCGCTTTGTTAAATTATTTAACATTGTAAATGCAGCTAAAATCCCACCCCAAAGTCTTGTTCTCACACGGCATGATTTGAAAACATGACCCAGTTAACGCTTTCTTTATTTATTGGTTATTTTAGGCCAATGAACAGGTGTTAGATCATATTATTTCAGCCTCTCTCTCTATATATTAGCGGCGTAAATTTGTGGACTAGATTCATTTATATGTGTTTTTACCTTTTTAGCTCATCCACTTAACTATTGATTAACAATGGTGTTTGGTAACTAAAAAGGCCTAAGAGGGCATCTGCATGATAAGCAGATGTGTATTAAACCCAGGAGTAAAGATGAAGAAGCAACAGCCTGATCTGAACCGCAGATCTTTGCTGAAAGCCATCACCGTAGGTAGCGCTGCTACTGCAGCAATTGCTGTTTCAGGTGTGAGTGTGGCAAAAGCAACCGAGAGTAACATTAGTATCAAAGGTTCTAATGGTTACAAAGAAACTGCGCATATTCGTAGCTACTACGATAGCTTACGCGGATAATTCAGGAGAAATAAGCGATGAAGTTAACTCGCAAGTCTACAGCAGCACCTAAAGCTGCTAGCAAGTCGCTCGGTATCAACCGTCGTCAATTTATGAAGAATGCAGGTATTGCTACTGGTGGTATCGCCGCTGCTTCATTAATGGGCACTGGCATGATGCGTCGAGCTGAAGCAAAAGAAATTGCTCATGATGCACCAACTGAAATCAAACGTACTGTATGTTCTGCATGTGCAGTTGGTTGTGGTTTATACGCTGAAGTACAAAATGGCGTTTGGACAGGTCAAGAACCTGCATTCGATCACCCATTTAACGCTGGTGGACATTGTGCTAAAGGTGCTGCATTACGTGAACATGGTCACGGTGAGAAGCGTCTTAAATACCCAATGAAATTGGTTGATGGCAAGTGGAAGAAACTATCTTGGGAGCAAGCTTACAACGAAGTTGGCGACAAGATGCAAGATATCCGTGAAGAGTCAGGTCCTGATTCAGTTTACTTCATGGGTAGTGCTAAGTTCTCGAACGAAGGTTGTTACATGTACCGTAAATTTGCGGCTATGTGGGGCACAAACAACATCGATCACTCTGCACGTATTTGTCACTCTACCACTGTAGCTGGTGTTGCAAACACTTGGGGCTATGGTGCGCAAACTAACTCTTTCAATGATATCCAGAATGCAAATGCAATCTTCTTCATCGGTGCAAACCCGGCTGAAGCGCATCCAGTTGCAATGCAGCATATCTTATTAGCGAAAGAGAAAAACAACGCGAAAATCATCGTTGTTGATCCTCGTTTCTCACGTACTGCCGCGCACGCTGACCTACATTGTGGTCTTCGTCCTGGTACTGATATTCCATTCATCTACGGTATGCTTTGGCACATCTTTGAAAATGGTTGGGAAGACAAGACGTTCATCAAAGAACGTGTTTTCGAAATGGAATCAATTCGCGAAGAAGTGAAAAAATTCCCGCCTAAAGAAGTTGCTGATGTAACTGGCTGTAGCGAAGAAGAAGTTTACCAAGCTGCGAAAATGATGGCAGATAACCGTCCAGGTACTGTTGTTTGGTGTATGGGTGGTACTCAGCATCACGTAGGTAATGCTAACACTCGTGCTTACTGTATCCTTCAATTAGCCCTTGGTAACATGGGTGTTAAAGGCGGCGGAACAAACATTTTCCGTGGTCACGATAACGTACAGGGTGCGACTGACTTAGGTTTGTTATTTGATAACTTACCAGGTTACTACGGTCTGACTTCTGGCGCTTGGGATCACTGGACGAACGTTTGGGATCTTGAAAAATCTTGGGTTAGTAATCGTTTCGACCAAGGTACTTACTTAGGTCGCGACCCAATGACCACTCCTGGTATTCCTTGTTCTCGCTGGCACGATGGTGTGTTAGAAGAGAAGGGTAAACTAGCGCAGAATGACAACATCCGTATGGCATTCTTCTGGGGTCAATCTGTTAACACTGAAACTCGTCAAAGCGAAGTGCGTGATGCATTAGATAAGATGGACACAGTTGTTGTTGTGGATCCATTCCCAACTATGGCGGGTGTTATGCATCGTCGTCAGAACGGTGTTTACTTGCTTCCAGCTGCGACTCAGTTCGAAACTGAAGGTTCAGTATCTAACTCTGGCCGTAGTCAGCAGTGGCGTGAAAAGGTTATCGAGCCTTTATTCGAATCAAAAACTGACCTTGAGATCATGTACCGTCTATCTCAAAAGCTTGGTTTTGCAGAGCAATACACTAAACGTATCGCTAAAGATGCCAATGACATCCTAGTTATTGAAGACATCACTCGCGAAATCAACCGCGGTATGTGGACTATTGGTATGACAGGTCAAAGCCCTGAGCGTATCAAAGAGCACACTCAAAACTGGGGCACGTTCAGCAACAAGACTCTTGAAGCTGCTGGCGGACCTGCTAAAGGCGAAACTTATGGTTTACCTTGGCCTTGTTGGGGTACGCCAGAGCAGAAGCATCCTGGTACTCAAATCCTGTATAACACAAGCAAACACGTTAAAGACGGTGGTGGTAACTTCCGTGCACGTTACGGTGTTGAATACAAAGGTGAGAACATTCTTGCTAATGGCAGCTTCTCTAAAGGCGCTGAAATCACTGATGGTTACCCAGAGTTCTCTGCACAAATGCTTAAGCAATTAGGTTGGTGGGACGAACTAACAGCTGAAGAAAAAGCATCAGCTGAAGGTAAAAACTGGAAAACTGATTTGCTAGGCGGCATCGTACGTGTTGCTATTAATCACGGTTGTATTCCATTCGGTAACGCTAAAGCGCGTTGTATCGTTTGGACTTTCCCAGATATCGTACCTATTCACCGTGAGCCGTTATACACATCTCGTCGTGATCTTGTGTCTAAGTACCCAACTTACGATGATATGCAAGTACATCGCTTACCAACTCTTTACAAGTCAATCCAAGAGAAAGACACGTCAGCTAAGTACCCATTAGTACTGACTTCTGGTCGTTTGGTTGAGTATGAAGGTGGTGGTGAAGAGTCTCGTTCTAACCCTTGGCTTGCAGAGCTTCAACAAGAAATGTTTGTTGAAATGAACCCTGCTGATGCCGCAGATCGTAGTCTACGTGACGGTGATACTGTGTGGTTAGAAGGTGCTGAAGGTGGCCGTATTAAGATTAAAGTTATGGTTACTCCACGCGTTAAACCAGGTGTTACTTGGATGCCTTACCACTTCGCGGGTGTTATGCATGGCGAAAGCTTAGCGCCTAACTATCCAGAAGGTACTGTTCCTTACGTAATAGGTGAGTCTTGTAACACTGCAATGACTTACGGTTATGACCCTGTGACACAAATGCAGGAAACTAAGGCATCGCTTTGTCAGGTAGAGAAAGCGTAACAGCAGTTTAAGCTAGGAGAATTGCCGAATGGCTACAATGAAATTTTTATGTGATACCAAGCGCTGCATCGAATGTAATGGTTGTGTCACAGCTTGTAAAAACGAAAACGACTCTGCTTTAGAGTGGGGAATTCAACGTCGTCGCGTAGTGACGATTAATGACGGTGAGCCAGGTGAAGCATCTATCTCAGTGGCATGTATGCACTGTAGTGATGCACCTTGTATGGCAGTATGTCCTGCAAACTGTTTCTACAAAACTGATGATGGTATCGTACTGCACGACAAAGATACTTGTATCGGTTGTGGTTACTGTTTATATGCATGTCCATTCGGAGCGCCTCAGTTCCCTCAAGGCGGCGCTTTTGGTGCTCGCGGTAAGATGGACAAGTGTACTTTCTGTGCTGGTGGCCCAGAAGCTGATCACTCTAATGAAGAGCGTCAGAAATATGGTGCTAACCGTGTCGCTGAAGGTAAACTTCCAATGTGTGCTGAGCTTTGTTCAACCAAAGCACTGCTTGCAGGTGATGCAGAAATCGTTTCTGCTATCTTCCGCGAGCGTGTTGCATACCGCGGAGCTAACAAAGGTGTTTGGGGTTAATCTCCAAGCGTGTTAGTCAGCTTAGCTATGATGCCTAGGGCAACCTAGGCATCGAATAGCATAGAGGATGTAATATGAACAAGTGGTTCAAACAAATTGGCGTTGTTATCGCACTGATGTTCAGTGTCATGACCTTCGCCCACGCAAGTGGAAATGTTGAAGAGTCTCTAACCGTTCAAGATGGCAATGCGCAATTATGGGCACAGCTTAAAGACGGTGTAGAAGGTCGCACTACTTCAACCAGTGAGTTCCATGCACAGCCAATCAATACTTATGATTTGCGTGTATTTCAACTTCGTAGTGACTTGCTAGCGCCTGCTTTACTAGCGTCATTATTTGGTATGATTATCATCTTTGTACTATTTATGAAAATAAACGGTATTTCAAAACTGCACGGTGGTTTCACCGGAAAGATGGTATATCGTTGGTCTAAATTTGATGTATCAATTCATTGGCTTGGTGCGATTCCATGTATGTTATTGATATTGACAGGTTTAGTACTATTGGCTGGCCGTTATTTCTTCCAACCGTATATTAGTGAAGGAATGTGGTCTAGCTTAGTCTACATTGCTAAAGAAGTTCACGATTATATGGCTATCCCATTCATGTTGGGTTGGGCGTTAATGGTTGGGCTTTGGGCTAAAAACCAAATGCCAAAAATGTACGATATTAAATGGATGATGGTTGTTGGTGGTTACATCAATTTCGGTCCATTTAAAGGCAAGCATCCAGATGCGGGCTTTGCTAATGCTGGTGAAAAACTGTGGTTTTGGGCATTCGCATTATTTGGTTTAATCATCTCAGTATCAGGAATGTTATTACTATTCCCGAACTTATTTGAACCAAGCCGTACCTTAAGTTTGATTGCACTAGTTACTCACTCAGTGAGCGCTATCGTAATCTGTGCTTTTTCTATCGTGCATATCTTCATGGCAACCGCTATGTCAGAAGGTGGTATGGATTGTATGGTTTCAGGCTACTGTGATGAGCAGTGGGCGAAACAACATCACAACCTTTGGTATGATGAAATTAAAGCTAATGGCGAACTAAAATATAAAGACTAATTAGTCTTATAGATTACTCTCCATAGTGAAAAACACCTCCAACAACTTCGGTTTTGGGGGTGTTTTTGTACCTGAGCCGTAAAGTACATGTCCGCAACAATAGTTTTCCTTAGTGTTAACAAAGTGATATTTTACATTAGAAGTTGATTGTTTAATGAATGCTAATTTGTGATCTCGATGGTAAAAATCAACTCATATGGTTGTTATTAATCGACAACTTCTAGATAGTTAACATTCTAGCTGCATGAATCAGAGTATCCTGCTTGACTTGCAGCTTGTAAGTGTTGCTTGCGTGACCCTTTTTTAAATAGGAATTGTTATGTCATCCATTATCCGCCCATCAGATAAAATTATTCAATCACCTTATCAGGCCAATATCACCACGCCAGATTGGATGATCAGTGCTATGGAAAAAGTGATGCAATTTTACGTCGATCGTAATTTGCGTTTAGACACGGTTTCAGCGGAAATGATGCCAGCACCAGTAGAAGGTAAAAAATACATGCTGTATGCGCATGTGCCTTTTTGTCATACCTTGTGTTCATACTGTACTTTCCATCGTTTCTTATTTAATGAAGATAAAGCTCGTCGCTATTTCGTTTCTTTACGAAAAGAAATGGATATGGTTAAAAACCTCGGCTATGACTTTGAATCTATGTATATCGGTGGTGGCACCACCACGGTATTAGAAGATGAATTGGCTCGTACCATCGAGCATGCTAAAACCCTATTCCCGAATATTAAAGAGGTATCGTGTGAATCCGATCCTCAGCACTTAGACAGCCCTGGCTTTAAGCAGTTAGAAGGCTTAGTCGATCGTATGTCTATTGGTGTGCAAAGCTTTAATGATGACATTTTAGCGATGACAGACCGCATTGAGAAATTCGGTACCGGTCAGCAAACATTTGATAAAATTATGGCGGCAAAAGAGCTGTTCCCGATTATCAATGTTGATTTGATTTTTGGTTTCCGCGGTCAAACAGATGAAGTTATTCAGCATGATTTAGATATGGCATCTAAGCTAGACCCTCGTCAAATCACCACTTATCCATTGATGATTACTCACCAAACACGTAAGAGTGTTAAGGGTAAATTAGCCGCTCCTCATGGTGATATGGCCCGTCAGTATCGTCAAATTCTTAATACCTTAAATGGTCAATATACTCAGCTATCAGGTTGGGCATTTGGTAAAGCGCAGAACGAAGGCTTTGATGAGTATGTTATTGATTATGATGAATACTTAGGCGTAGGTTCAGGTTCATTTAGTTTCTTAGATGACACCTTATACGTGAATACCTTCTCGCTTAAAAAATACCAAGAGCGCATTGCCAATGGCAAAATGGGTGTCGAGCAACAAAAGCAATATGGCAAGAAAGAAGTGATGCAATATCGCTTCTTACTGGGCATGTTCTCTGGTCGTTTATCACGTAAGTATTTCCGTGAAACCTTCGGCGTTAACTTAGATACCGCATTGTTTAAAGAAATGGCCTCAATGAGAGCCATAGGTGCAATTAAAAATGACCCGAACGATCCTGATAACCTCATTTGGACCGATAACGGTAAAATGATGGGCTTATTGATGATGAAAGAATTTTATTCAGGCATGGATAATGTTCGCGCTCAATTACGTAAACCCTTGCAAGCCGCTGATATGTAAGCGCCCCAAGCTTGAGAAATAAGTTAATGAAAGGCAGTGACCATGGTCACTGCCTTTTTTGTTATTTGCAGTATACTGATTTTGAATGCATCATCACTGTCCCACCATCCTCGTCATTTTTATCATGATGATTTTGGTGCATTGGACATTGGATTGTTAAAAGAGACCGCTATGGCTAATATTTTACTGCTTGCCAACATTAACTGTGACCGCTTACTGGAATTAGATAAACCGCTGCAAACCGGAGGTCGCTTTCATTATCAAGATGGCGGCTTACGGCTCGGTGGCGGTGGTGCTAATACCGGCATCGGTTTGGTATGGGCTGGGCACAATGTCTCGTTAGTGAGCCAAGTGGGCTCTGACAAGATAGGTAATTGGATTTTGGCTCAAGCCAGCACCAAGGGGCTAGATTGCCGCTTAGTGGAACGCTTTGATGGCGCAACCTGTGAAATGTTATTGGTGATGACGCCCGATGGTGAACGCACTATTATCCGCCCACAAAGACCCCTATTTGAACTAAGCACGCCGCCAAACTGGCAACAATGGGATGCGCTATACACTAACTCATCAGCTAAAGGCATTAGTCAATGGACCGCATCAGCCCTTGATCATTGCTTGGTCGTATCGCAGTTAGCTAAAGATGAGCGGGTACGACCATGCCATATTTTAATTGCTTCAATTACCGATATGCATGGCCGCTGTGATGACAATAAGTGGGATTTTGCCGCTAAAATTGCCGGTGAGTCATTGCAATACTTTGTGGTCACCGATGGCGAGAATGGGGCGATAGCCTATAGTGCCAATGAACAGTTTCATGTACCAGCAGTAACAGCGCAAGTGTTAGATACTACAGGGGCTGGAGATGCCTTTGCCGCAGGCTTAATCCATTATTTATGCCAGCAAAAAACCATTACCCAAGCCATGGAAGAAGGGGCAAGATGGGCCGCCATTGCCGTGGCTACTGCCAGCTCAGTCCCAGGAGATGCGCTGCAGCATTATCTTCAATCAAAAAAACATAGTGAGTAACTGAAATTAACTCAGTTTAAATAGTGGGCGAATATTTTTGGCTAATTGCTGTTAGTTATCATTTTACTGTCGCCTCAGGTCATATTTTTATCATAAAAGTGTCCTTGTTCTGTCATGTGAGACGATTATTATGACAAGGTAACTTATTGAACAGGATGCTTTATATGGCTTTTTGTTGAAAAAGTTTCTTCCATTTCTGGGATACGTTAATGCCCAATGTAATTTGAAAGATTTATGCCCCTGCAATCTCCCCATTTGCAGGGGCTTTTTGTTTAGCATCGCTCTTTTGTGTTAGGGCTAAAAATGCGCTTTGAAAATTCTCTATAGTAAGCACTGCTATAAGCCTGCTATATTCTTAAATAATCCAATCCCTTGTTAATTAAGAGTTACTGCTCATGGATGCTCAGTTGCTGGTTAAAAAAATTTCCGCCTTATATCAAGGAGAACAAGTTAGTGCTCTTGGTGATCAGAAGCACCTTATTGATAGTGGCATTAACAATAAACAACTCGCCCAAACCCTTATCGTCTCCAAGCTGGGCGTAACAGGCGATGGCCAAGCAGATCCACAGCATCATGGCGGCAGCGATCGGGTACTGCATCACTTTCCTCGAGAGCATTATGGCCAATATCGTCGTTGGGATTTAATGGCAGGTTTTAAAGATGCGCCTGCCATGGGCGAAAATATCAGTAGCGTTGGCTTAGATGAATCACAGGTCAATATTGGCGATATTATTCAAATTGGCACTACGCTATTGCAAGTCACCCAGCCTCGTTCGCCCTGTTTTAAGCTTAACTTACAGTTTGGTCACCCTCAATTTGCCCTTGCTATGCAACAAACTGCGATGTGTGGTTGGTTTTATAAAGTCTTGCAACAAGGTGAAATTAACGCTGGTGATAGCATTTATTTAGTCGAGCGAAAATCGAATATCTCTATTGCTGAGGCGATGAAAATTTACTTTCTAGCAGAAGTGAATATCGAACAATATTCGACTCTGTTGCACTGTGAAGGGTTAGCGCAAACTTGGGTTGCTAGCTTACAAAAACGAATTCAAACGCAAACAATAGAGAACTGGCATTACCGTTTATATGGGCCAGCGCAAAACTAGAAACAGCGACATCAAAATTAAATCAGTAATATAAATAATAGGGAAAATCATGAGTGACTCAGTGGATACAGTAGAAAAAGAAGCACGTAATATGGGCTTGTTGGTGTATGCGGCAAGTTTTGCTGGTTATATTATTCCACTGGGCAGCATTATTGGACCACTAATCGTGTGGTTGATGAAACGTGATGAATTTAAATTTGTTGATGAGTGCGGGAAAAACTGTCTCAACTTTAAATTGAGCTTACTCATTTATGCCATCGTCAGTTCTATTTTAGCCTTTATTGGTATTGGCTTTATATTGCTTATTCTTTTAGGGTTGATGGATATCATTTGTACCATTATTGCCATTATCAGGGCAGGCGAAGGTATCGCATATCGCTATCCATTAACGATTAACTTCATAAAGTAATGACGTTGAAAATCATTTAGAGCCTATATTGCTTGCAACAAAAAGCCGCATTGTTTATATGCGGCTTTTTAGTGGCTGAAACACATCTAAATAAAGATTACATGTTCGGGTAGTTTGGACCACCGCCACCTTCAGGGGTGACCCAAGTGATATTTTGACTTGGATCTTTAATGTCGCATGTTTTGCAGTGAATACAATTTTGCGCATTAATCACAAACTTGTTTTCAGCGCCGTCGGTAACCACTTCATACACGCCAGCAGGGCAGTAACGCTGGGCTGGCTCGTTGAACTTAACTAGGTTTACCGCGATAGGGATCGAAGGGTCTTTTAAATGTAAATGACACTGCTGATCTTCTTCATGGTAAGTATTAGATAGGTAAACTGACGATAATTTATCGAAACTTAATTTGCCATCAGGTTTAGGGTACTGAATTTCTTTGAAGTCTTTAGCTAAGCCCATTTCTGCATGATCTGGAGCTTCATCACGTAAGGTGATTGGAAATTTACCGCCGAACCAGTTTTGGTCGATATAGTTAAATGCACCGCCAAGGTAAGTACCAAACTTATGTAAAGCAGGGCCAAAATTGCGAGATTTAACCAGCTCTTCATGGAGCCAGCTTTTTTCTATGCGCGTTTGGAAACAATCTAAATCTTTACCTGCTTCAACCCCAGCCATTAATGCTTCCGCTAAGGTTTCTGCAGCGACAATACCGCTCTTCATTGCGGTATGGGTGCCTTTAATTTTGGCAAAGTTTAGCGTACCTGCATCACAACCAATTAATAAGCCGCCAGGAAAGCTCATTTTAGGTAATGAGTTAAGCCCACCTTTTGCAATTGCTCTTGCGCCATAAGTAATACGCTCACCACCCGATAAAGTTTGTGCGATAACCGGATGCTGTTTATAACGCTGAAATTCATCGAACGGACTGATGTGAGGGTTTTTATAGTTAAGGTCGATAATCAGTCCAACTGCCACTTGGTTATCTTCCATGTGGTATAGAAAGCCGCCGCCAGATGCACCATCATTTAAGGGCCAGCCACCTGTGTGTACCACTTTACCTTGCTGATGCTGTTCAGCAGGGATTTTCCACATTTCCTTAAAGCCTAAGCCGTAATGCTGTGGCGTTTTACCATTATCTAGATGATATTTTGCAATTAACTCTTTACCTAAATGACCACGACAACCTTCTGAAAACACCGTGTATTTAGCGTGAAGTTCCATGCCCGGCATATAGCTGTCTTTAGGCTGACCATCAATGCCAACACCCATATCGCCAATTAAAATACCTTTAACGCTATTATCGGTATTGTAAAGTACCTCACTGGCCGCAAAACCAGGGAAAATTTCTACCCCTAATGCTTCAGCGCGCTCAGCTAACCAGCGAGCGAGGTTACCGACACTGATGATGTAGTTGCCATCATTGTGCATGGTTTTTGGCACTAAGCTATTGGACATCAACTGCGATTTACTATCAGAGCTCAATAGGTAGATTTCATCGTGAGAGACTTTAGTATTAAGTGGAATGTCTGAATCGCGCCAATCAGAGAATAGCTCATCCAATACCGTTGGTTCAAATACGGCACCGGACAGAATATGAGCGCCGACTTCAGATCCTTTCTCAACCACGCAGACAGTCATTTCCTTGCCTGCATCTTGTGATATTTGCATTAATCGACAAGCAGTCGCGAGTCCGGCAGGGCCAGCACCAACGATAACTACGTCGAATTCCATTGATTCGCGTTCCATCATTTCACCTTAGTTCTTAATTTCCCGTTTTTTGGCGGGTTTGTTATTTTTTTGTTTTACTCACCTTACCTTAAAATTGCTAAAGGTCACAGTAGCAAGTGAGATTTTAAGCTCGTGAGCTGGCTCGCAAATATTTACAGATTTTTGACTAACTGGGACAAAATGTCATAAAAAGATACTGATTCGAGCGAATTTAGGCCTATAATTAAGTCTGACGGTTCTCCGAGCTTTATGTCCTACGTCCACAGATATGGATATTTAGCCGTGGTAATTATGCCACCGGGGTCAGCAAAGAAATGCGCTTACCTCCCACACTTGGAAAGGTTAACATGTCCCAATTACAAGACAGTTTCGGTCGAAGGTTTCACTATTTGCGAATGTCAGTCACTGATGTTTGTAACTTCAAATGCACCTATTGCCTCCCAGATGGTTACAGACCTGATGGCAAACCTAAGTTTCTCGCGTTAAATGAAATTGAAAATTTAGTGGCAGCTTTTGGTGAAGTAGGCACCCAAAAAATCCGCATCACCGGTGGTGAGCCAACCTTACGTAAAGATTTCACAGATATCATTCGTATCGTTGCAGACAATGACAATATCAAAACCATTGCTACCACCACTAATGGCTATCGTCTCGAGAAAAATGCCAAAGAATGGTATGACGCCGGACTTAGACGCATCAATGTGTCGGTTGATAGCTTAGATCCTAAGATGTTTTATCAAATCACTGGTGAGAACAAATTTGATGAAGTCATGCGTGGCATTGATGCTGCACTTGATGCAGGTTTTGAGCGAATCAAAATCAATGCAGTCTTACTCAAAGGGCTTAATGATAAAGATTTGCCCCGTTTTCTACAGTGGATAAAGAATACGCCGATTGATTTGCGTTTTATCGAACTGATGGAAACAGGCTTAGGCCATGATTATTTCAACGCTCATCATCTAGCTGGACTCGATATTAAGTTAAAACTTGAGTCAGAAGGTTGGTTATATGATCTTCCTGATGTAGATGATGGTCCTGCGCAAAATTTCAGTCACCCAGATTACCAAGGTCGTATAGGGCTTATCATGCCTTATGCGAAGAACTTCTGTGCCAGCTGTAACCGTTTACGAGTGTCGGCCAAAGGTAAATTGCATTTGTGTTTATTTACCGAAACCGGTCTGGACTTACGTGACTTATTGCAACACGAGTCTCAGCGCGCCGAGTTAATTGAGCGCTTACATGGCCAATTAGCCCAGAAAAAAGAAACCCATTATCTCCACCAAGGTATCACGGGTGTCACCAAGCACTTAGCCTCTATTGGCGGTTAAGCTGCTGCGGTTTACTTATATTTGAATAATTTTTTACTCTCAAGATTCTATAAGGCAAGTTAGCATGAGCAATTGTTTTACCCATATCAATGCCGATGGCAATGCCCACATGGTTGATGTCACAGAAAAAAATATCACTGAGCGTGAAGCTCGCGCCGAAGCCTTTATTGATATGGCGCCAAGTACGTTAGAGATGATCATGAGCGGTAGTCACCATAAAGGTGATGTGTTTGCTACTGCGCGTATTGCCGGTATCCAAGCCGCGAAAAAGACCTCAGATCTGATCCCATTATGTCATCCATTAATGCTGACCAAAGTGGAAGTAGACCTTGAAGCGCAGCCAGAACTTAATCGCGTCAGGATCACCAGCTTATGTAAGTTATCAGGTAAGACGGGCGTTGAAATGGAAGCATTAACAGCTGCCTCAGTCGCTGCATTAACCATTTACGATATGTGTAAAGCGGTGCAAAAAGACATGATCATTTCCCAAGTACGTTTACTTGAAAAACGTGGCGGCAAATCAGGTCATTTCCAAGCTGAAGATTAGCCGGCAGCGCTTAACTAGCACTATCACGCTAGTTATCAATGCGAGTTAGCAACATCAGCTATAAAGATAAAATATTAGCCATTTTAAAATTTTGAAAGACGAGAGATTGACATGATCCAGGTCCTTTTTTTTGCACAAGTAAGAGAGTTACTCGGCACCGCTAAAGTAGAAGTTGCTGCTGATGGCGTTAGCAATACTGAACAATTACGTGCAGCCCTAGCCGCTAAAGATGAAAAGTGGGCTAAAGTACTCACCTCAGATAAATTATTAGTTGCCGTTAATCAAACCATGAGTTCATGGGATGCAGCGGTTAAAGATGGCGATGAAGTGGCCTTTTTCCCACCTGTCACTGGAGGCTAACCATGAGCCAAGTGAATACTAAACAAGTGGTGAGAGTGCAAACCGAAGACTTTAATGTCGCCGATGAGTACGCCGCTATTGCACAAGATAACAGTGATGGCGCAGTGGTGACCTTTGCCGGTAAAGTGCGTGACTTTAATGACGGCAGCGCAGTGACTGATCTCACCCTTGAGCATTACCCTGGCATGACTGAAGCGGTATTAGTGCAACTGGCTGAGCAAGCCTATGCTCGCTGGCCGCTGAATTATGTCACAATTATTCACCGTGTTGGCCGTATGGAGCTTGGTGAGCAAATCGTGTTTATCGGTGTTACCAGTGCCCACCGTAAAGCCGCTTTTGCAGCCTGTGAGTTCTTAATCGACTTTTTAAAAACCAAAGCACCATTTTGGAAACTAGAAGCTGGTGAGCAAGGCAATAATTGGGTTGAAGCCCGTGATTCAGATGAGCAAGCAGCCACTATGTGGAATGAATCTTAATAGCATAGGATGCTGACATGATGACGTTAAGCACGATTCGCCGTTGTTTTTCATTGAGTCAAAGGCGTCGAACCGCTTTTATCAGGGCGTTATCTAGCCTAGTGTTATTGGTGTCATTTTCATCGCTGGCGGCCAAACCTCCAGCGATTGCCGCCGCTGCGAATATTAAATTTGCCCTTGATGAAATTGTTACCAACTTCACTGCCTCAACTGGATTGCCATTAAGAGTATCCTATGGATCTTCGGGTAATTTTGTCGCCCAGATCCAACATGGGGCTCCCTTTGAAATGCTGTTAAGTGCTGATGAGTTTTATGTTCAGCAGCTGCATAAAGCGGGAAAAACAGACTCTGATGGCACCATTTATGCTGTTGGTAAGTTAGCCCTAGTTGCCCCGAAAAACTCCTCCCTAGTGCTTGATGTTGAACTTAACGGCTTACAACAGCAGTTAACTGACGGCAAGATTGCCCGCTTTGTTATTGCTAACCCTGCTCACGCGCCTTATGGCGAAAGAGCCAGAAGTTTATTGCAAGCAAAAGGCTTATGGCCGCAGTTAGAGTCTAAAATCATCATGGGCGAAAATGTCTCGCAAGCGGCGCAATTTGCCTTAAGTGGTTCTGCACAAGGTGGCATAGTGGCGCTATCGTTAGCGTCATCTGAGCAGTTTCGCAAAATGGGCAATTATATCGAAATACCCCAGTCGTTATATGCGCCGATTAATCAGCGAATGGTGATGATGCCCAATGCTGGTGCTACCACTCAGCAGTTTTATCAGTATATGCAAACCCAAGCCGCAAAAGATGTACTGCTCAATTATGGTTTTGGTTTTCCTCAGCGTGCTAATTCAAGCGCTTTTATGCAAGTCGAGAATTAATCTATGGATTGGCAATCGTTATGGTTATCAGCCAAGCTGAGTAGCGTTACTGTGCTAATTTTAGTGCCATTGGCCATTGTAGTTGGTCGACTACTGGCTTACCGTCAGTTCAAAGGGAAGTCATGGGTTGAAGCGTTAATCATGGTGCCCTTAGTGCTGCCTCCCACAGTAATAGGCTATTACTTACTGGTTGGCCTTGGCAGTCAAAGCCTCATCGGCCAATGGGTTGAGTCACTCTTTGGCGCGCAATTAGTGTTTAACTTCTCCGGTTTAGTTATTGCCTCTATTTTAGTCAATATTCCCTTTGCAGTGCAGCCAATCCAGCGGGCATTTGAAACTATCCCTCACGATATTCCTGATGCCGCCGCCTGTTGTGGCATGAGTTGGTGGCGAATTTTTGTCAAAATTGAGCTACCGATGATTTGGCCTGGGGTGTTAACCGCAGTGGTGCTGTGTTTTTCCCATGTGCTGGGTGAATTTGGTGTAGTGCTAATGTTAGGCGGTAATATTGCCGGTGAAACCAAAACCATATCTATTGCCATCTACGACAGTGTGCAGGCCTTTGATTTTGAAGCGGCTGGTACCATGTCGTTAGTGTTATTGGTCTTTGCCGTTAGTGTCTTGGCAATCACCACCAGTCTTTCAAGGCGTTTAGGAGGCGAGCATGCCAATCCGCAACGTTGATTTACATTGCCATATTTCCCAACAAGGACCGATCCCGTTAGAGGCTGACTTTAGTTGTAAAGCGGGAGAAGTATTAGCCGTCGTTGGCCCTTCAGGTGGTGGTAAAACCACCTTGCTGCGAATGATTGCGGGCTTAGGTTCAGCTCAACAAGGAGCGATTCAAAGTGGAGATAAAACTTGGTTTTGTCATCAGAAACGCATCAACTTATCACCGCAGCAACGTCATATAGGCTACGTGCCACAACACTTTGGTTTATTTCCGCACTTAACTGCACTGGAAAATGTCATTTCTGGGCTCGATCATATTCCAAAGCATGAGCGTAAAGCCCGGGCGTTAGATTGGTTAGAGCGAGTGAATTTACATGGCTTACCCGCACGCTTACCGGCTCAGCTTTCAGGGGGCCAGCGCCAACGCGTCGCCTTAGCCAGAGCGCTTGCCAGAGAGCCGGCAGTATTATTGCTCGACGAACCCTTTTCGGCAGTGGATAGAGAAACCCGTGAAAGATTATATATTGAGTTAGCACGGCTAAAATCGCAGTTATCAATTCCAGTGATTATGGTCACCCATGATATGAATGAGGCTTTATTACTGGCCGATAAAATGATTTTAATCAGCCAAGGCAAAATGCTCCAGCAGGGTAAGCCCTTTGAAGTGCTCTATCATCCTCGCAATGAAATCGTGGCAAGGCAAATGGGCTTGCGGAATATTTTTACTGCTCAAGTGTCGGGCCGAGATGCAAACGCCAATATTACTTGGCTTAAAATGGGCGACCAGATTATTGCTAGCGATAGCGCCCCAGATTGCGAAGTGGGACAAACCGTACGCTGGGTTATTCCTAACCAAGGCATTCGTTTCAGTGCTATTACCAGCGGACGCCTTTGCCGCAGTATCAATAAACTCGATATCATGATTGATTCTATGCTGGTGATGGGGGAATCTGTACGTATAAAAGCGCGTATGGCAGGGAGTGATGAGGCGTTTAATATGGATGTGCCAACGCATTTAGCCAATAAACTTAACTTACAACAAGGTTTAGCCACCACAATAGCATTGAAGTCAGAACAAGTTCATATTCTAGAATCATGATCAATTATTAATCTTACAAAGCTTGGGTCTTTTAATCGGCTTAGGTAAAGTAGCACAATTATCAATGTCTTTTGAGGCTCTCATGTTCCGTATTGTTCTATCATTGCTTGTGGTATTTCCTTCAATGGTGATGGCAACGCCTAGTATGCATACTTTGTTATCTCAAGGTGAGTACGTTGAACCAATTGTGGTGATCCAGCAAGTTGAAATGGAGCACGATGGTTTGGTTTCAGCTTTTGATATGGATATTGAAAACGATCAATTAATTTATGAAATAGAACTCATCAACTTAGATACTAACGAACTCATAGCATTTGAATTTGACGCCCAAGATGGCAGTTTGAAGAGTAAAAAGTTAAGTCAATTTGCCTCAGATGATTTAGACCAGATTAAGGCCGCTAAAGTACTTATTGAACATAACATGAGCTTTTCAGATTTGGTGAAGTTAGCGACAAAAAATAAATCTGGCTATTTAATTGAAGCAGAACTCGAACACGATTTGACCATTAGTTATTTAGAGTTAAAACTACTTAATGTAAATAATAAGCATACCATTGCTTTTGATATTGAGAATTTACGTCCATTACCCCTACTGCAGTGGGACTAAGGAACAGCACTATGCGAGTATTAATCGTTGAAGATGACGCAACAACATTACAGTATGTTGCAGAGGGTTTTACGGCTCAAGAATATCAAGTAGATACGGCAACCAACGGCCATGATGGCCTGTATAAAGCCAAAAATAATGATTTCGATATTATTATTTTAGACCGAATGCTACCCCAAATTGATGGGTTAACACTGCTAACGGCATTACGTAAAAATGGTAATGAAACCCCAGTATTAATCTTGTCAGCGCTAAGCCATGTGGATGAGCGTGTAAAAGGCCTGCGTGCCGGTGGCGATGATTATATGACTAAGCCCTTTGCGTTTGCAGAGTTGCAAGTGCGAGCTGAAAAGTTAATTCAACGCAATGCGCCTGCTTCAAATAGTACCGATCTTGAAGTGGGTAATTTGAAAATGGAGCTACTCACGCGCAAAGTGACCTTAGATGATCATGAACTTATGCTGCAACCTAAAGAGTTTCAATTACTCAAATATCTGATGGAGCATCCTAATAAAGTGATTAGCCGTACGCTATTATTTGAAGCTGTTTGGGATTATCATTTTGACCCTCGTACCAATGTGATTGATGTACATATCGCTAAGCTGCGTCGTAAGTTTGAAGAGTTAGGTCACCCAGAAATTATCGAAACCGTTCGAGGGGCTGGTTATCGCCTCTGTAAAGGGAATTAAACCCTACCAAAGTAGTGCTTGGCGGATCACGCTAATATTTTCTACTTTGGTGACCTTGTTAATTGTACTGCTGGTATCGGGTTTATACCGGCAGCTAGTCATGGAACAAGAAAGCCAAGTTGAGCAGCATCTCGCGACTGAAATGCAGCGCTACAAGCAATTAGCCCTCACTGTGGACCGTCGTAGTTTTGCGGCGCAAATTCGCGCGGCTGATCCCAAAACCGCGTTAATTGCTTGGCGTAATAATGTCGACATGGTTGGTGCCTTAAGTTTTGTACCTGACAACATGCCATTATTGCCTGAAACCCGCGATTTCCCCATTCTCACTGGCGGACCAGATAAACTGCATATTTTGACCGGAGGATTGGTGTTAACCAATTACGGTCCCGTGCTTATCGCCACCCGTACTGATAACTTAGCTGCATTGATTGATAAATTTGTTAATGCGGCCTTTTGGATGGTGGCGCTGACATTAGCAATGACCTTAGCCGTTGGTTTTATTTTCTCTAAAGCCATCTTACGGCGCTTAGTTCAATACAATCTATTGAGTCAGAAAATTGAGCAAGGACAATATGATACCCGTTTTCCTGTCAGTCATAATCAAGATGAATTTGATATGCTCGCAGGACAGTTTAATCGGGTATTAGATACCTTAGAGCACAACTTAATGTCAGTACGCGGGGTGACCGATAATATCGCCCATGACTTACGTACGCCGCTTTCGCATTTGCGCATAGGTATCGAGCAGTTACCGCAAAAACCGGCCGAGCAGGTACCTGAGCTCACCGCAATGCTGCTAGAAGAGCTAGATCATTGCTTAGCAACCTTCGATGCCATGTTGTCACTAACGCGCATTGAAGAAGGCCAGCAGACCCTTGATATGCAACCCGTCAGCTTGCAGCAGCTTTGCCAAGATTTATATGAAATGGCAGAAGTGGTAGCTGAGTCTAAACAGCAAACCCTTAATTTAGTGATTGAAAATGATGTCACTATTTCAGGGGATAAATACCTGCTATTCCAAGCATTGTTTAACCTAGTGGATAATGCCATTAAGTACGCGCCTGAAGATGCCGAAATTAGTATTGTGCAACAAGGTCGGCGGATCCAAATTATTGATAATGGCCCAGGGATAAATGCGCAAGACAAAGAACGAGTGTTTGAGCGTTTAGTGCGTTTAGATCCTAGTCGTCACCATCAAGGCACAGGCTTAGGCTTGTCGATGGTAAAAGCGATTTTATCTCGCCATCGTGCCAGTATTGAATTGGTAGATAATAACCCTGGTTTGATTGCCGATATTCATTTCTAATGTTCACTTCCAGTATTCAATGTTATTTCGCATCAGTTATTCTTTAATAGAAGCCCATTTATGTATCAGCTAGTTGAGCAACATCCCGACTTTATTATCATTAATAAATCTGCAGGGGTTCATTTTCACAGTCAAGATGGTAATGCGGGCGTAGTCGCTCAAGTTGAGGCTGATTTAGGGATTAAATTATATGCGGTACACCGCTTAGATACGCCAACTTCAGGCTTATTGATTTTGGCAAAATCTTCAGCCGCGGCTGCTATATTCACCGAGATGTTTAGCGCTCATAAGATCCAAAAATATTATTTGGCCATTGCTAAAGGTAAGCCGAAAAAGAAACAAGGTTGGGTGATTGGCGATATGGCTAAGTCGCGTCGCAGTATGTATAAGTTATTACGTTCTACTGAGAACCCCGCTATCACGCAGTTTTTTTCCCATTCAATTGCCGCTGGGACTCGGTTATATTTACTAAAACCACTGAGTGGTAAAACCCATCAATTACGGGTCGCGTTAGCCAGTCTAGCGGTACCGATTTTAGGGGATAGCCTTTATGGCGGAGAGGCATCAGATAGATGCTACCTGCATGCAATGGCGCTGCAGTTTGAATATAAAGCTACGCAGTACCAATTTATTCAATGGCCCCATTTAGGTGAGCAATTCAAACTGGCAGCAGTCACTCAGCAGCTAGCAAATGAATGGCAAAGTCCCAATGATTTACCATGGCCTGCGCCAGTAAAGTAAACGTGCTCAGAGTCATCACGCTTGCAGTAAAATGGATTTGTTAGCGGTTAAATTGAATCGCTTTGTAAGCGCATTAGGTTGGCTGATTTAACACAATTGCGACCACTGTTTTTTGCTTGATACATGGCTTTGTCGGCCAGTCCTAATAACGCTTCGGCATCGACGCCTTCTTTCATGGTGACACAGCCGATACTGGCTTCAATGGATATGGTGTTACCGTGCCAGTCCAGTTGAATTTGAGCTAATTTATGCTGCAGTTTGCTTGCCACTTGTAGGACGTTATCTTCATCGGTTAAGGGTAAGATCAGCACAAACTCTTCGCCGCCAAAGCGGCATAAATAGTCTAATTTTCGGGTCGCTGAGCTCAATTGTTGCGCCACCGCTTTAAGCACTTCATCACCAGCCACATGACCATAATTATCGTTTATATCTTTAAAGCGATCTAAATCAATCACCATCACACTGAAGCTAACCTTATCCCTTAACCAGCGTTGATGTTCAGTATTGAGTTTATGTTGCAGGGCATTACGGTTAAACAACCCTGTGAGGGCATCCTTGTTGGCGAGAGTTCTAATCTTTACGACTAGGCGATTGATAGTGTTACCAATAATAAGAATATTCACGATCAAAATAAGTGCGATATAGGTCCATAAAATAGGGATAGATTCTTTGGCATTAAAGGCGGCGTAATTGGCTACTTTTTCTGGATAGAGCGTCAAAATGAACGCTCTGATAAAAAACATGAATCCAATAGCAACAATGGGGATGACTAACCAATAAGTTGCAAAAGCAGTAAAGTTAGCTTTCAACGCGACATAGTGATCTTTGGCGAGCATAAAAAATAGTGTGGCGGCACTAAAGGATAAAATAATCATCAAGTACGCAGAGCTAGAGGCTTGTGGTTTAGCCAATAGCATTAACCCGCCAGTGATAAACAGCAGCATTAAATCATTGCGATGGCTAGAGGTCAGGTGATACAGCCGTTGTGCGCCCCAGCGTAATAAACAAAAGCCAATCAGGATGAACATATCAGCGACTAGCCAATGTAAGTAGCTGGGTTCATCTGTGCGCTGAATGTAAAGCTGCATGCCGACAAGGATAGAAAAATTAGCCAATGCAAAGCGTGAGCTGGCACTGGGCGCGACCTTCATTGGTACGACCATGATGATCCAAGCGACAGTTGCTGCAATACAAAGCACGCAAATAACTTGAATTAACACTAAGCTACTACTATTTTCTATCATTAAGCCTTCAAAAATTTATAAATATTTCAATATGAAATTGTAGGTAAAATAATCATAATGATATTTAGCGACTTTCACAATTGGTTATTATTTTTACACTAGTTAGCTTTTACTGTTGATAAAAAGGACACTGAAACTTATGGACGCAAACAAAATTCTTCTGATTATACTGGCAATTTTATTACCACCGGTGGCGGTTTTCTTGAAAAAAGGGGTCGGTAAAGACTTACTGATCAACATCATTTTATGCTTATTATTCTTCCTTCCAGGTGTGCTACATGCGATTTGGGTGGTGATACAAGATTAATTAATCTTAAAATCTAAATACCAATTTTGATGATTCAAAATTGGTATTTTTAACCGTTCAATTGTAAAATCGCCCTCCATTTGAATATCTGCAGTAAAAATATTGAATTTTTTCGGCGTAACAGTAACGAGAGTATGCAATGAATCGTCGTAAAAAAATCAACTCAACCCTGAAAGCGAAAGCCAAAAAAGCCAATGCTAAAAAAGCTGGCAGTAACAAACCGGCCTACATTGCTAAAGCCGATAGAATTAAACTTGATGAAGCTGCAGTCACTGAGGTTGCAGTCACTGAAGTTGCAGCGGTGAAACCTGATAGTGCAGTTTTACAAAGTGACTTGGTAACGGCTACCACTACAAGCTAATCCGTTTTATCACGCTGATACTTATAATTTTAGGCGCTAGCCAATTCAATTGCGCTTAGCGTTCAGTGCCACTACGATTTTTGATGGTCGCGTCTAAATAATTCCCAAGACTCCACTACTTCACCGTCGGGTAAAGTGCACAGTAAGATATCGCCATTGATGTGAGCTATGGTCGCTAAACTGCCGTCTAGCTTAAGGCAGTAATCGGCAGCAGGATTAGTTTGGTGTAACGGGGTTATATCGTCACCTGAGCAGGCCGAGAGAAGGGTAACGCTACAGCCTAAGCACAGTGTTTGCATTGGCCTTAAGTGGCAGTAAAATTCTTGAGACGAGCTTGGTGTAAATCCAGTTATCTGGCGCAGTTGTTGAATGCTTAGATGCAGTTGTTGAAGAAGAGCTGACATAACAGAGTTCCTGTTTATAAAGCCGTTTTATCTCTTCTTCAACTATAGACAAGTTTGCCTTGTTAGGTGAATTACTTCTATTGCCCACAAACGGGGCAGTGAATTTGCTTCGGTAGTTTCATTTCTCGAAACTCCATCGTCATGGCATCAATCATTAGAATGCGGCCATTAAGCCCTTGGCCCATACCGCTAATGGCCTTAATGGCTTCAGTGGCTTGAATACAACCAACTAAACCCACGACAGGAGCTAATATTCCTGATTCAACACAGGTTAGCTGCTGCTCACCAAACAGACTGCTGTAGCATTGATAGCAAGGCGACTGCGACTGATAATCAAATACCGTCACCGTGCCTTCCATACGAATAGCTGCCGCTGAAATAAAGCTGACTTTATGCTTAAAGCAGCTGCGGTTAAGTTGCTCGCGAACTAATACATTATCAGTGCAATCCAGCACCAGCATATGTGTTGATACTAACTGCTCAATGGCAGCTTCATCCAGAAACTGATTAATGGTATTGATGTAAATAAGTGGATTGAGTTGCTGTAATGTTTGCTTCGCAGAATCAACTTTTGCTTGGCCGATATTTTCATCATGATGCAGTACTTGGCGCTGCAAATTTGATAACTCCACGGTATCAAAATCCACTATGGTCATTTCACCCACACCTGCCACTGCCAGATATTGGGTTACAGTGCAGCCTAAACCGCCAGCGCCTATGACTAAGACTTTGGCTTGTTTAAGTTTCTCTTGGCCTTCGATATCCATGGCTTTAATGGATATTTGGCGGCTATAACGCAGCATTTCATTATCGGTAAGAATATCGTCAGTTAACATGTCATTGCTCATTAAGCTGCTAGCCCCTTGCTGTCGGTCATTATTAATCCTTAGCAAAGTACGCTGTTAAAGGGTTCAACTTCGACTGTGCTACCCGCTGCAACATCGCCTTGAAATTGCGCTAAGTTAATAAAGCAATTCGCTAGGCTCATTGAGGTCAACATGCCAGAGCCTTGACCGCCAGTGGTGGAAACAACTAACTCGCCATTGTCATCACGGCTAAGCACCCCACGCTGGTATTCGGCGCGGCCCGGCTGTTTACGGATAGGGCTTGAAAGTGTCGCTGTTACGATGACAGGTGCTTTAGGGGTTAAGCCCTGCATTTTGTTGATAATAGGCCAAACAAGCTTGTAGAACGTCACCATTGATGACACAGGGTTACCCGGTAAACCGCAGAATACCGCTTTACCTAATTTACCAAAGGCAAACGGTTTACCCGGTTTAATGGCTAAGCGCCAAAAGGTGATTTCACCTTCTTCAGACAAAATTTGTTTGGTGTAATCCGCATCACCCACTGAAACCCCGCCAGAGGTGAGCACGATATCAGCTTGCTCTGCTGCTTCTCTGAATGCACCTCGAATAGCTTCTTTGTCATCTTCGATGACACCTAGGTCAATCCATTCCACGTTTGCTTGGGTTAATAAGCCTTTAATTGAGTAGCGATTAGAGTCATAAATTTGCCCAGGGGCGAGATCGCTACCAACAGGTCTTAATTCGTCACCCGTTGAGAAAAAGGCGACTTTAAGCTTACGTTTTACTCTGACTTGGCTAATACCGATAGTGGCCAGTACGCCCATCTCTGCGGCGCGAATTTGAATGCCACTTTTTAACACATTGGTACCAGCAAGCAACTCTTCGCCGCGGTAGCGCACGTTAGCGCCTTTCGCTTTGGGCGCTTCAATACTAATGATGTCAGCATTGGTGGTAGTTTTTTCTTGCATCTGCACTGTGTCATAACCAGCGGGTACCGGCGCGCCGGTCATTATCCTGATACAAGTATTGGCTTGAGGCGTCCCTTTAAAAGGGTGACCCGCAAATGAGGTGCCGATAAGGGTCAGTTCAGTCGATGCTGCGCTGAGGTTTAAATCTTCAAAACGAAAAGCAAAGCCATCCATTGATGAATTATCAAAGGGAGGCAAATCAATACAAGAAGCTAAATTCTCAGATAATACTCGCCCAACTGCATCATTTAAGCTGACCATTTCATTGTCTTGGGTGGCATTAACTTGCGCTAATAACGCTTCGATAGCCTCCTGTGGCGGCATTAAATCGGGTTGTGCGCAGGCATCTGGTTGCTTTGACATCGTTGCTTCCTCACATGGCTATTGCCATATACTGATTGCACTTAGCGAGTGCTAAGATGATAAGATTTATGTTTGATTCTGCATTATGCCATGCTGGCAGCAGATAACTATGATCAGACCGAAGGTTTTTTATATCGATGCCGACCCAAAACCAACAAACTGCCAGTGACTGCAATAATAGTCTAATGACCACATCGAAAAAGCCAGCAATCGTGGCATCTGCTTGGTTTTTATATATGGTCAAATGCCATAACGGTCACTTGTATACTGGGGTTACCACAGATGTTAGTCGCCGTTTTGCTGAGCATCAAGCTGGTGGCGTAAAAGCGGCTAAATTCTTAAAAGGAAAAGGGCCACTCACACTGGTATATCAAGAGTCACAGCCTGATAGAAGTCGTGCATTGAAGCGGGAAATAGCGGTAAAGAAGTTAACGCGTAGGCAAAAGTTAGCCATGATTGCGAGTTATGAAAACGCGCAAGCTAAAGCCACTTAACAGGCGCTTATGGCGTATTAAGTGGCAATGTTTGCTGCTGTAGCTGGTTATCGTTAGCTTTAGAATTTGAGTTAGTGAGATCTCAGTACTGGATACTTCAAGTATTGCTCATCGTAATAGGGGCTACGTTGATAAAACCAGCGCAGTCTGGCTTTCGGATCTGCAGCAAAGGCTTCATCCTCTAAGGCTTTTTCAAATTCTAGTTTCAAATTATCGTCTTCAGCCAGCATTTTGGCCGCTAATGGCTCGACGGCATAGTCTTCAATGTATTCAGTACGGGTAAAGATGCTATTGAAAAAACCCCATTGAAAAAACGAATCTGCAGATTGAGGTTCCAGCAGCAAAATGGCTAAATCACCCAGAGGTTGGTTAGTGGCAATTTGAATAGTACCAGCTGGTAAAGTGGTTGTTATTTTAACTTTAGTGCTGCTAGCTTTAACCCGTTGACGACCCTCATAATCTACTGCGTTAAATTCAGGCTGACTAAATTGGTATTGCGCCGCCTTGATGGTTTTAGGCTTTTCTAAGCGAGTCATTCTTACGCCATGTATGGCTAAGCGCTCAATCACTTGCTGCCACTGGGCGGGAACATAATAGAATTTAGGCCGTTGAGTGATGATATCGGCTTCAGTGTTACCCATTAGCGGTAAGTTAGGGTATAGCTTTGGCTGGCCATTCCATCTGACCACATTTGTGCCACTAATGTCACTTTGCTCAACGCTGTAGTCAATGCCTTTAAAATCCCAACCTTGGGGTTGTTTGACGCTTTGCCAAGTTAACGCAAGCTGCTGCGGGGTGCGGTACTTATCTTCATAAATTGCCGCTGTTAATTTAGTGCCATGCTCGGCAACCGTTTTAAGGGTTTGCTCAAGCATCACGTAGGTACCAAGCACCCGTTGTTTAAAGGGTTTTAAGCTGTGGTTTTCAATTAAAATGGTCGGTAAATGGCGCGCATCACCGTAACCATTTGAAAAGCGTGGGCTTGGATTCCAGTAAGACAGCCCTTTAGACATATCGGTATTATCAATGGCAAACACTAACCCGCCAGGGACATGACCTTGCTTGGTCAGCGCCGCTTCAACTTCAGGGCGATAATAGTTTTCTAGCCAATCAAAACTTGCTGGGCTATAGCCTTGTTTGACGTTATAACCAAAGGTGACATCGTATTGGTAGTCGATGCCGTCAGTCACATGGACATCAATGTACAAGTCGGGTTGCCACAAATTGATGGCACGGATCATATGCTGTAATTCAAGGGTATCTAACTTGGCGTAATCACGGTTTAAATTAAGGTTTCTGGCGTTGGTGCGCCAGCCCATATTAACTGGCCCTCGCTGATTAACCCGATTAAACTCATCACTGCGCTCATGACCATCGACACTTAAAATGGGCACAAACAACAGATTTACCTTATCCAGTAAGGCTTTTTTGTCGCCATGGCTAATGTCACGTAGCAACATCATGCCGGCATCTTTGCCATCAATCTCGCCAGAATGGATCCCCGCCTGTACCAGGACTGTGGGCTTATTATTGCCGGCAAGCTCTTTAGCCGTGGCAGCCCCTTCTTCCGATGCGACCAGCATCCAAATATCACGGCCTTGGGGGCTTTTACCGATGGAGACTTGTTGCAGTAAATCACTGCTGTCGACCAGCTTGGTGAGCCATTGCTGGGTATCATTGTAATTAGGGCTGCTAATTAAACCGTTTTGCTCAAAAGGGGTCGCCCATGGTGCATTTTTTGATTGAATTAATGCTTTACTGGCGCCTTGCCAGCTGGCAATTGGCGGTAAAAAAGGGTCGTTTACAAAGGTGTTATTAACGCTAGGGCTGGCAGTTATTATTTTTTCCGAATGCTTACTAAGGTTTTCAGTGGCGAATGCATTGCTATTGAGCAGCAAAAATGAATTAATCACTAGAGTGGCAATGATGGCGCGGCGCATAGATATCCCTATGATATATCCAAAGTTTATTGTGTCATCTTAAATTAATTCTCTATGGAGGCAATAGCAGATTGATACTGATTAAAGGAAAGTAAATTACGCCATTAAAAAAGCCGCAACTGGGGATTTGCGGCTTTTTGATTAGGCTTCAACTTGGTAGCGCCGTGATGACAAGTTAATATGTCATCGGCTCAACACTAGCTATTAGGGCCAGCATTTTTAATCTCATCAGACACGTCATACTTAGCAAAGTTTGCGGTGAACTCTTCGGCGAGTTGCTGAGCAAATTTGGCATATTCAGCTTTATCTGCCCAAGTGTTTACTGGGTTCAATAATGCAGTTTCAACCCCTGATACCGCGACAGGCACCTTAAGGTTAAGTTTATCAATATGCATGGTTTCAACGTCTTTAAGCTCGCCGATGACAATGGCATCGACAATCGCGCGGGTCGTAGGGATGTTAAAACGCTTACCAACACCGTGAGGTCCACCAGTCCAGCCAGTATTAACCAAGTAAACTTGGCTGCCAAATGATTCAATGCGCTTCATCAATAGTTCAGCATAAACCCCTGCTGGACGTGGGAAGAATGGTGCGCCAAAGCATGTTGAGAAGGTCGATTGAATGGCTGCGGTCGAGCCCATTTCAGTTGAGCCGACTTTGGCGGTATAACCTGACAAGAAGTGATAAGCCGCTTGCTCTTTGGTTAACACAGACACTGGCGGTAATACTCCAGATACGTCACAGGTTAAAAACACCACCGAGTTAGGCTCAGCGCCACGATTTTCTTCAACGCGCTGGCCAATATGCTCTAACGGATAAGCAGCACGGCTGTTTTCAGTCAAGCTAGTATCTGTGTAATCAGGAGTGCGAGAGTCATCTAACACCACGTTTTCAAGTACGGTGCCAAAGCGAATCGCATCCCAAATAACCGGCTCATTTTTTTGACTTAAGTCGATACATTTAGCGTAGCAGCCGCCTTCAATATTAAATACCCCGCCCGGTGCCCAGCCGTGCTCGTCATCACCTATTAAAAAGCGCTTAGGATCGGCTGAAAGGGTGGTTTTCCCTGTGCCTGATAAGCCAAAAAATAAAGTAGTGTCACCTTTAGCGCCCACGTTAGCGGAGCAATGCATTGGCAATACCCCTTTTGCTGGCAATAAGAAGTTTTGCACCGAGAACATCGACTTTTTCATTTCGCCGGCGTATTTAAGTCCTGCAAGCAGTACCTTTTTGGCGGCAAAGTTAATCATCACTACGGCATCGGAGTGGGTGCCGTCACGGGCAGGATCGCAAACAAAATCAGGTGCATTGATAATTTGCCATACTGCTTTATCGCCACGGTTAAAGCTTTCTGGGGTGATAAATAGATTACGGGCGAATACCTGATGCCAAGCATATTCTGTAGTAACACGAACCGGAAGGTAGTGCTCATCAGAGGCACCAACTTCAAGTTCAGAAACAAAAAGCTCTTTATCAGCAAGGTAGGCTTCAACACGGCCCCAAAGTGCATCAAAGGTATCGGCAGCGATACCTTTGTTGACTGAGCCCCAGTCGATTTCATCTTGGGTGTTGGCTTCTTGAACAATAAAGCGGTCGTTGGGAGAGCGACCTGTTCTTGCGCCGGTTTTTGCTACCAGTGCGCCATTGGCGGTTAATGTCCCTTCATTACGTTGTAAAGCAAGTTCAATTAACTCAGCGCTAGTAAGGTTAAGGTGTACGCTGTTGGTTTCATCTGTCATCGAGTGGTTCTCCGTCATAAGTAGGTCGTTTATCGGTCTATGGCGCCGATTTTTTTGTTTAGGATGACTTACGTTAGCTTGCTTAAGTTTGGCTTAGGTGCGGCTGAATTAAGGTTCGGTTGAACACTAAATTAGCGATCCCTATGCAATTTAATAATAACGCAATAACGGCACGGAGGAGTAACAGTTTGGTAACTTTTTTGTAATTAGTGGCATTTTTTAAGTTGAAAGGGGGATTTTTAGCGATAAAAAAAGCGCCTTAGGCGCTTTTTTTTGAAAGTTTACTTGAGGAGGTAACAGTTATTGCTGCTTGTCTGCACTCATGTTACCAGCAAAGATTGCCGCAATATCGATACTGTCAAAGTTGTAAACTGCAGGACAATATTCACAGTCCATTTCAATTTTACCCTCTTCAGCGAGTATGGCTTCAACTTCTGCTTGCTCTAAGGTCGCCAGCGCTTTAGCGCTACGCTCTTTAGAGCAACTGCACTTAAAGGTGACATCGATAGGATCAAATAAGCGCACTTCTTCTTGATGGTATAAACGATGTAACACTTCTTCTGCGGTTAAGCCAAATAGCTCTTCTGACTTGATAGTATGAGTCAGCGCAGATAAGTGTTCGAACTCTTCGTTTTCTTTGTTTTCAGTCGGTAATACCTGTAACAACATACCGGCAGCTTGTTTACCGTCAGCAAATAAACGGATCACTGTGGGTAGCTGCTCAGATTGATTGAAGTATTCTTCTAAACAGGCTGCTAAATCAGCATGCTCAAGAGACACAATACCTTGGTAGCGTTCACCTTCATCAGGGGTTAGGGTAATCACCATAATACCTTGGCCAAACAGCTCCGCCAGTGAAGCGTCATCTGCTAACTCACCTTTCCAGCGGGCTATGCCGCGTAAGGCCTGTAAGTTGCTGCCATTGATAACTGCTAAAGATACTGGGCCATCACCTTGCAATTGCACACTGATGTCGCCAGTAAATTTAATGGTGGCTGTCAACAATGACGTTGCCGCCATTAATTGGCCGATGATGTGCTGTAATGCAACAGGGTAATCATGGGCGGCTAAAATTTCTTGGTAGCTGTTTTCCAGTTGTACCATTTCACCACGGACTTCGGCATTATCGAATAAGTAGCGATGTAATAGATCTTTGCTCATGTGGTCTCTCAATTTGTTGTGCCGTTAAAAAGTTTATAACTCTTTAAAGCGTTTAAGTTGTCGACGTTGCTTTTTATCCGGCTTAGTTTCAGGCGCCGGATTATTTAAGATATTTAATCTTCTGGCTTCAGCATTAAACTCGCGTTTTTTGATGCTTTCAGCCGTTTCTTGATATAGCGTTTGCGCTATAGCAGCCCCTTGTCGATGTTCAGACAATTGAGCAATAATTATTTCCCTATCATCGTGCCCTTGGCGAAGTCGCACTGTTGCACCGACTTCTGCTAGTTTGCTCGATTTGGCTCTTTGGCCGTTATAGTGAACTTTGCCACCATTGATCATGTCTTTTGCTAGCGAGCGAGTTTTATAAAAACGTGCCGCCCATAACCATTTATCTAACCTTACTGACATAGTATTAACTTGAGCTATGCTCATTAAGCCCCCTCAAAAGTGGTATGAGTTCACAAGGTTGACATTTTTCACATGTAAAATGGAGGCAAGAGCCTAAATAGTGGCATTTCTCACAGCCTTTTTAAGCGCGCAAATGTAGCATAATCAGCTGTATTTCGCCAATCCAGATGCTATGGGCTTGTTGCGACAAGCCGTGTAGGTTAGCATGATGCAGTATTTCCTAAATTAACAGAATAAGAACAGCGACCTGTGCTGAGGGTCAAAGCAAATATGGATGTATTAGATAAAGTTATTACCAAGGTTGCGGCTCTTCCTCAAAAGCAGCTGAGCGCGGCCTTCTTTTGGTTAGGGTTAGTGATCGTGCTATCAATTGCTGCTCAGATCACTTGGAAGTTAATGCCTGTTAATTCTCAAGCTGTAGCATGGCAACCATCGCCAACTTCTTCTGCTAGCGCGAAACGTATTGAGCTCAGTGGTGTGCAACAGTTATCACTGTTTGGTAAAAAAGGTGCCAGTGATACCCAAGCGAAAAAGCCCGCTCCAGTGGAACAAATTACCGATGCCCCTAAAACTAACTTGTCTATTTTGCTGACAGGTGTGGTGGCATCAACTTCTGATTCACATGGCCTTGCGGTTATCGAGTCAAAAGGCAGCCAAGAAACCTACAGCCTAGGTGACAAAATCAAAGGCACTTCAGCGTCATTAAAAGAAGTTTATGCCGACCGCATTATTATTACCAATGCGGGCCGCTATGAAACCTTAATGCTTGATGGCTTAAATTACACCACTCAAAGCCAAGCCAATGAATCACTTCAAAAAGCAAAACAAAATCGCACCGTGCAAACGGTTCAGCGCAGTGTGCTCTCTCAAGAGTTAGCCGATTCACGTGATGAATTACTAGCCGATCCGGGTAAATTAACCGACTATCTGGCTATCTCACCTGTTCGCGGTGCAGATGGAATCAGTGGTTATCGATTAAATCCTGGTAAAAATAAGTCTTTATTTGCCTCAGCAGGTTTTAAAGCAAATGATTTAGCCAAATCCATCAATGGCTACGACTTAACTGATATGGGTCAGTCGTTAGAAGTGATGGGGCAGTTAGCCGAATTAACCGAAATTGGCGTCATGGTAGAACGTGATGGGCAGTTAGTTGAAATAATTTTTAGTTTGCCAGAATAGTATGGGCAGTAGAGGATTGAAAATAATGAAGAGTTACGGAATTCGACGCAAGTTATTTGCTGGAATGGTTGCCGGTATTGCCATGCTGGCTTCTCAAGCTGCTTGGTCGGAACAGTATGCTGCCAATTTCAAAGGCACAGACATTCAGGAATTCATTAATATTGTAGGTAAAAACCTCAATAAAACCATCATCGTCGATCCTACCGTTCGTGGGAAAATTAATGTTCGCAGTTATGACTTATTAGATGACGAACAGTATTACCAGTTCTTCCTCAATGTATTGCAAGTTTATGGCTATGCCGTGGTTGAAATGGAAAACCGCGTTATCAAAGTCATTAAAGATAAAGATGCCAAAACTGCAGCCATTCGTGTAGCAGATGACAATACCCCAGGTTTGGGTGATGAAATGGTCACCCGCATTGTGGCGTTATACAACACAGAAGCTAAACAACTCGCACCATTACTGCGTCAGTTAAATGATAATGCTGGTGGCGGAAACGTGGTGAACTACGACCCATCTAACGTATTGATGATTTCAGGCCGCGCAGCTGTCGTAAATAAATTAGTAGAAATTGTTCGCCGTGTCGATAAGCAAGGTGATACAGCTGTTGAAGTGGTATCCCTTGAATATGCCTCAGCCGGTGAGATTGTCCGTATTGTTGATACCCTTTATCGCGCCAGCGCTAATCAAGCACAAATGCCCGGTCAAGCGCCAAAAGTGGTGGCTGATGAGCGTATGAACGCCGTTATTGTGAGTGGTGATGAAAAGAGCCGTCAACGCGTGGTCGATCTAATTCGTCGTCTAGATGCTGAGCAAGCTAACACTGGTAACACTAAAGTACGCTACTTACGCTACGCTAAAGCAGAAGATTTAGTCGAAGTGCTAACCGGTTTTGCTGACCAACTCGTGAGCGATCAAGATGCGGGTAAAACCTCGGGTAGCAAGCGTAAAGAAATTAATATTATGGCTCACGTTGATACCAATGCTTTGGTGATCAGCGCTGAACCGGATCAAATGCGCACCATTGAAAGCGTGATTAACCAGTTAGATATTCGCCGTGCACAAGTATTGGTAGAAGCGATTATTGTTGAAGTATCAGAAGGCGATGATGTTGGCTTTGGTATTCAATGGGCATCAGCTGCTGGTGGTGGTACTCAGTTTAATAACTTAGGCCCAACCATAGGTGAGATTGGCGCAGGTGTATGGCAAGCACAAGGTGAAGAAGGCACTACAGTGTGTACCGAAAATGGTACTTGTACTGAAAACCCAGATTCACGTGGTGATATTACCTTACTGGCGCAAGCATTAGGTAAAGTGAACGGCATGGCTTGGGGCGTGGCAATGGGTGACTTCGGCGCCTTAATCCAAGCGGTTTCAAGTGATACCAAATCAAACGTACTTGCAACACCGTCGATTACCACCCTTGATAACCAAGAAGCATCATTCATCGTTGGTGACGAAGTACCTATTCTTACCGGTAGCCAAAACTCAAGTAACGGTAACAGCAACCCATTCCAAACCGTTGAACGTAAAGAAGTGGGCGTTAAATTAAAAGTGGTACCACAAGTCAATGAAGGTAATGCGGTTAAGCTGACCATTGAGCAAGAAGTGTCAGGTATTAACGGTAAAACTGGTGTCGATGTGACCTTTGCAACTCGTCGCTTAACTACCACGGTTATGGCAGATTCTGGTCAGATTGTAGTACTGGGCGGTTTGATTAATGAAGAAGTACAAGAGTCAGTACAAAAAGTGCCATTTTTAGGTGACTTACCGATTATCGGTCACTTATTTAAGTCTTCATCAAGCGGTAAGAAAAAGAAGAACTTGATGGTATTTATCAAGCCAACCATTATTCGTGACGGTATCACCATGGAAGGCATCGCTGGTCGTAAATATAACTACTTCCGCGCCCTGCAACTTGAGCAACAAGAGCGCGGCGTAAACTTAATGCCTAAGACCAATGTGCCAGTGTTAACTGAGTGGGATCAAGAAGCTTACTTACCTGATGAAGTGAACGAAGTGCTTAATCGTTACAAAGAAGGTAAAGAGTTAGAAACTAAGATGCGCGAAACAGACCCTGCGCTTAAGCATATTAGCGAAAGAAAAGATCTAGACAATGCAGTCACTGAAGCTGCAGAAACCGAACAAGAAGATGATGCCAATGAGTGAAGCAGCAATGACTGAACAATTGGCACAGGTGTCTACCGATTTAGGCTTAGAAGCCGAAGAGCTTAATGATGAGGTGTTTCACTCCAACAGTCGTGAACGCCTGCCATTTGCTTTTTCTCATCGCTTTAATTTGGCATTGGCCAAAGAAGCCGATGCCCTAAAGCTTTACTACACCAGTAATACCCCACTTGATGCCATGCTTGAAGTGCGCCGTTATGCCGGTGAAGATCTGGTGTTAGTCAAGCTGCCGGTAGAAGACTTTGAAGCGAAATTAACCCACACATTCCAGGCTAATTCATCAGAAGCCCAGCAGCTGATGGAAGACATTGGTAATGAAATGGATTTATTTACCCTCGCCGAAGAACTGCCACAAACCGAAGATTTGCTCGAAGGTGATGATGACGCGCCAATCATTAAATTGATCAACGCCTTGTTATCAGAAGCCATTAAAGAAGAAGCCTCTGATATCCATATCGAAACCTACGAAAAGCAATTAATCGTCCGTTTCCGTATTGATGGGGTTTTGAAAGAAGTTTTAAAACCTAACCGTAAACTGTCTTCATTGTTGGTTTCACGTATTAAGGTGATGGCGCGTTTAGATATCGCAGAAAAACGTGTGCCGCAAGATGGTCGTATTTCATTACGTATTGCCGGCCGCGCAGTTGATGTGCGTGTCTCTACCATGCCATCAAGCCATGGCGAGCGAGTGGTATTACGACTACTGGATAAAAATACCGGCAACCTAGATTTAAAATTATTGGGTATGACCCTGTCTATCCAAGATGAATTTGAAGCGTTAATTCGTAAACCGCACGGTATTATTTTGGTTACCGGCCCAACAGGTTCAGGTAAAAGTACCACCCTGTATGCGGGGTTAACTGAGATTAACTCCAAAGACACCAACATTTTAACCGTTGAAGATCCGATTGAATATGAACTGGAAGGCATTGGCCAAACTCAAGTGAATATGAAAGCGGATATGACCTTCGCCCGTGGTTTGCGGGCGATATTACGTCAAGATCCTGATGTGGTCATGATTGGTGAAATCCGAGATTTAGAAACCGCACAAATTGCAGTGCAAGCTTCACTAACCGGTCACATGGTTATTTCGACCTTGCATACCAACACGGCATCGGGCGCGATTACTCGTCTGCAAGATATGGGTGTTGAGCCTTTCTTGGTGTCTTCAAGCTTACTGGGTGTATTAGCCCAGCGACTTATTCGTACCTTGTGTAACGAATGTAAGGTCGAGCATGAGCCAGATGAGCGTGAGCGCGAATTATTAGGCATAACGGTCAATGATACCCGAGTGATTTATCGCGCTAAAGGCTGTAAAGCCTGTGGTCATAATGGTTATCGAGGTCGTACCGGTATCCATGAATTACTCACTGTTGATGACAACGTTCGTGAATTAATTCACGGTGGCCGCGGTGAGTTAGCCATTGAAAAGTATGTCCGTCAAACGATTCCAAGTATCCGTCATGATGGCATGAGCAAAGTACTGAAAGGGGTTACCACCCTTGAAGAAGTATTGCGCGTGACCCGCGAGGAGTAATCAATGGCAGCGTTTGAATATAAAGCCCTTGATAGCAATGGTAAACAGCAAAAAGGGGTGATAGAGGCTGATACGGCTCGTCATGCACGTAGTCAGCTACGTGAACAGCGCTTAATGCCCTTAGAGCTAGAACCGGTTGCTGAAAAAGAAGCCAAGGCCAAAAGCGGTGGGCTTAAGTTTTTCAAACGTGGTATCTCGGTTGCAGAGCTTGCTTTAATTACCCGTCAAATCGCCACTTTAGTTGCTGCAGGTTTACCCATTGAGGAATCACTCAAAGCGGTAGGCCAGCAATGTGAAAAAGATCGTCTTGCCAGTTTGGTCATGGCGGTGCGCTCGCGGGTTGTTGAAGGGTACAGCTTGGCTGATTCTTTAGCCGAATTCCCCCACGTATTTGATGATTTGTACCGCGCTATGGTGGCATCAGGTGAAAAGTCTGGTCATTTAGAAGTGGTACTAAACCGCTTAGCCGATTACACCGAACGTCGCCAGCAACTGAAATCTAAACTAACTCAGGCAATGATTTACCCTATGGTATTAACCATTGTTGCCATTGGGGTAATTGCCGTATTACTGGCAGCAGTGGTACCTAAGGTGGTTGGTCAGTTTGAACATATGGGTCAAGAGCTACCCGGTTCAACTCAGTTTTTGATCCTCGCCTCTGATTTTGTGCAAAATTATGGGGTATTTGTGCTTGTGGCACTGATTGGTTTGTTTGCACTACTAAAGCAGCTGCTAAAAAAACCAAACTTTAGAATGCAATATGACACCTGGTTACTCAAAGCACCGGTTATTGGCAAAGTCAGTAAAGGCCTGAATACCGCCCGTTTTGCGAGAACCTTAAGTATCTTGTCAGCAAGTTCTGTACCTTTGCTTGAGGGCATGCGTATTGCCAGTGAAGTGCTGCAAAACGTCAAAGTGCGCGCAGCAGTGGATGATGCTACAGCAAGAGTGCGTGAAGGTACCAGCCTGGGCGCGGCGCTAACTAATACCAAACTTTTTCCGGCTATGATGCTCTATATGATTGCATCAGGCGAAAAAAGTGGTCAGCTGGAGCAAATGCTAGAACGTGCTGCAGATAACCAAGACAGAGAATTTGAATCTAATGTGAATATTGCCTTAGGGGTATTTGAACCCATGCTCGTGGTCAGTATGGCCTCGGTGGTGTTATTTATCGTGATGGCAATTTTACAGCCTATTTTAGAATTGAATAACTTGATCAGCGCTTAAGTATCCAAGTTATTTACTATTTATTGTTAGCGCACCGAGTGTGCGCGTCGGAGGAAGTTGTTAATGCAAACTAATCGAAATCAAACCCGTGGTAAACAAGCTGGTTTTACCTTACTTGAAGTCATGGTCGTGATTGTTATTTTAGGTATTTTGGCCTCTATGGTGGTACCTAACTTAATGGGTAACAAAGATAAAGCTGATATCCAAAAAGCCGTTTCTGACATTGTAGCGTTAGAAAACACCCTCGATATGTACCGCCTAGATAACAGTGTGTATCCAACAACGGAGCAAGGCTTAGATGCGTTAGTGCAAAAGCCAACCTCGTCACCTGAGCCACGTAATTACCGACCAGACGGTTACATTAAGCGTTTACCACAGGATCCTTGGCGCAACGATTACTACCTATTAAGTCCTGGCGAAAATGGCCGTATTGATATTTTCAGTGCCGGTCCTGATGGCCAAGTGGGAACTGAAGATGATATCGGCAACTGGAATCTGCAAAACTTCCAGTAAGCACGAAGTCTAATAGCAGATGATGATATCTAAACGCCAATCGGGGTTCACCCTCTTAGAAGTATTGCTGGTTGCCTTATTGATGGGGTTAGCTGCGGCTGCCGTCACGATGACAACCAGTACTTCAGGGCCTGAGCAAGCGTTAAAAAAAACGGCCCGTCAGTTTATTGCGACCACTGAATTAGTGATTGAAGAAACCATTTTAAGCGGTCAATTCTTAGGTATCGTCGTCGAAGAAGATGAATATCAATTTGTCTATTACGATGAAAAAAAATGGCACCCTATAACCCAAGATCGTCAACTGGCCCCAAGGCAAATGGACCCGGGTGTGAGTTTGAGTCTACTGCTTGATGGCTTGCCATTAGTTCAAGAAGATGAAGATGATGAATCTTGGTTTGATGAGCCATTAATTGAAGCCTCAAAAGAAGATAAAAAGAAAAATCCCGAGCCGCAAATTTTACTGTTTCCCAGTGGTGAAATGTCGACGTTTGAGTTGAGTTTTTTGACCGATGACGACCAAGGTAAAGAGATTGAAGTGTTAGTGGTGGGTGATGCATTAGGGCGTTTAGCCATAGGAAGCTTTGATGAAATACAGTAAAGGTATGACCTTACTTGAAGTCATAGTGGCCTTGGCGGTGTTTTCTATTGCTGCGGTTGCTGTCACCAAAAGCATTGGTGATCAAATGGCCAACCTGCCGATTTTAGAAGAGCGAACCTTAGCCCAATGGGTTGCTAGCAATCAAATGGTTGAGGTTAGATTAACGCAGCCTTTTCCTGAGCTGGGCACTAAAAATGGTCAGGTAGAGTTAGCCGATAAAGATTGGTATTGGCGTCAGGAAGTGATTAAAACCACCGACGACAATTTCAGAATGATCAGAGTATTAGTCAGTGATGATGACAGATTTAATCGCACCGTCGCACAAGTGAGTAGCTATGTTCACAATGAAGGCTAAGCGCTCAAGACACAGCGACAATCATCGCCAAGCAGGCTTTACTTTGCTGGAAATGATGATTGCTATTGGTATTTTTGCCATGATCGGGCTGGCATCGAACTCGGTACTGTCAACCGTGATGAAAAACGATGAAGCCACCAAAGAATTTTCAATCCGTTTGAAAGCCTTACAGCAAGGTTTTGGCATTATCGAACGTGATTTAGGCCAGATGGTAGCCCGAACACAACGTGGCCTAGACGGCGAGCGTACCACCACTGTGTTTCAAACGGGCGATAACATGCTGGACTCAGAAACCGAAGCGCTGGTGTTTTTCCGTTTAGGTTGGCTCAACCCTGATGGCATGTTGCCAAGGGGTAGTTTGCAATCGGTGTCATATGTGGTGCAAGAAGGCCGCTTAGAGCGTTGGTACTATCCTTACCCTGAGCCAGAAATTGGTGCAGAGCCATTAAAAAGTTTGATCATTAAAGATGTTATCTCCATAGAGTATTCGTTTTTTGTCGGTGATAAATGGGAGCGTAAAGTTGATGCTTCACAACTGCCACTTGGCATCGCGATGAAATTAGAAATTGAAGGCTTAGGTATCATTGAGCGTCGTTTTCTACTGCCTAAAGGTGGCGGTGATGCCGCAGCCAGTAACGGCGACAATAACGATGATAATGGTAGTAACGATAATACTGATAACGACAATGATACTGATGGCTCTAGCACGGGTGAAGACGGATGATGAAATATCAGTCGCCGGGGTTGCGTAAACAGCGCGGAGTCGCGTTATTAGTGGTGTTACTGGTGGTCGCTTTAGTGGTGATTATTGCGACCAATATTACCAGCCGTAATCAGTTATCCATGCGCCGTACCTTGAATTTAGCCCAGTATGATCAAGCCTATTGGTATGCTATTTCGGCAGAAGAATTAGGTAAAAAGATTTTAAAGCAAGATATGGAAGATGCTGACGGCACCGTACATTTACAGCAATATTGGGCTTTAGCTGATGTGATTTTTCCGGCTGAATACGGCGAAATTGGCGGTGAGATTAAAGATATGCGTTCTTGTTTTAATCTTAACGCTTTATCAGTTAAGTCAACAGAAGTTGAAAATGGCCAACCTAAATTATCATTAGCCGCGACTCAGTATATGTCACTGTTGGTTGCCCTAGGTATGGATGAATTTGGCGCCGAGCGGCTGACCCATACTTTGATTGATTATATTGACGAAGATACGGTAGCAATGCCCTATGGCGCTGAAGATGCCGATTATGAGTCTCGTAATACGCCGTATCGAGCAGCGAATACCTTGATGAATCATCGCAGTGAGCTGCGGGCGGTATTAGGATATAACCAGCAAGTGTATTTAACCTTGTTGCCTTATATTTGCGCGATACCAGGTAATAACCAACAATTGCTTAATGTGAATACCCTAGAGGTTGAACAAGCAGCATTGTTAGTGGGTATGCTAGAAAACAAGATTAGCCAAAGCGATGCGGAAAGTTTAATTAACCAACGACCTGCAGATGGCTTCGAAACCACAGCAGAGTTTTGGGAAAATAATTCCTTAGCGAGTTTAGCCACTGAAAGTAATATGAAATCGAGCATAGTGGTCGATAGTAATTACTTCTTATTAAAAGCGGGCGCTAAAGTGGATAATGCGATGTTTAGAATGGATAGCGTTTTGCGTCGCAGTAATAACAAGTTTGATGTGATCAGTCGTCAATACGGTGATCAGCAATAATGAATATGGGTAACAATCCGCTTCAATTAACCTTGGCTAGTTTGGCCTGTGGCAGTTTGAAGCTTGTGGAGAATGACAGTGTCTGAACGGCTTTTTATCCGATTAGGGAAAACATCAACAAGTCCTTGTTCGTGGCTGGTATGGTCAGAACAAGAGCAAGAAATTATTGCTTCAGGTGAGTTAAGTGATGCAGCGAGCTTAACCAGTTTGACTGAGCGCGCGGGCAATCGTCCGGTGGATGTGTTGGTGCCAGCGGCCAGTATGACATTGACTCAAATTGCATTGCCTGAAAAAAATCAGCGCCAAGCGTTAAAGGCACTCCCTTTCATGCTAGAAGAAACCATCGCCTCTGATGTTGAAACCATGCACTTTGTGGTTGGCCCCCGTGATGGTGAGCAGCTAAATGTCGCCGCAGTGGCCCATGAGCAAATGCAAAACTGGTTATCTTGGCTGCTTGATGCTGGCATTAAAGTAAAGAGTATTGTCCCTGATTGTTTAGCCTTACCGTTGGATCAATGTAGCTGGGCTGCGCTGGATATGGGTGATGAATTGTTACTGCGTACCGGTGAAGGTAGTGGTGTGAGCTTGCCAAAAACATGGTTAGATTTCGCCTTACCTGAGCTGCTATCGCGTCGAAGTGATGCCGATTCTGCGCTAAAAATTGCCGCCTATAGCGAAGACTTAGTGTTTACCAATGCTGAGGTGGAAGCGAAACCATTAGATATTCCGATGATGGTATTGGCAAAGGGTATTTTACAGGCACCGATTAATTTATTAAGCGGTGTGTATCAGCCAAAGCGTGAATACAGCAAGCATCTGATGCTATGGAAAAATGCGGCTATTGTAGCGGTTATTGCTATCGTACTTGGGCTAGTGAATAAAGGCTTAACCATTCATCAGTTGAATCAACAAACCGCTGAAATAAAACAGCAAAGTGAAGCGATATTTAAGCGTGTTAGTCCAGGGGTAAACCGGATTGTTAATATTCGCTCGCAGCTGGACTCACAATTGCGCAGTCTTAAAGGTCAAGGTGGCGGTGCTGCTTTCTTTGACATGCTTGATGGCCTGAAAGAGTCATTTCAAAAAGTGCCCGATTTAAAACCGAACTCAATTCGTTTTGATGCAAGTCGTAATGAACTGCGCATGCAAGTGACGGCAAAAAGTTATGATCACGTGGATAAATTCAAGCAACTGGTTGAAGCGCGTTATGAGTTTGATATGGGTGCCATCAATAGCGGTGACAATGAAGTGAATACCACAATTACCTTGAAGGGCAAATAAGATGGAAAATTTGCAAATTTGGTGGCGTGGACTCGCGCAACGTGAACAGCAATTAGTCGGCAGTTGCGCAGTGTTTGTGGTTATTGGAATTTTGTATTGGGGCATTTGGAGCCCGATTGCAACTGCGGCAGACAATGCTGAAAAAGATCATCAAGCAGCCAAGCAAACCTTAAATTATGTTAAACAATCGGCGAATAAAATTGCCGGTTTAAAACAACAAGGTTCTGGGCCAAGAGCATCAGGCAGCTTAAGTTCGATTGTGAACCAATTAGCTGGCCAATATGATTTAGACATTACCCGTATGCAGCCACAGGGCAATAAAATCCAATTATGGATGGACGATGTGCCATTTGACAGCTTACTTGATTACTTGCATGAACTGGTTGAAGAAAAAGGCTTAACCCTAGAAAGTGTTGATGTATCAGAGTCTGACTTGGCAGGTTATGTCAAAGTGCGCCGTATTCAGTTATCTAAGTAAGTAGGTATAGTAGTGAGTTTGATTAAGAAAATTATTTTAGGTGTTTTTGTTTACCTGATCTTTTTGGTGGTATTTATCCCAGCAAATTGGCTAGTGGGGATTGCGCCATTACCCAATAATATCAAGGTAAGCGGTGTTAGTGGTACATTGTGGCAAGGCTCTGCTGATTTGGTGTCGATTGATCGCCGTTTGATTGAACAGGTGTCATGGGATTTAAATCCTTGGACATTATTTATTGGTCAGCTCAATGTCGATCTGCAGATTGGTAGCCGGGCAACGCCAGTTAGTGGGCAGGGTGATATTAGTTGGTCTTTCTCAGGTGTCTCAGCTGAAAACTTGCGCTTTGAAGCGCCGAATAAATTTTTATTAGGCAACGCAAAATTACCCTTTAGAACCATGGTAGATGGTGATGTCAGTTTAATTGTTGAAAGCCTTAAGCAAGGTACGCCTTGGTGTGAGCAGTTAACCGGTAAGCTATTTTTGAATGCTATTGATGTTAAAAATCAGTTTGGTGAATATCCTTTAGGGGATATCGCCCTAGGGTTGAGTTGTATTGATGGCCAAGTGCAATTGATGACTGATGACTCAATGAACAAAATGGGGATTCAAGGTAGCGCCACTTTAGGTGAAAATAATCGTATTGTGGTTAGTGCTAAGATCAAACCGACCCATGAGCAGCCACAAGATTTAACCCAAGCTTTAAGCTTTTTGGGTAAACAAGATAGCCAAGGCTATTACCCTGTTAATTATCAGGGCACGATTCCAGGGTTGTAGTAACGACTGCTTCATCAGAAATTTGAAAGGCAGCTGAATCACATCAGCTGCCTTTTTTATTGGCTATAAATTATTAGCTACCATAGGCACTTAGCCTTTAACTGCAGCTAATAAGTCTTGATGTAAGAGTTGGTAATCATCAATGGCAGGAAAATCGATAAAATCCTTATTGGGCTTTTGACTGTCAGGATTGCTAATACCTAATTGAAAGCCAACACGCGCCAAACGTGATGCTTCAAGAATATTTTCATTGTCATCAACAAACAAACAGCGGCTTGGATCTAAATCATACTTCGCGAATGCTTGCTTCCAAAATTCAGGGTGCTCTTTAGGATAACCCGTTTCATGGCTCGACATCATTCCATCTAGGCCTCTTGCCAGTTCAGTATGTTCTAATTTAAGTTCTAGGCTTTTAGGATGGGCATTGGTTAACAGGATTCTTTGTTTACCTGCCGTAGCGAGCGCCTCTAAAAAGGGCATGCTGTCTTGGCGCATTTGAATTCGCTCAACCAGTGAATAATGCAGGGTGAGAATATCTATGTCTAATTGTTGCTGCCAAAAATCAATGCAATACCAGTCTAGGGTGCCAACAACCTTATGGTAAGACTGCTCGACTAGCACCTGCGCTTGGGCTAAGGAAATTTGCTTTTGTGTACTAAGCTGTTGAGGTACCAAAGTTAACCAAAAATGGTTATCAAAATGCAAATCCAGCAAGGTGCCGTCCATATCGAGCAAAACTGTGTCTATCTTATGCCAAGGAAACATGTAAATTCCGGTTGTAGAATATAGCTAGGGTAGTAAGATTGTAACTGGTCTTACTAAATTCGTCATATACGAGGTTTTAATGACATCACGGCATAAAAAGCCCGAAATTCTTCATCGCGAAATTGTCGCCAAAAGTCGACTGTTTCAGATAGAACAGCTGCACCTAAAATTTTCTAATGGCATTGAGCGTCAATATGAACGAATGAGTGGTGGCAGCCGCGGTGCGGTCATGATTGTGCCTGTGCATCAAGGTCAATTTTTGTTGGCTAAAGAATATGCCGCAGGCACTGATAATTATGAGTTGGGTTTTCCTAAAGGCTTGATTGATCCCGGCGAAGAGGCTGTTGAAGCCGCGAATCGTGAGTTACAAGAAGAAATCGGTTTTGCCAGTCGTAAGCTGACCTTATTGAAAGAATTAAGCTTAGCGCCAGGTTATTTTGCCAGTAAGATGCAAATTTTCATTGCTGAAGATTTATATGAAAGCAGTCTAGAAGGTGATGAGCCTGAACCTATTGAAGTTATCCCGTGGGCGCTTGGTGAATGGCAAGCGTTACTGGATAACACTGATTTTTCAGAATCGAGAAGTGTGAGTGCATTATTTTTAGCCCAACAACATTTACAAGGTTAATCTTGCTACTGTGTTAGCGGCTAAATTTAGCCAATTGAGATGTTGTAAGCGTTATTACTGACTGATGATTAAAATATTTCAGCTTACTCATCTAATTTAACTACAAATAAATCGTAAATTAGTCTAACTTGACACTATTCAGAGTATTATTTGGCGATTGGAGTCGTTATGAAGCCAGAAGAAGTAATTGAACAAGTCATCAGTATTGCCACCGAGGCGGGTCAAAAAATCCGCGATATTTATTTGAAAGGTGATTTTGATCGCGAAATAAAATCTGATAATACTCCTGTCACCTCAGCGGATCTGGCTGCAAATGAAATTATTTGTACTGAACTTGCTAAATTAACGCCTGATATTCCAATCTTAAGTGAAGAAGCTGCCGATATACCTTTTAATGAGCGTAGCGAGTGGCCACGTTATTGGTTAGTGGATCCATTAGATGGCACTGGTGAATTTATTGCTGGTAGTGGTGACTTTTCAGTGATTATTGCACTCGTTGAGCATAATCGCCCTGTGATGGGGATAGTGTATGTGCCGATGACAAACGTGTGTTACTACGCGATTGCAGGTTTAGGAGCCTACAAACGTGATGCTAACAATGAAGTGCGTATTAGCAGTAAACCACTTACTGATATTAATGAATCAGGTTTACGTCTTGCGGTAAGTCGTCGTCAAGACCCACAATCAGTATTAAAGTTACTCAGTCATCCTAGCAGTTGCGAATTAGTGGTGTTAGGCGGCGCAGCATTAAAGAGTTGTTTAGTGGCCGAAGGCCGAGCTGACTGTTACGTGCGTTTAGGGCCAACCGGTGAGTGGGATACAGGCGCTGCGCAAATTATTCTAGAAGAAGCAGGCGGCGCGTTAATGGATATTAACCTGCAACCGTTAACTTATAATGAACGTGAAACCCTTGAAAATCCAAACTTTATTGTTGTAGGTAGCCCGAATTTACCTTGGGACGATATCCTCACTAATTAGTCAGCTCGACATGACTTATTTAAGCCCTCTAGTAGAGGGCTTTTTTGTGGCCGCCATTTATAAAATACTCATGCTGTCTATAAATTAATGGGTTATGAGCATTGTTTTAATTTTGTTTGCTGTTAGTTTGTTGTTCAAAGCATTATTGATAATAGCGGCTTAAGGGCAAATGCAATGCGTGAAGGAGAGGGGGTGTTCACTCAGAGCTTCATTCATGGCTTAAATTACTTACCAAAATTGTTATCTATTTATATTCAAGGCTATACCTCAGGAATGGCAAAATAAGGATGTTTCATGGTATTAACCAAACGTTTTCTCCCTTACTTCATCACTCAGTGCCTTGGGGCATTAAACGATAATATCTATAAAAATGTGCTGCTATTACTGGTGACTTACAGCCAGGTAGATGCACTACCGATTAGCGTCAATATGTTTGTTAATTTAGCTGCCGGAGTGTTTATTTTACCGTTTTTCTTATTTTCAGCCCATGCAGGTGTCGTGGCTGACAATATGGACAAAGCGCGACTGATAAGACGACTTAAATTACTGGAGCTTATCATCATGTCTTGCGCGGCTTTTGCCATATTGTCGCAAAGCTATTTGCTGATGTTGGTGCTGCTATTTCTTACTGGCAGTCAATCGGCTTACTTTGGCCCAGTTAAGTATTCCTTATTGCCACAAACGCTTAAAGAAGATGAGTTAGTTACTGGTAATGCTTGGGTTGAAATGGGCACCTTTATCTCGATCCTTGCTGGCACCTTGTCTGCAGGTTTGTTAGTGGCAAGTGAGCATAGTTTACTTGGCGCCGCGGTGACTGTGGTGACGTTATCTATTGCTGGTTACTTATCAAGCCGGGCTATTCCTGCATTACCGCCACAAGGCACAATCAGTAAAATTCGTTTTACCCCTTTTACGGGAACATGGCGCAATATTGCCAAAGTAAGGCAAACCCCAAGTATCTGGATGGCTATTCTCGCCATTAGCTGGTTTTGGTTTTTGGGCGCCACTTATTTAACCCAGTTTCCTAACTTTGCCAAATTACACCTGTATGCCGATGCCACCGTGGTGTCGTTATTGTTGGCATTATTTTCCATTGGTATCGGCATTGGCTCGTGGGTATGTGAGCGGATTTCCTATGGTCATGTGGAGTTAGGCGTGCTGCCGTTTGGGGTTTTAGGTTTAACGGTATTTGGGGGTGATTTAATTTTTGCTATTCCGCCAGCGCCATTAGATAGCAGTTTTGTTTACAGCTTTAGTAGCTTTATCGCAGATCCGCAGCATTATCGGCTGATGGTTGATTTGCTGTTTATTGGCTTAAGTGGTGGATTATTCATTGTGCCCTTGTATGCCTTTATTCAATCTAGGGCTGCACCAGGGGAGTGTGCCCAAGCTATTGCGGCAAACAATATTATTAATGCCTTATTCATGGTGATGGCGGCAATACTATCTATGTTGTTACTTGGCGTTTTAGAGTGGAGTATTCCGCAATTATTTTTACTCCTTGCTGGGTTGAACACTGCGGTGGCGTTATATGTGTATGCTCAGGTACCTGAGTTTGCTCAGCGCTTTATCAGTTACTTGTTGAGCCACTTGATGTACCGCGTCAGTGTTAATGGGCGTCTCAATATTCCGGCGCAGGGAGCTGGGGTGATTGTCTGTAATCATGTTAGCTATGTTGATGCCTTAATTATTATGGGCGCATCCACCCGTCCTATTCGTTTTGTGATGGATAAATCCATCAGTGAAATTCCGCTATTAAAATATCTCTTTCGCCATGCTGGAGTTATTCCTATTTGCTCACCTAAAAAGTGTGAAACCACCTACAAGCAAGCATTTGAGCTAATCCATGAAGCCCTTGGTAATGAGGAGCTAGTGTGTATTTTCCCTGAAGGACGTTTATCTGTTGATGGTGAAATTGCTGAGTTTAGACCCGGTATCGAAGCGATTTTAGCGAGAGATCCCGTCACAGTAATCCCGATGTCATTACAAGGCTTATGGGGCTCATACTTTAGCCATAAAGGCGGCCATGCACTGACAACACCACCGAAGCGTTTTTGGTCTAGGGTGACTGTGAATATTGATGCAGCGGTCGATGGGGTCTCACTGGGTCGCCATGGGCTACAAGCTAAGGTCACTGAGTTATTTGATAGCGCAACTGTTCGTTAAATGAGAGCGCTAATGGTCGTTAAATGAGAGCGCTAATGGTCGTTAAATGATAGCGCTAATGGTCGTTAAATGATGGGGCTAAAGCACGAGTATAAGTGGTTGCTCTATCTTTGCTATGTGACACTCATAACAGCAACCGTTCGTTGTTATGAGTGCAGAGTGTGTGAATTATCCTGCTAGCTGATCTAAATATTGCTGGATCGCAATTTTATCACCACTAAATATTACCCTTTGCTGACGTTTGCTCATTTGGTATTGATACATAGGGTCGTAATAGCGCTCTAATAGTATTGAAATCCAATCAAAATGTTCATTAGCATCGTTTATTGAAAACTGTCGATTTATGGCGCTTTCAATAATGGCACTGAGCTGTTGGTGTTGCTTGCCACCTAAGCGTTTTTTGATGCTATTAATGCTGCTAAGCAGGTATTGGCTAAACTGTTCTTTTCCATGTTCTGCGCCATATTTATTGATAAAGGCGGCTGACTTATCAATAACATAGTCTTTATGTATTCTGTTTATACGATTCGCTAAGCTTTCTTCTAATACAATCATCTCACTGGCTTGCATCGCTTGGTAAAAAGCTTTGGGTATGGCTGAGCGCCCGATTAAGAAGCTTTCGTCTTCTAACAAGATTTTATGTTGTGGCAATTGCTGATGTTGTAGTAGCTGTGTCGCCAGCTGATTTTCGAAATTAATTTGAGTTGGTTGGGGCTCAAGGTTCTTACCAAAGCTTGAGCCGCGATGATTGGCAATGGCTTCTAAGTCAATGGACTCTGGTCGCAGTTGTAAGAGCTCGGTCTTGCCGCTGCCGGTGCTGCCGCTTAAAATGACTAAGGGCTGCAAAGTCGCCGCGGTATCAATGATATCAATTAAATATTGGCGCATGGCTTTATAGCCACCTTCAATATAAGGGATATCGATGCCGGCCTCTTTCAGCCATTGCTGTGACAACTTTGAACGTAAGCCACCACGAAAACAATATAGGTAGCTGTTGGGGTGCTTAGCGATAAACTGCTGCCAGCTTTCAATGCGCTGCTGTTTGGTTTTGCCATTAACCAATTGATGACCTAATTCGATAGCCGCCTGTTGTCCTTGCTCTTTATAGCAAGTACCAACCTTGGTACGTTCACTGTCATTCATCAGCGGGAAATTGGCCGAATGCTCGAAGGCGCCTTTACTAAATTCGATGGGGGCGCGCACATCAATGAGCGCACGCTGCTGAAGGAAAAGACGTTGATACTCGGTTTTAGCAATGATGTTAGCAAGCATTTGTTACTCTCTATGTCAGTGTAATTAATGCGCTATTGGTATTTGAAGCGCTCAATTCACCAATGCAAATAGGGGCAATATTTTGCGCCTCAAGTAAAGCAACCAGTTGTTGTTCTGCGTCAGCGCTTACCGCAATCAACAAGCCGCCACTGGTTTGCGGATCGCACAGAATCGCTTTTTGTTGCTCGCTCATTTTAGGTAAGTATTGCTGATAACTGTCGAAGTTGCGTTGGGTTCCGCCTGGGGTGCAACCTAAGTTTAAGTAGTGCAGCGCTCGGTCTAATAATGGGATGTTATTAAATACTAAATTCGCAGTGACATCGCCGCCTTGGCAAACTTCAATCAAATGACCTGCCAAGCCAAAACCCGTGACGTCTGTCAGTGCATTTACTCCAGCGATTGCCGCAATATCTTGGCCGGCCTTGTTTAGCTGACACATGGCATCAATGGCAATCATACTGTCTTGCTCTGTGAGCTTTTTTTGTTTTTGCGCGGTAGTGAGGATACCGATCCCTATCGGTTTAGTGAGATACAGTTTATCGCCAGCTTTTGCCGTATTATTGCGCTTTAATTGCTCAAGAGGGATTTGTCCGGTTACCGCCAATCCAAAAATCGGTTCAGGTGCATCAATGCTGTGACCGCCAGCTAACATTATTCCCGCATCTGCGCAGGCTTGGCGCCCGCCTTCAATAACCTTTTGAGCCACTTCTGCAGCTAAGATATTCACTGGCCAGCCAAGTATGGCAATAGCCATGATAGGCGTGCCGCCCATGGCATAAATATCGCTGATGGCATTAGTGGCCGCGATACGCCCAAAGGTGAAGGGGTCATCCACAATCGGCATGAAAAAGTCAGTAGTACTGATAATGCCTGTTTCATCATTGAGTTGGTAAACTGCTGCATCGTCACGGGTTTGATTGCCGACTAATAATTTAGGATCGGTAAAAGAGGGTAAAGATGAGGCAAGTATGGTGCTAAGTACCTGCGGGGAAATTTTACAGCCACAGCCGGCGCCGTGGCTATATTCAGTAAGTTTAACTGACGATTCAGACATTAATGGGTAACCCTTAAAAAGGAAGATTATCCATCATAAACACATACGGCTACCTTGCAAGGTAGCCGTTTACTTTTAATGGGTTAAAACAGACTTTAATAAGCAGCAGTGAGGCTATTCCAGTTTTTCTTTTGGGCTAACAAACGTGCTTTTAATTCTTCGACCTGCAATTTTAATTGCTGGTTGCTCAGTTGTTTACGTTTGGCATCTAGCAGTACCTTTTTCGCTTGATAATAATCCACTAGATGTTGCTTCATAAGATCATATTCGGCTTGGAAATTAGCGATTATTTCATCACAATTTGGTAAATGTGCGACCTTATTTTGCGCTCTTAATAATTGCATTTGAAGTTTGGCACTTTCGATTCGCTCTTGCGGTACTACTCGTAAATCAGTGGCTAAACCACACCATTGCATTGACTTAATTAGCCATTTTGTTGGGTCGTAATGCCACCACTTAATACCATTACGGTAGTCATTTTCAAAAATGTGATGAAAGTTATGATAACCCTCACCATAGGTCAGTAAGGCAATCATGCCATTATCTTTAGCCGTATTTTTATTGGTATAGGGCTGACTGCCCCAGACATGGGCTAATGAATTAATAAAGAAAGTACAGTGATGTACGACCACTAAACGTAATAGTCCTGCCATCAGCACCATTGAAATAATATCGCCATTGAGCCAGCCTAAAAATGCCGGTAGTGCGATATTCATCAATACCACTAGGGTAAGATAATGTTTATGCTGCCACATAACGATGGCATCTTTTTGTAAATCGCGGACGTTATTATAATCATGATAACGACTGGCTTGGTATTCACGTAGCATCCAACCAATATGACTATACCAAAAGCCCATTTTGGCTGAATAAGGATCTTTGTCGTTATTATCAACGTGCTTATGATGGATGCGATGATCTGATGACCAATGCAGTGCACTATTTTGTAATGCTAATGCACCGCCAAGGGCAAATAAGAATCGCATTGCAGGATGCGCTTTATAAGCTTTGTGAGACCATAATCTATGGTAACCGGCGGTAATTGAAAGGCCGCTAGCAAAGGCAAGTACCACAAAAGCAATCCACTCAATAGCTTCAAAGCCATGTGTAAAACCACGCCACGGCACTAAAGTCAGCGCGCCAAGTAGTGTTAGCGCAAATAAAGCAGTATTTAACCAAATAATCGGTGGTTTTTTCATTAAGATAATCCATGATTCTTATTGAGCGTACAATTGTAAGCTAATTTAGCTCACCAACTTTATTCGGTCAAGTATCTCGGGGCTGTGTTTTTAGCTTAAAAGCGGTATTATCTGTGCAATAACATTTACTAAATGGATCTTTACATGGGTGTAAGAGCATTACAGAAAGAAAAAACCCGTCGTGCATTGGTAGATGCCGCTTTTAATCAATTAAGCGCTGAACGTAGTTTCTCCAGTTTAAGCTTGCGAGAAGTGGCAAGGGAAGCGGGCATAGCACCAACCTCTTTTTATCGTCATTTCAAAGACATGAATGAACTTGGTTTAACCATGGTTGATGAAGGTGGACTCACACTTCGACAAATGATGCGTAAAGGTCGCCAGCGCGCAGAAGCGGGTGGCAGTGTCATTCGCATCTCGGTTGACACGTTTGTGGAAGTATTAGAATCAAATCCCAATGTTTTTCGAATTCTATTACATGAGCGCTCAGGAACGTCAGCGGCTTTTCGTGCCGCTGTAGCAAGAGAAATAGAACACTTTATTTCAGAGTTGTCTCATTACACAGAGGCGACTGCTGGAAGAACGCCGATGCTAGCCAGAGTACAAGCAGAAGCTTTAGTTACCCTAGTGTTTAACGCTGGGGCATCAGCTTTAGATATGAAACGAGCTGACAGAAAAGTATTAGCCGATCACTTAGTGCTGCAATTGCGCATGGTGGCAAAAGGCGCAGAAGCGCTGCAACATAAAGTTGATACTAAATAGCATCAGTGAATTAATAGTAAAACTTGCGCAATAAAAAAGCCGTTATGGATAATTCATCCTATAACGGCTTTTTAATATGTGTTGAACCTACTTACGTTCTAGTAGTACACCTGATTCCATATGGTGGGTATATGGGAATTGATCAAATAAAGCGAAACGGGTGATCTTATGGGTGCTTCCCAGTACCTCAAGGTTTGCTTTTAGGGTTTCTGGGTTACATGAAATATATAAAATGCGGTCGTAGTTTTGCATTAATGCCAAGGTGTCATCGTCAATACCCGCTCGTGGTGGGTCAACGAAAATGGTATTGCAATCGTAGCTATCTAAGTCAATACCTTCTAAACGTCTAAAGGTGCGTTTTTTCGCCATCGCATCACTAAAGTCTTCAGCAGACATACGAATGATTTGCACATTATCGACTTTGTTGATGGCAATATTATACTGCGCAGCATCAACAGATGGCTTAGCTAATTCTGTTGCTAGTACGCGGTCAAAGTTTTGCGCTAAAGCGATAGTGAAATTGCCATTACCGCAATAAAGCTCTAATAAATCGCCAGTGCTGTCTTTGGTTGCTGAAATAGCCCATTCGAGCATTTTGACTGACACTTTCGCATTTGGCTGGGTAAAGCTATTTTCAATTTGTTTATAATGTAATTCTTGACCGGCTACATTAAGGGTCTCAACCACAAAGTCTTTATCTAAATCGATTTTAAGTTTACGTGCTCGGCCAATGATATTGACGTTAAACTTTTCAGCTAAACGCGCCTTCATTTGGGTCGCTTGCTCTATCCAAGTGTCACCTAATTGGCGGTGATAAAGTAACGACACTAAGATCTCACCGCTAAGCGTGGTTAAAAAGTCCACCTGAAATAACTTAAAGCGTAAATCATGATTAGGACGTAGCTCTTCCATTAATGCAGTCATCATTTCATTGATTAAAGTCCCTGCTGGCAAATATTGCTCACAGCGCACTTTCTCATCTAAGACTTTATCAAACATGTAATAGAATAAGTCATCGCCATCGTGCCATACTCGAAACTCGGCGCGCATACGGTAATGGGCTGGTTCTGAGGCAAAAACTTCTAAACTAGGCGGCGTAAAATCGGCAAAGTCCTGTTCAAGCTTGATACGCTTCTCTGCTAGTTGCGCATCATAGTTTTTAGGATCCATTGCAGCTAAATTCATTTTGTTCCACCATAGGCTGTAAATTAAGGGCGCAAATATTATACTACACAACGCTGATGTCCAGCGGATTGACTTAATCTTAATGGATTAAGTGGTTAATTTTATCTATACAGCTTTTATCACCCGCATTATGGAGAAGAGATTGTCAGGTCCAATACTTATTTTTGATTCTGGTATCGGCGGTTTATCCGTTTTAGAACACATTCAAACAAAAATGCCTGCTAAAGATATCTTCTATTTATTTGATAATGCCCGGCTACCTTATGGGGATCTAGCAGAACAAGCATTAATTGAAGGTTGTGTGGCACTGATTATCAAGCAAGTGGCATGCATTAATGCTTCCATTGTGGTCGTTGCCTGCAATACTGCCAGCACCTTAGTGTTACCGCATTTACGAAGACGACTAACCATACCCGTGGTGGGCGTAGTGCCAGCAATTAAACCTGCAGCGCAATTGACTCAATCCAAACACATAGCATTACTTGCCACGCCAGGGACAGTTGAAAGAGCTTATACTAAAGAGTTGATCCGTGAGTTTGCTGGTTGCTGTGAAGTGACTTTGATTGGTTCATCTGAATTAGTGCTTATTGCCGAAGAGAAAGCTAAAAGAAACCCAATAAACTTAAATGCGATAAAACCAATCTTGGCTTCGATAAATGGCACTGATATAGATACCTTGGTTTTAGGCTGCACTCACTTTCCGTTATTACGCCAAGAAATAGCTGAGTGCATTAGCCATCCAGTAACGCTATTAGATTCCGGCGAAGCCATTGCAATAAGAGTGGCGTCATTATTAGAAACAATAAACAGGTCAGCTAAAGGTAAAACGAACAAAGTAGGCAGGTTAACAGCGGGATTTACAAAGAAGATAGATAAAGGCTTAGCATTAACATTAGCTGACTACGGTTTTAAGCAACTAGAGTGCATTTCCGTAGGCAGCTAATAGAAGGGGTTTAGTCTTCTTTATTTGACTCAGATGGATCTGACTCTTGTGATTTAGCTTCACGCACCTTTAGTGTGCGTTCTTGGAAACTGTAATCGTTTAACTTGTTCATTGCTTTCTTGGCGCCAGTTTCAGACATTTCAACAAAACCAAATCCCTTACGGCGACCTGTTTTTCTATCTCTAACTAAACGTACTGAATTAACTGGTCCATATTCGCCGAATAAAGCTTTCACTTCACCTTCATGAACACGGTAAGGCAAGTTACCAACATAAAGTGTCATTGTTGGGCCAACATAAGGCTTATTTGAATCAGTTGCAGTTGAAGACGGAACAAAAGTGAATATAAGACTCGCTAACATAACACCAGCGATGAAAGACACGACTAATTGAACATTGGTAGAAAGAGCATAAATAACGATTGCACCTATAAGGGCAATAATTAGGGTAATAACAAATGACTTTTGCATATGATTGTCTCTAATAAAAATGAAAAATGATAAATAACTGTTAAAAACATTGCTATGGTAATGAATTATTGAAGCTTTCACCATACTCTGATGAAAATATGACCTCAAAACACGATAAAAACCATATTACTGATAGTTACTGTAGGACAAAAGTGTTCTTTAAATACCCATAATAGTTAAAAATAAAACGATCTGTTCAAAAGCTATTCGCTTAAACGGTTTTTATATAAAAAGCCCTTGCACCAATTCAGAATCTGCCTATAATGCGCATCCACTGACACGGCAAACCACGCACTAGCATGGGTTACACGCCAAATCAGTTCACTGTAAAGTGACGCTGAAAATTGTTTTTAAATAAGTTTAAAAATGACT
>NZ_JAUOQU010000016.1:0-107470 GCF_030547195.1 Shewanella sp. 6_MG-2023 | reverse complement strand
CACATGGTCAATGATGTTCCCGACATCATCATGACATTTCCCAAATCCCTATGGGTCAGATGTGAAAGAGCGACCTTATGTGCAGATACAACTGCGAGACGCTGCATTCTTTATATAAATCAAAAGGTCCCTGTAAGCTCTGCCAAAACAAATAACATCCATGTTAAACGGCCAGTTCGGCATCCATGCCTCTCGCTCAGAGCGCTTCACACTGTGAAACTTCGCCATGTTTTGGTCAAATTTGTTCCAGACAAATAATGACATTCCCACCATCCTTGGCGGTCAGAAGCTCGCTGCTGCATCTACACCGGGATTATTATCTCTTCGATTTGACTTTATTAGTGGGAATAAAAAGGCTAAAAAGCAGAAAATCTATTTGCCTCCGACTCAATTTGAATTGAGGACTTTGAAGAAAATAGCGTGAGATTGGCATGGATGCCAATATAGCCTCAGTTAAGCCATGGATGGCGCATCTGAGGCGTTAGCATTTTCAAATATGACCGAAGAACACTACAAGCGAAGTCAAAAGCTGGATCAATCCCCGTTGAAAACATGCGATTTTCAGCATTTTTCGTTGGGGCCTGAGGGTTTGTTAAGGGCTTATTTTGTAAAATGTGAGCGCTTTCCCCCTTGACTCTGCTCTTTGCAAAAGAAGGGGCGAAGCGCCACGACGTTAATCCAAACAAAGTTTGGAAAGACTTAAAGAAAACTTGCGATTTATAACTCGTATAAGTGAAGCACCACGACTTTTTTGTTCAAACTGGCAAACTAGATTTGGGTCACTAAATCGTTAGGGAAGTTTGCCGTGGTGAGTTCTGCCAACTTAAACAACTCATGACGTTTCGAACTTTGTTGTCTTAGTTTCAATCTTTATTGTCTAGTTTCAGACTTTAATGTACATCGACAGGAAAATGAATAACACCAAGCGCGCTTAAGCAAATAAGTGCCTTAGTAAGGGTTTATCCGCTGTGTCTCTACTTCACCATACAATGTTGGTAAATGTTCTCCCATTGCAGGTAAGTGAGCTCAATACTCGCTTCACTGTCACAACAGTAAGCGTCACCCTTTGGGCACACCTTTTCAGTGATATCAGCTAATTGCTCAGTAACACAGCCAGATAAGTACTCGTTACTTAATACCATATTGTTAAGTTGTTGCCGCTGCACAAGGGGAATAGCTAATGAATCCTGCGGCGCAATAACGCAATCAGACGACGCTAAAGAGAGTAACGCGGCAGTGATGAGTCCTTTCATATTAACTCCAATATAATTAAATCAATTATACGATAGCCATTGTAGCCACTGCACAGCAAGGTTTTATTCGAATTAGTTGATTATATCCTTTGCGCTAATCGAAAATTACTATAGTGTGGTTATTCAATTGTTTCGTCATTTATATTTTTCTAGATATTTGGCTTAGCTTTAGCTACCCAACTAGGACAAATAATGACGACCCCTGTACGCGTTCGCTATCACACCATTGAAATTGGTGACAACGATATTCACTTATGTACCCTTCGAGATAAACAGCAATTTAGTGACGATAACAACACAGCTAAAGACTTAGGTATTTCTTCGGCGCTATGGCCCATTTTTGGGGTAGTCTGGCCTTCCAGTATGGTACTGGCAAATCACATGCTTGATTATCAAACTCAAGGTAAACGCATTTTAGAGATTGGTTGTGGTATCGGCCTTTCAAGCTTACTGTTAAACCAAAGAGCCGATGATATTACCGCCACCGATTATCACCCTGAGGTTGAAGGTTTTCTATTAAGAAATACCCAACTCAATAACGACAAATCGATAAACTTTGAACGAGTCGATTGGGCTGATGACAACAGTGATTTAGGTCAGTTCGATTTAATCATCGGCAGTGATTTATTGTACGAAGATGAGCATATTGCCTTGCTGGCTTACTTCATTCAAGCCCATGCCAAACGCCAATGTGAAATTGTTATTGTCGATCCCGGTCGTGGCCGAAAAAACAAACTCACCACCAAGATGGATGAATACGGCTTTAGCCATAATCATATCAAACCCATTCACACTGATTATTTAACACAACAATTCAAAGGCCATATTTTGCGCTTTTCAAGAGAGAGCTAGTGCAGTTAAATTTCGCTTAGCAGTCTAGTATATACTCATAAAAAATCACGCTCTGCTCTGTAATGGCTTGCTGGGTAAAGCCCAGCTTTAAAAGTAATTTAGCTGATGCTTGGTTACTTTTGTCTACCCCAGCGATTAATTTACGCCATTGAAGTTGATCCCGGGAAAATTCAATCACTCCTGTGAGTAACTCGCTTCCATAGCCTTTTTTCCAATAATGCTCACCCAGTAAATAACCGATATGGGCTGTTTTTTCATCAGCAAGATACATAAAGACTAATCCCATCATTAAGCCTGTATCAGTCGCATCAACCCGACATAAACGGCTTTGTGCTAGCATTTCATCAAGCCAGTACTCGGCGGCTGGTAGTGAGTTTAGCTGCTGAAAATTAGCAGGAAGATGATTAACCACTGCAGGTGTCAACAACGCCATAAGCTGTATCAAGAGTGCGGATGACTGCGATGTTAACTCTGATGCAGACTCTGACGATGTCATATCAGAAGATATTTCCCTTATTAGCAGCCTCGCTGTTTGCAAATTTATCTTCACCTGATGGCTCCTATTTATGGCCATTAACAAAGCAAACCCCATTAATAATACGGAGTAACTGCAGGCTATCTTATCATTTAGCGCTATTAAAATTTGCTTTGGTTAGTACCAAAGTGACATCTAGCCATCATTAAGCTGCAATAATATGGCATTAACTCAGCCAATCACTACCATCCTCAGCCTAAGTAAGGTATAACGGCGCCATGAAAACTCCTAAACGTATACAACCACTGGTTGATGATGGCCTTATTGACGAAGTCGTAAGCCAATTAATGAGCGGTAAAGAAGCCACCGTTTATATGGTTCGCTGTGGAAATGAAATCCGCTGCGCCAAAGTGTATAAAGAAGCCATTAAACGGAGCTTCAAAAAAGCAGCGCAATATCAAGAAGGTAGAAAAAGTCGCAATAGCCGTCGCAGCCGTGCAATGGAAAAAGGTTCCAGCTACGGCCGTGAGCAGCAAGAAAATGCCTGGCAAAATGCCGAAGTAGATGCCTTGTATAAATGTGCTGACGCCAATATTCGAGTGCCTGTCCCCTATGGCTGCTTTGAAGGTGTGCTGATAATGGAACTGATCACTGATGGTCAAGGTGATGTGGCCCCGCGTTTAAATGATATTGTGTTAAGCGCAGAACAAGCGTTACAAGATCACGCCACCATGATGGGGTATGTCACTCGTATGTTGTGTGCCGGCATCGTCCATGGTGACTTATCGGAATTTAATGTACTGCAAGATGACCATGGACCTGTGATTATCGATCTGCCCCAAGCCGTCGATGCTTCAGCCAATAATAATGCCAAGGTCATGCTAGAACGTGACGTTAACAATATGACCCGCTATTACTCGCAGTTTGCACCTGAGCTTGCTTTAACAAAGTATGCCAAGGAAATGTGGAGCTTATATGAGAAAGGCGACTTACTGCCTGATACCAAGCTTAGCGGTGAATTTGAAGAGGATACCAGCGCTGCTGATGTCAATTCAGTGCTAGAAGAAATTCAAGCAGCCTTTGAAGAAGAACTAGAGCGCCGCGAACGCATTAGTGAGCCTGAAGAGCTTTAACGCCCTCACACTTAATTTCGACTGTAAATAAAAACGGCGCTGATAGCGCCGTTTTAATACTCAAGAGTTAACTCATCGACCTAGTGGTCGTTTTTACCCCACAGCCATGCTGCACCACGCACCCCAGATGATGCGCCATATTCGTTTTTAACCACTAAGGTGTCGCACTCGCGGCCAACCACATACTTAGGTAATACTTTTGGCAATTCAGTGTATATCGCATCAATATTAGATACGCCGCCACCTAATACAATCACATCAGGGTCGAGCATATTAATCAGGTGTGCCAATGAGCGTGCTAAACGATCGATAAAGCGCACAAATGCTTGGGTCGCTAACGGATGACCATCAGCCATCATTTGCGAAATTTGAATGCCACTGTCAGCTTCACCACCAGCACGGCGGAAATCACGAACAAAGCCAGTGCCTGAAATAAAGGTCTCGATGCAATCTTTGTTGCCACAAAAACACGATGTAGAATTAAATTCGTCCGAAGTCATCCACGGCAAAGGATTATGACCCCATTCACCACCAATGCCATTACCGCCGCCATGAACTTTACCATTTATCGCTAAACCGCCACCGCAGCCTGTACCAATAATCACCCCAAAGACCACATCTTTGCCTGCGGCTGCGCCATCAACAGCTTCAGATACCGCAAAACAGTTAGCATCGTTTGCTACCCGCACTTCTCTATCAAGACGAGCGCTTAAATCTTTATCAAGTGGGTGACCATTAATCCAAGTTGAATTCGAATTTTTAACCAAACCCGTTAACGGTGATACCACCCCTGGGATCCCCACACCCAAACTGCCAGTTTGCTGAGTTTCGGCTTCAGCATCATTAACTAAGCCTACTATGGCATCAAGGGTTTCAGGGTAGTTTTTAGGTGTTGGAATACGTTTACGAAATAGCTCTGAACTATCTTCGGCTAGCGCCACCACTTCAATCTTTGTCCCGCCAAGGTCAATACCCATGCGCATCATAGTAACTCTCTCCATATCGTTAGAATCTGTTATTCACCAAAATGAGTGTGCCGCAATAGCTATTATTGAGCTGATAAAAGGCTAACGGTTTCAAGTTAGACACTTTTGCAATGACTCGTTTATATAGCTACCTTGCAAACCATGCTGGTGACGCCGCAATAAAATACGGATTTAAAATATTTTCTTTTTGGTTGTAATCAAGGGACGTTAATTCAGGATAACGCACTACCTGACCACCAGCGCCTTCAACGACAGCTTGCGCTGCAGCGGTATCCCACTCACTGGTTAGCCCCAGTCTTGGATACACATCAGCAATGCCTTCTGCCACCATACAAAACTTTAATGAGCTACCAACACTTTGTATTTGGTGCTCGCCCACATCCTTAAGGAACTCTTCAAGCCCAGGGCTGATATGGGAGCGACTGCCCACCACCACAGGTACAGGGCTGACTGTTTGTTGGCTAATATCTAACTGTTGCTGTTGCCCTTGATACTCAAGCCATGCGCCTTGACCCACAATGGCTGAATAACATTTGTGTAATACCGGCGCGTATACCACTCCTACCATAGCGCGGCCTTGATGAACTAAGGCAATATTGACGGTAAACTCACCGTTGCGCTTAATAAACTCTTTGGTGCCATCTAGTGGGTCAATTAACCAATAAGTTTGCCATTCTTTACGTTCTGACCAAGGGATATCAGCGGCTTCTTCGCTCATGATCTTAATGTCAGCAAATTGCTGAGCTAATGCGTTAACAATCACATTATGACTGGCAATATCCGCAGCGGTCACTGGGCTATCATCTTGTTTTTGCGTTACTTGCAAGTCGGTGTCTGAATACACTTGCATAATTGCATCACCAGCCAATTTGGCAATCTCAACCACTTTAGTGAGATGCTGCTGGGTAAACAGCGGTTTCGTAAATGGCTGCTGCGCATCATCTTGCTCTGAAAAACTAAATACCTTCAAGGTTCATCCTTATGAATACGTTAACCTGTGGTTAACTCAAATCACTTAGCGCTATTATGCCAGTTGCTCACAAGATGATTTATAACTATTTAGTTTGTCTTAGAAATAACAATGTTAGTTAACTTTTCACTAGCATAAATATCAAGGTAGCTCTGCCACGCCTCTGAGTTAATTTTTGCTACTAATATGCAACATCGTTTACAGATAGTAAGCCAAGTGCCCCTTGCATAAAAGGCACAATGGCTTAGCTGCATTCGTATTCAAACTGATTTAAAACAATGTTATTTAGTTAGCTGCACATTATCTACTTGCATAACCACCCCATTTTGATTGCCCCAAGCCGGAAAAATCACTAATGGGGTATCAACTTGGGTTAAATCTAAACTTGAGCCAGCATGGCTAAAAAGGTCTGCAAGCGCTAACTTATAATGGGTCCAAGTGGCAATATCGGGCGTAGTAATGGCAAAGTCACCAGAGCTACAGGGATGGCCACAATCGACCTTGATATTAAAGTCGCGCTGGCTTCGAGGATCTGTCAGCACATTGACATCAAACTCAACAAAACTAAATTGGCTAACATCTTGACCTAATCCGGTGCTTTGGTAATAAACCACGGCTTCATCGGTATTAAAACTAAATTGAGTTACAGCGCCATAATCACCACCAGCATCAACTTGAGCGATATCGACTGAACCATTAGCGGCGTAATGTCCTATGCTATATGGCGGTTTTACTTCATTGTCATAAATAACCAACTCATCCACTTCAACTACTTGATATTCATAGCGCACATTATCAATTTGCAGGCTGATGTTACCTAGCGCTTCAATCACAAACGGATTCACTACCACAGCTAAGTCAGCCACGCTGCCAGGCGAAAACCGATTGCCACTGGCGACTAATTCTGCGATAGATATTTTTACTTCAGTCCAAGTATTAAGCTCTGGCAGAGTGACGTTAATATCACTGACATTAGGCCAACCACTGTCAATTTTAACCAGCAGCTCGACATTATCGTCGATAGATAACAGGTTAATATCAAAGACTAAATAGCCATTATTGGCCCAGTGAGACAAATCGGCTGTGGGAGGGTAAGAGAAATAAGCATTACCCGTCGCGCCCACTTTATCCATTTGCAGCACCTCACCGCGACCTTCTACTGTCAGCGTCTGCAAGGTAATACTGCCATCGGGGTTATAGCTATCAAGCGCTAACCCTTGGGCTAGTGCATCGTCAAACATGATAAATTCTGGTCCTGCGCCAATGTCAGTGCTGGGGGTCGTGATCGCTGGCGGCTGATGGCCTTCTACCACTGCTGCGGCCTCATCAATAGTGGCACAACCACTGCCTGTTGTTGGCGCGACACTGCATTCATACACGCGCACATAATCCACCTCCATGGTTTGTGGAAATACCGACTCATCCACCCCAGTGTTGTTGACATTACCCGCCCAAGTACCGCCAACGGCAAAATTGAGGATCATGTGAAACGCTTGATTGTAAGGTGCATCTTCAGGGGCTTGTTGTAAAATCCCCTCAGCATCAGTGTATTGACTGTACCAACCCGTTGAGCGCTGAGTGGCAAAATGCACATCATCCACATACCAGCGAATTTCATCTTGCTCCCATTCAAGGGCATAAACATGAAAATCATCGGCAGGATTTGCGCCGTGTGGCAAACTGTACTCTGCGCCAGAATAGACATTGCCAGGCCAAGCTTTACCATAATGCAAAGTGCCATGAACCCGGCTTTCAGGTGTCTGGGACTCATCGCCATTGGTGATCACTTTCAGATTAACCGCTTCCATAATATCGATTTCGCCAGAGCCTGCCCAAGGACCATAAACCCAGTCAGTGGGCAACATCCAAATGGCCGGCCAAGTGCCCTGACCTTGTGGCATTTTGGCTTTAATTTCAAAGCGGCCATATTTCCAATCGCCTTTATGGGTCGAATCTAAACGCGCCGAAGTGTAAGGCTGCTGTTTTGAAGTGTCATTGGCATCGTAATTAGGATCGCCCAATGCTACTGCAGGGCCATTAAAATCTTCCCGCAGAGCGGTAATCACTAACTTACCATCAACCACTTGGCTGTTATCAGCGCGCTGGGTATAACATTGTAATTCTTCGTTGCCGCCGCCATAACAGTTATGGGCTAAATTCCATTTAGTGGCATCAATCTCAGCGCCGTCAAATTCGTCACTCCACACCAATGACCAGCTTGCGTTTTCTTGCCCTGAACCCGTGTCTGAATCAGAGTCTGAGCCAGAGTCTACTGGCGCTTGCTCTGATTCAACTTCAGGCTCAGTTTCAGTCTCATTATCTGAGCCACATCCTATTAGCAGCAGCGCAGTTAAACTCGCCGCGCTAATGACTTTAGCGGATGAAAAAGCCTGGCTTAGAGCCAAATTTAACGGTAATTTTCTATTGAACATTCTTGATTCCCCAATCGCAAAATATCTAAAAAATTCCAGCAAAATGCCCTACAAACTCAATTGTAAGCTCAACGTCATTGGTGGATTAACATGCCCGCTAAGAGGATCTTAGCGGGTTAACTCATTCAGGTTTGATAAATACTTAAACCAGAATGCCTACTGCCGCTAACGATTACTGCTCGTTAGTGGCACATGAAATAGTGGCTTGTTCAGCGCCATTTGGCACTATAACTAAATCACTAAAACTCACTTCTGCTGCGCCTACCGTTGAAAGGTAAAACGGCGTATTGATTTTGCCAAAGTCCAGTTGCTGCTCTTTAAAACATTGCAAATCAACACTGATGGTTTGCCATGTATCAATGGCGACGCTATTAAGCTGCTCGGTAATATCAACATCAGCGCGGCAATCTCTATCGCATGCCATACCCAGTAATAATGGCTGCTCAAGTTTTTTAGCAGTTTTAATCATTACGCTCAGGGCGGCATTGCTATTCGAGTAAGCTCGTAAGTCCCGCGGGAAGTTACTAATTAACCCCACAAAGCCTAATCCTGAGCCGTTAAAGCTAATTAAGCGGGCATCTTCTTGAACTTGCTTATCAAAGGTGCGCAGCGTAACCACATCATTAGACTGAATACTACTACTGACTGTATCCATTGACGTTTCTGTGCCTATCATCAAGCGCCAAGGTGCTTTTACAGCACGTTCAAATAATGGTAATGCTTCAAGCTTATCATCGGTAGCAAAGTTATCTTCAGATAAGGTGTTAGCGACCACATTACTCGGAACCTCAGTGTTGATGTCAGCGCCATAATGCAAGCCATAGCCATAGCCAAATAAAGGCGCGTAGTCTTTATCAAACACATTCACTTTGGTTTGTTGCGGGCGAGTCGGCCAAGAGAAAGACAATTTACCTGCAAAGTTTTCATTAACCTCGCCATTAGCTTGGCTCAATAACACTTGAGCCACCCCGTCACCTTCAGTACCAGGAAGCCAAGCTGCCACAAATGCATCAGATGCATTTAACTCAGCATTGACCCACATAGGACGGCCACTGATAAACACTGCTACCACAGGAATACCTTGGGCTTTAAGCGACTTTAGTAAAGCTAAATCACGTTTATCACCACGCTGATATTCAAGGTTATCAATATCACCATTGCCTTCGGCATAAGGCTCTTCACCAAATACCACAATCGCTACATCGGGCTTATTCGCAGCCTCAAATGCACCATCAACGCTTAACCAAGTTTGACCACCTGCAGCTTTAACCGTTTGCTCAATACCAGCATAAATTGAAGTTGCACCAGGAAAGTCTTCATTTAAGTTATCAGTACCCTGCCAAGTAATACTCCAGCCACCCGATTGCTTACCGATGTTGTCTGCAGCATCACCTGCCACTAAGATTTTGGCACTAGGCGAAATAGGTAAAATGTTATTATTGTTTTTCAGCAACACTAACGATTCTCGTACAGCTTGTCTGGCAACGTCGCGATGCTCTTTGGCACCAATTAACTCAGTTTTACCTGAAATGGCACGATTAGCAGGGCTTGGTTTTTCAAATAACCCAGCGCGGATTTTTACCCGTAAAATACGGCGCACCGCATCATCGATACGAGATTGCGCAATCACACCGTTTTTGACTTGGGCAATGGTATTTTCATACAAAGGCTTCCAAGCACTGGTTGGCACCATGTACACATCTAAACCAGCATTGACGGCCTGTGCGCAAGACTCATTGGTGCAACCTGCCACTTGTCCGTGACCATTCCAGTCACCAACCACAAAACCATCAAAGCCCATTTTGTCTTTTAATACATCGTTTAATAGATATTTATCACCATGAATTTTACTGCCATGCCAGCTATTAAAAGATGCCATCACCGTTTGTGCTCCTGCAGTTAAGCCGCCCACATAACCTTGGGCATGAATATCAAATAATTCCTGCTCAGTCGCTAGGTTATCGCCTTGATCGATACCTTTTTCAGTGCCGCCATCGCCAAGGAAATGCTTTACGGTTGAAATAACATGCTGGTCTGATAAAAAGTCTTCGCCAACGGCGCCCTGCAGGCCTTCAACAATTGAATGAGAGTATGACTTTACGATTTGTGGGTCTTCAGAATAACCTTCATAAGTACGACCCCAGCGGTCATCCCTTACAACGGCCACTGTTGGCGCAAATACCCAATCAATACCGGTTACCATGACTTCTTTGGCGGTAATGGCAGCTATTTGCTTAATTAACTCAGGATTATTGGCTGCGCCTAAACCGATATTGTGCGGGAATAAAGTCGCGCCAATGACATTGTTATGGCCATGGACTGCATCTGTGCCCCACGTAGTAGGTATCGCAATACCATCTACACTGTCATCCATCGACGCTTGATACATTTTTTCAGCAAGTTCAATCCAGTCTGATGGCGTGGCATGTTTATCATCATTTGGATAAGCACCGCCGCCATTTAAATAAGAGCCGAAACCGTATTTACGCATATCTTCCACAGTAATGTCGCGAATTTCAGGCTGGATCATTTGCGCGACTTTTTGCTCTAAGGTCATGGTCGCCATCAGCTTATCGATACGCGTTTCAAGGACAACATCTTTAGCAAATGGAATAGCAAGTGTTGGCCAAATATCAATATTGGTTGCCGCTGTTGCTTTTATGATAGAAGCTTGTGCCACAGTTTCCGCTGCGCTAGTAACTTCGCTACTAGACTCTGTCGTTACGGGTTTGACTTCATCTTGACCACACGCACTTAAGCCAACCAACACCGTCAAAACCTGCGCGGGCAGCGTTAATCGCTTAAATGTATTCATTGAGTTTACTGTTCTCATAATCACGCCTTTTAAAATCGTTTTTTATGTAATTTGTTTATGTAAGTTTTTTGATACAAATCATACAGTTCTAAAATCAAACGCTTTGTGGTCGTGTAGCCTTGCTACCCACTAAGCCGTAATAAGCAATAAATGCATAACAAATTAACGGCAATGCAAATGCTAATTGAATGCCTAAGCTGTCAGCCATAATGCCCTGCAGTAATGGCACTATCGCGCCGCCGACAATAGCCAGGCACAACACCCCTGAACCTTGGCTGGTATATTGCTTTAAATCTTGTAGCGCTAAACTAAAGATGGTTGGGAACATAATCGAGTTACATAAGCCCACTAATAATAAGGCCCACATCGCCGTGGTGCCTTCTGCAAACATGGCAACAGCGACCAATAGCACCGCACAAGTGGCATTAAAGGCCAGCACTTTACCTGCTGAGATTTTTTGCATCACTAGCGCACCAATAAAGCGACCCACCATTGCGCCGCCAAAATAGTAAGCAATATAGTTAGCCGCCTCTGCTTCAGTAAAGCCGCCAATATCTGGCTGAGTTAAAAAGTTAATTAAAAAGCTGCCGATACCCACTTCTGCGCCGACATAAACAAAAATACCCACAGCCCCTAAGACTAAATGAGGATATTTCCACGCACTGCCGCTACTTGTCCCTGAGGTATTTGTTGGTTTAATCCCTAACACTGGTAATTTTAAAATCATAAAGACAACCGCTAACACACATAAGGCACCCGCTAACATCAAGTAAGGCACCTGAACGGTGCTGGCATGATGTACTGCTTCAATGGCAGGATCGCTGTTGTGAGTTAAGCTACTTAAAATTAACCAACTGCCAAAAAATGGCGCCACTGTGGTACCAAGAGAATTAAAAGCTTGAGTCATGGTTAAACGTGATGATGCGGTTTCAGCAGGACCTAAAGCACTGACATAAGGATTGGCTGCAACCTGTAAAATGGTAATGCCTGACGCTAACACAAAAAATGCGCTTAAAAACATCCAGTAAGATGCATAACTTGCTGAAGGGTAGAACATTAAACAACCAACACAAGCAATAGCTAAGCCGGTAACAATCCCTTTTTGATAACCAATTTTTCCCACCAAATGCCCTGCGGGAATTGAGACAATAAAATAGGCGCCGAAGAAACAAAACTGCACCAACATTGCTTGGGTGTAGTTAAGTTCGAACATATCTTTCAGGTAAGGAATAAGAATATCATTGAGGCAAGTTAAAAAGCCCCACATAAAAAATAATGACGTTAATGCCACCAGCGCAAAACGAAAATTTCCTGTTTGATGAACATTGCCAATATCACTATTGATTGGTTCAGCAACCCCATTTGAAGGTGCACTAGCCATAACATTTCCTCATTTATTGTTATTTATTTTGGGTAAATGACTATCAATTAAATTAACATTTTCATTGATAGGCACACCAAAGATTGTGTAAATCAATTATTGACCTTTTGTTAATTAATCACTAACCTCGATGTAAGCGCTTTCATTTTTAACATACCGATAACGAATGTCAACGATTTTTCGCAGTAAAAATCGGATTTTAAACTGCTAAGCACACTGAGACTCGCACTTTTAAGTCACTCTGACCTAAACACGCGAAAAACTTATTAAGCGAATGAAAAATATGAAAATATCTTTACCATCAAATTCAAAAATGCACACAAAAGAGTTCACTTTTGGGGTGGCAACTGCTTCTTTTCAAATTGAAGGCGCCGCCGATACCCGCCTCCCTTGCATATGGGATACCTTCTGTGCAACGGCCGGTAAAATTCGTGATGGTTCAGACGGGAAACACGCTTGTGAGCATGTGGCATTATTCAAAGATGATGTGCAATTAATCGAATCTTTAGGCGTTGATGCCTACCGATTATCAATTTCTTGGCCACGAGTCATTAAGCAAGATGGTAGCCTCAATCAACAAGGTGTCGACTTTTATATCAACTTAATTGATGAGTTAAATAGCCGCGGTATAAAGGTTTACGCCACCTTGTATCATTGGGACTTACCGCAGCATATTGAAGATCAAGGTGGCTGGCTCAATCGTCAAACCGCATACTTATTTGCAGACTACGCAGATAAAATCACCCAAGCTTTAGGTGACAAAGTCTATTCTTACGCCACCTTAAATGAACCTTTTTGCAGTTCATACTTAGGTTATGAAGTGGGTGTTCATGCCCCAGGGCTTGCCAGCAAAGCATTTGGCCGTCAATCAGCCCATCACTTATTACTGGCCCATGGCTTGGCTTTAAAGGTCATTCAACAAAATTGTCCTAATGCATTAAACGGTATCGTGCTTAATTTCACCCCTTGCTATCCATTAACTGACACTGATGCCGATATAAAAGCCGCTCAAACCGCCGATGATTATTTTAACCAGTGGTATATGAAGCCAATAATGGACGGTGAATACCCTGCAATTATTCATGATTTTGATGATGCAGATAAACCTGACATTCAAGCAGGTGACATGGAGATTATTAAGCAGCCACTGGACTTCTTAGGGATTAACTTTTATACCCGCGCAGTTTATAGCACTTGTGATAAAAATGAATTTGTTCAAGTTGATATGAAAGATGCCCCTAAAACCGATATAGGTTGGGAAATCTACCCAAGTGCATTTACTGACTTACTGACTAGTTTAAATAGTACATATACATTACCGCCTGTTTATATCACTGAAAATGGTGCCGCCATGGACGATAAAATTGTTAATAACCAAGTTGATGATTTAGATCGTCTTGAGTATTACCAAGCTCACTTAAACGCTGTAAATGATGCAATTAACCAAGGCGTTAATGTCGTCGGTTATTTCGCTTGGAGTTTAATGGATAACTTTGAATGGGCTGAAGGCTATTTAAAACGTTTTGGAATCGTGTATGTTGATTATCAAACTCAGCAGCGCACCATTAAAAGAAGTGGCTTAGCTTATCGCGACTTTATCAGTCAACGTCAATAAAGACTGTGGGTTAACTTTGCACCACATCTAAGTTAACTAGAACAATATTTAAAGCCGATAACTAAAAACAGCACAACCATAATAATGACCCGGAAGAGGTTCGCATGATTAGCGTTAAAGAAAAAATAGCCTATGGATTAGGTGATACCGCCAGCAATATTGTGTTTCAGACCGTAATGCTATTTTTAACTTTTTTCTATACTGATATTTTTGGCATTTCACCGGCCTTTGTCGGCACCATGTTCCTAGCAGTTAGGGTAATTGATGCGATTACCGATCCTTTGATGGGCGCCTTAACCGACAGAACCAATACCCGCTGGGGTAAGTTTAGGCCTTACTTACTGTGGTTTGCGCTACCCTTTGGATTAATCAGTGTGCTGGCTTTTACGACACCTGATTTAGCTGAAGAAGGCAAAATGATCTATGCCTTCGTCACTTACACTGCGTTAATGATGGTCTACACCGCCATTAACATTCCCTATTGCGCTTTGGGCGGAGTGTTAACTGCCGATCCTAAAGAGCGTGTGTCAGTACAATCTTATCGTTTTGTTTTTGCCATGCTAGGCGGATTAATGGTGTCAGGATTGACGCTACCATTAGTTGAGTTTTTCGGCCAAGGCGATCAAGCCAAAGGTTATCAGCTGACCATTGCCGCCATGAGTTTTCTTGGCGTGATCATGTTCTTACTGTGTTTTGTCGGCACCAAAGAGCGCTTACATCCTCCGCAAGATCAAAATTCGACGCTTAAAGCAGATTTCAAAAACCTATTAAAAAATGACCAATGGCGCGTGCTTTCTGTGGCAGCAATTTGCTTATTATCTGGCATGGTTTTAAAAACCAGTTTAGCGATTTATTACGTCAAGTATTACCTCAACTTACCAGACATGATCACCTGGTTTATTACTTTAGGCATGATTGGAAATATTTTCGGCTGTATTTTGGCGCAACCACTCGCTAAAAGAGTGTGTAAAGTAAAAGCCTATATCACCATTCAAATCATTGCCGCCATTTTATGCGTCGCCGCGTATTTTGTCTCAAGTGAGCAAGTGGAACTCGCCTTTGCGCTTTATATTCTATGGGGCTTTACCTTTAATATGGGTACCCCGCTACTATGGGCCAAAATGGCTGATGCGGTTGATTATGGCCAATTCAAAACTGGGGTAAGAATTACCGGGATGATTTATTCATCGGTTATTTTCTTCATCAAATTAGGGGTGGCAATTGGCGGTGCTGCTGCGGGTTGGTTACTGGCAATGTATGGCTATCAAGCTGATACTGAGTTAACTGAAACCACTAAACAGGGCATTTTAATTTCATTTACCTTATACCCTGCTATTGGCTCAATTATCGTGGCTGTGGTTATGCGCTGGTACACTCTTGATAATCAGGAAGTTGAAAGAGTGCATTTAGCCATCACTAAATAAATAGCTAAATAAGAAGTAGTTAACTAATTAGCTACTTCGAGATATTGAATATCGTTAACTGCTTCTCGATAATGATGAATACAAATATCAATATAAAATCCGTATTGCTGAAGGTTTAAGGCTTTATTGCCACATAAAATAAAGAATTAAGCACTAAGTGAAGGTTTTTTTAGTGATTATGCTAAATAGTTCATGGTAGGCTAATCGCCGCTTAAATGATTATCTAATACGGAAAGCTTAAATAGGGATATATGGCAACAATATATGATGTATCTGTCTTGGCGGGTGTTTCACTTGCGACTGTGTCGCGAGTGATGAATAACAACACCAAAGTCAGCGACAAGACCAAACAAAAAGTATTAAGCGCAATGGAGCAATTGGGTTATCGACCTAACTCTATCGCGCAGTCATTAGCATCTAACCGCTCAAACAGTATTGGGGTGTTAGTGTCTCAATTAGATGGCCCCTATTACGGCCCTATGATGACCGAAATTGAAACAGCCCTCAGAACGGCCAATAAACACGTTATTATTGCCGCTGGTCATAGTGTCGAATCCCAAGAAAAAGAAGGCGTTGAGTTTTTAATGAGTCGCGGTTGTGATGCGTTAATTCTTGATGTTGAAGCTGTAGACGATGACTACCTTATAAAGCTTTGCCAAGGCCCAACGCCCATTGTATTAATTAACCGCTACATTGAAGAAATCAGTGATGCCTGCGTTTACTTAGATAATGAACTGGGTGGCTATTTAGCCACTAAACACATTCTCAGCCATGGACATAAAGCTATTGCTTATATCTCAGGCCCTAAATTTAAACTCGATGCCAAGGACCGCTTGCGTGGCCATCAACGGGCATTAACAGAATTTGATCTCAAGTTTGATGAGCAATTGTGCTTTGAGGGTGACTTTAAAGAGCACAGTGGCAGTTTGGCGATGGAACACTTACTTAGCGTCAATAAACCCTTTACTGCTGTGGTATGTGCCAATGACCAAATGGCCTCTGGTGCTATTGCTGTTTGTCTTGAACGCGGCATGAAGATCCCCCAAGACTTATCTTTTGTGGGTTACGATAATATTCCTTTCCCGCAATATATCTCCCCGAAGCTCACCACGGTTAATAACCCAATCCACGAAATGGGTAAAATGGCGGCATTTTGGGTATTAAAACATGTTTATAATAATACCAGCGCCAATGTAGAAAATACCTTTACTCCTCAGCTGGTGGTTAGAAACTCTGCGACAGCGCCAATCAAATAGATGATAACTAAAGCACAGCATATTAATTGTTATCAGTGGTGATATAGCCACTGATACAACTGGGTTATAACCCTCCTAGTACCCGCACACGCTAATCTTTTAAACCTATAAGTCAGCAATCCTCAATAGTAAGCTCATTAATCGTCAGCCCTATCGCTAATGCTGCCTGCCAAATACCGTTTTTATCGCTGCAATTGCGGCATTTTTTGAGCTTTTTAATTATCAATCTAGATTACTCTTTTTACTCTCTAACAGCCTAATTAACTGATAAAAATCCCCCCTAAAGCCAAGCTAAACACTGTTCACTAAAGCTGCAATTGTACGTTTTTAAGAATCAGCTTCCATTTATGGCAATAAACAGCTCCCAAGCACATATTTTTACAAATTTATGTAAGCGCTATCACAAAAAATATTTTTATCTAACTATTTTAAAAAAGCAATAGAAACACAATTTACCAGATTAATAACAATAACTTACTGGAAACCCCTAACATTTTCACAAAAAAAATGGTTAATGAGTTGTAATCTTTATGCTAAATAATGTTGACGCTGTTAACAAATTAATCTAGTTTTATGTAAGCGCTTACATAGTGTTTTACACAAAGCCTTAACCAAGCGCTAACAAAATGATGAATAAAGAACGTTACGAATTAATCGTAACCCGAATAAAAAATCAGAGAGTAGTAGCCTGAATTCGAAGTCGAGGGGAGACTTAGATGAAACCTAGAACATTTAGAAAAACCAGAATTGCCACTAGCTTGTCGGTAGTACTGAGCGCAAGTACCATGATGCCAGCATTTGCAGCAGATGAAGTTGTTGCCGATGAAAACATCGAAGTACTTAAGGTCACTGGTATCCGTGGTAGCTTAATTAAATCGATGGATTTAAAACGCAGCTCTAACGGTGTTGTTGATGCAATTAACGCAGAAGATATTGGTAAGTTCCCGGACAGTAACTTAGCAGAGTCTTTACAACGTATTACTGGTGTATCAATTGACAGACAAAACGGTGAAGGTAGCCGCGTTTCTGTGCGTGGTTTTGGTCCAGACCAAAACTTAGTGATGCTCAATGGCCGTCAAATGCCTGTGACAACCGGTTCTCGTTCATTTGATTTTGCCAACATTGCCTCAGAAGCCATTAGCGCTGTTGAAGTTGAAAAAACTAGCCAAGCTAAAAACTCAACTGGTGGTATGGGCGCAACAATCAATGTTCTAACTCATCGCCCGTTAAGCTCTCCTGGTTTAAAAGCCAGTTTCGGCGTGAAAGCCGTAGATGATACTTCTACCGATGAAGGCTCTATCACGCCTGAACTTTCTGGTATTTACTCAAATACCTTTGCTGATGGCAAATTCGGTATCTCAATTTCAGCCAGTTATCAAGAACGTGAAAGCGGTAATCAGCAAGCCCAAGTGGGTACCGGCTGGCGTAGCTTCCCTGGTATTGTTGACCAAGATTGGGGTGGCAGCAATGCTGAGTGGGGCGGCGTACCAAAAGATGACAATCAAATTAACCGTCCAGGTGAAGGCGATGTTTACTCGGTACCGCAAACCACAGTCTACCGTTTTGAAGAGCAACAACGTGCCCGTACCAACGGTCAGTTAGTATTGCAGTACGAACCAATCGATTCTCTTCGTGCTACGTTAGATTACACTTACATGCAAAACGACATCGATACTCAATCACATGATGTATCGGCATGGTTTAACTTTGTTCCAACTCAAGAAAGTACTTGGTCTGATGGGCCAGTATCTTCGCCATTAGTTTACTCTGAAATCTATCCTGATGGCGGCGCCGATTTATCTATGGCGGCAGGCGATTATGGTACTCGTGATGAAAGTGGTTCAATTGGCTTTAACTTAGAGTGGGATGCAACTGATAACTTATTCTTATCATTGGATTACCATAGCTCTGTGGCAGAACGCTCACCGAACAATAAAAACGGTAGTAGTAGTAACTTAAGTACTGCAGCGTTTATTCGTACTAGTGCGGCAACTGACTTTACTGGTGATGTACCTGTACTTGCTGTCGGCGGCGGTAATCAAGTTCGCCCAGAAGACATGCGCGTAACTGGTTCGGTATTTGGTAATGCTCGTAATAAATCAGAAATTGACCAATTACAAATTAATGGTACTTACATCTTTGAAGAAGCCGGTAGCATTGACTTTGGTATTGCAGCAACTGACGTAAACAACCTTTCGCAATCCGTAAACGTACAACGTAATGACTGGGGCGGCGTTGGCGCTGAAGGGGACTTTGACCCAGCTTGGTTCCCAGCAGGCAGCGTGCAAGATAAATTTGACGGTTCACAAGGTGACTTCTCAGATTATCAAGGTTCAGCATCTATTGACCCACAAGATGTGATTTTCTTATGGGACTTTGAAGCAGTTCGTGCCCGCGCTGCTGAATTATATGGTTCAACTGCAATTGGTGATTGTGGTAATGGTTTCTGCCCATCAACAGATTACGCCAGCGATACTAACCGCTTTACACAAGAAGAGTCTCAATCAGCTTATATCCAATATAACTACGAAGGCGACATAGGTGACATGCCGTTTGACGTTCACTTTGGTGTCCGTTATGAGCAAACAGATGTTGAATCAAACTCTGCTGTTTCATCATATGATGAAGCAACTTGGATTGCGGAAACTGAGATTGCCCTTGGAAGCAGTGGTTCTGGGAATGACAATCGAGTGACTCAAAACCAAACGGGTGAATATGATTACTTCTTACCCAGCTTTAACTTCAATATTGAAGTGGTAGAAGATGTCATGTTACGTGCTGCGTACAGTGAAACAATTGGTCGCCCTGATTATATCTCGATACAAGGTGGTACCACAGTTGGCACACTTGCAAACCGTGGCGGTGGTAGTGGCGAAGCAGGTAATCCAAGCTTGTTGCCGTTAGAGTCTGAAAATATTGACTTTTCAGCTGAGTGGTACTATGACAATGCCAGTTATGTTTCAGTAGGTTATTTCAGAAAAGATGTGACTAACTTTATTGATAATAACGCTTATAACTCTGACATTTATGAGATTCCAGATCCATCAAATGGGGTATACGTTCAAGAAGCCATTGCTGCAGGGGCAACAACAGCGAATGAACAACGTCAGTGGATTTATGACACTTACGGTGCAACAGATCCAAACGTTACGATAAATCCTGATAATGGCAATATTGAAATTACCGGTAATCCTGGTGACCCAAGTATAAACTTCATTATCACCGCGCCAACAAACACCAATGAAAGCTCTGTGATTGATGGTTGGGAATTTGCAGTACAGCACTTCTTTGGTGAGTCAGGCTTTGGTTTACAAGCTAACTACACCTTAGTTAATGCCGGTGATGATTTTGATAATACTAACTTAGGTCGCCCTGACAGTGTCTCTCGTGCAGCTGATGCGCCACAAAAAGTATTAACGAATATCAGTGATACTGCCAACATTGTTGCTATGTATGAAGACTATGGTTTCTCAGCACGTTTAGCGTGGAACTGGCGTGATGAGTTCTTAAACTCTACCGGCAATGATACTGGTGCTAACCCCACTTATACTGAAGAATACTCACAACTTGATTTTAATATCGGTTATGACATTGCGGCAGTAGAAGGCTTAACCGTGTTCTTCGAAGGTCTTAATATTACCAACGAAAACACCCGTACCCATGGTCGTTCGTACACAGAAGTACTTAACTACACCCAAACAGGTGCACGTTATAGCTTAGGTGCGCGTTACACATTCTAATGTGTATGTAAATCTATCAAAAAGTAAGGTCGTTTGAGGTGACCCCATGGTCACCTCTTTTTTTAAGCTACATCCATTAGCAACAAGGACGTTGCACTTTTTTATCAAACTACTGAATACAGATTTCACTAACTATCCCTTGTAAGTGACTGAAAATTATTCGATGCTGTTTAAGTTAACAACTAAGCCTTAAAGATATTAATAAAAACAATAGGCCCTTTTATGGAACAAGCGATAAATCATATAGTCATTGTCGGTGGCGGCACTGCAGGTTGGATTACAGCAGGTATTCTGGCTGCTGAACATAATGCTGATAATGGCAAACTATCGCCCTCTCCCAAGCTCAACATTACCCTTGTAGAATCCCCTGATGTTGCCACGATTGGCGTTGGCGAAGGCACTTGGCCTTCAATGCGCACCACCTTAAAAAAAATCGGTATCAGTGAAACAGAATTTTTAATCAGTTGCGATGCCAGCTTCAAGCAAGGTTCACGGTTTATTAATTGGACCCATTCGCTGACTGAAAACCACAGCAATAACCCAAGCAATAGTCCAAGCAATAGTCCAAGCAATAAAAGCAGCGATCATTATCTACACCCGTTTAGCCTGCCGATGGGCACTAACGAAATTGATTTATGCCCCTATTGGTTACCCCACCGTGACCAAGTCAGCTTTGCTGATGCTGTCGGTCAGCAAAACCAACTGAGTCAGCTATTTTTAGCGCCTAAGCAAATAACCACTGCTGAGTATCAATTTCAAAATAATTACGGTTACCATTTAAACGCCGGTAAATTTAGTCAACTGCTACAAAAGCATTGCACTGAAAAACTCGGCGTCAGCCATATACGCGATCACGTCACGGCTATTCATAAAAAAGACAACGGCGACATTGGCTATTTAGCCACTAAACACTCAGGTGAAATTGCAGCTGACTTATTTGTTGATTGCACTGGGGTGAAATCATTACTTTTGGGCGAGCAACTTGAAGTGCCATTCATTTGCCAAAAGGCAGTGTTATTTAATGACTCAGCCCTAGCGGTACAAGTCCCCTACCCTGAGCCTGAAACAGATATCGCTTCATGTACCCATTCAACCGCGCAAACTAATGGCTGGATTTGGGATATCGGCTTACCCACACGCCGCGGTGTTGGACATGTGTACTCGTCGAGTCATACAACGCAAGCTGAGGCGGAGCAACAACTGATCGATTATCTAAAACCGACCGCGGGGTTAGATGTTGATAATCTCAACATTAGAGCGCTTTCCATCGCCCCAGGTCATAGGCAGGTGTGCTGGAAAAACAACTGTATGGCTATTGGTATGGCTTCAGGCTTTATTGAGCCCTTAGAGGCATCGGCATTAGCCTTAGTTGAATGGAGCGCTAATACCCTTGCGCAGCAACTCCCTGCTAACCGTCAGGTGATGGATATTGTATCGGCTAGAGTGAATAAGCGTTTTCAGCAACATTGGCAACAAATTATCGAGTTTTTGAAATTGCATTATGTGCTGAGTAAACGCAGTGACAGTGACTATTGGCATGATCATCGTGAATCATCCACCATTCCTGATAGCTTGCAAGAGCAGTTACAACTATGGCAGACCCAGCCTCCAAGCCGTCATGACATTCAACATACTGATGTGCTGTTTCCGGCTGCGAGCTTTCAATTTGTGCTTTACGGAATGGGCTTTGAAACACAAATGCCAAACCAATTAAAACCTTCTTTACAAAATAGAGCTCAGCAATTATTTGCCGACAATATCAAACGTACCCAAGGTTTAAAGCAAGTATTACCGAGTAATCGAGAATTACTTAATAAAATCCAACAATATGGGTTATCTCGTATTTAGCACCCAACCCATTGATAAATTATAACGACAACATAAACAGCAATGACTGTACTTGATTAGGATGTCAGCATGAACAAACCAGTATTACTCAATAGCGTCGACCACAAAGATTTGAAAATCAACACTGAGCGCTCAGCAAAGTACGGTGATAATTTATGGTACACGGTAACTTTCCCGTTAGAATTTCGCAGTGTGCAGGCTAATTATCCGATCTTTTTTCAAAAAGACAGCCAAACGGGTCAATTCTATTCGGTGGCGTTATTTGGCTTCCAACACAAAGAAAACCTGTTCTTACAAGATGGTAAATGGAATGCATCATATATCCCACTAACCGTGCGTCGTCAGCCATTTCTAATTGGTCAACAAAAAGTGACTGAAGATGGCGTTGAGCAGATGCAACGAGTGATCCACCTCGACCCTAACCACCCTCGGATCAATGAAACTGAAGGCGAAGCCTTATTTTTCCCTTATGGTGGTAATACCCCCTATTTAGATGAAGTAGGCGATATGCTTGAGGCGATTCACCATGGTTTAAGTGACAGTAAACAGTTCATCGATACCTTAATCAAATTAGAATTACTGGAGTCTTTCACCCTAGATGTGCAATTAGATAATGGTGAAAAACATCAAATGATTGGTTTTTATACCATTAATGAAGACACCTTAGCGGGGTTATCAGCAGAAGTGCTTGGCGAGTTGCATCAACATGGCTATCTCAATGCCATCTATATGGCGCTGGCATCACAATCTAATATCAGACAATTACTTAATTTCAAAAATGCCCAAAACAGCTAAATCTCATTAAATTGGATTTACAACAAAAATTAAGTTCTTGATAGGATGTAAGGTAATGAGCATGGCACTAAATCAGACAGCAAAGCAGACGGTAAAAGTCATAGATGATTGTCCATTAGAAGATATTCAAGCTGTGATTGAGGCAATGAATATTGAAAACACCGTTCAGCCCGTTATCTTTAAAGGTGCTTGCCGCCATTGGCCGCTGGTTCAGGCAGGTTTAGATTCTGCTAAATCAGCCGCTGACTACCTGTTGTCTTTTTATCAAGAAACGCCGGTTACTGCCTATTATGTTGCGCCTGAACATAAAGGCAGAGTTTTTTATAATGAGCAGGTCAATGGCTTTAATTACCAAGCCAGCCAACTCAACTTAAGACAAGTGATTGATAAGTTATTTGCCCACCAAGATGATCAATTGCCGCCAAGTATTTATATGGGCTCCACCGAGATAAACCATTTTTTGCCCGGACTTGCGGCTGAAAATAGCGTTAATATCGACCCCATAAAACCACTCACCAGTGTCTGGCTTGGTAATCAATCTCGCATCGCTGCCCACTTTGATTTTCCACAAAACCTCGCTTGTAATGTTGTCGGAAAACGCACCTTTACTCTTTTCCCACCTGAACAGGTGGCCAATTTATATATTGGCCCGATGGAGTTTGCCCCCGGCGGACAAGAAATTAGCATGGTGGACTTCGATAATCCTGACTTTGAGCGTTTCCCTAAATTTACCCACGCATTAGCGGCCTCACAAACCGCTGAATTAGAAGCTGGTGACGTACTCTATGTTCCAAGTATGTGGTGGCACCATGTGGCGGGTAATCAAGCCTTTAATGTGCTTATTACCCACTGGTGGCGTGACAGTCCAGGTTATTTAGGTAGACCCAATAATGCCCTAGCCTTGGCGATGCTGAGTTTACGCTCATTACCAAAAGCGCAGCGCCAAGCATGGAAAGCCATGTTTGAGCATTATGTTTTTGACCATGATGACGACGATGTAGCGCACATCCCTAAAGAGGCTCAAGGGATGCAAACCAAACCGCTAGATGAGCTCAATGCACGTAAATTAAGAGCTGATTTAATCAATAAATTAAAACGCTAACCGCTTTTGCCAAGCAACTTATTTTAGCAAATACGTCTTTAATATCATGATATTACAAGCAAATACAGTTTAAGGAATGCCAATGAACATACCAAATAAACCCATTAAAAAGGTCGTCATCGCCGGTGGCGGCACCGCAGGTTGGATGACAGCTGCGGCATTAACTAAGTTATTAGGTAAAAACCTTGAAGTAGTATTAGTTGAGTCTGATGAAATCGGTACTGTGGGTGTCGGTGAAGCAACCATCCCAACACTGCATATTTTTCATCGCTTATTAGGCATTAAAGAACAAGATGTCATGGCGGCCACCAATGCTACCTTTAAACTGGGCATTTCTTTTGAAAACTGGCATGACGTCGGCAAAGATTATATTCACTCATTTGGTTTTTTAGGCAAAGATTGCTGGGCTTGTGGCTTTCAACATTTTTGGCTTAAGGGTCAGCAACGTGGGCTAGTCAGTGAAATTGGTGATTATTGCACCGAACATTTGGCCGCCCGCGAAGGTCGATTTGCCGTGTTACCTAATCAAGATTACAACCATGCCTATCATATGGATGCCAGCTTATACGCCAAGTTCTTGCGGGTTATTGCAGAGCAGCACGGTATTAAGCGTATTGAAGGCAAAATATCAGCGGTACAGCAGCACCATGATAATGGCCATATCAGCGCGTTAACACTGATGTCAGGTGAAGTGATTGAAGGTGACTTATTCATTGATTGTACCGGCTTTAAGGCCTTATTAATCGAGCAAACCCTTAATGCAGGTTTTGATGACTGGAGCCATTGGTTACCTTGTGATAGCGCCATTGCGGTGCAAACAAAAACCACCAGCAAGCCCATTCCCTATACTCGTTCAATTGCCCGAGAATCCGGCTGGCAGTGGCGCATCCCGCTACAAAGCCGCACTGGCAACGGTATTGTGTTTTGCAGTAAATACATCAGTGATGATGAAGCTAAAGCCACCTTAATGGAAAACATTGAAGGTGAACCATTAACTGAACCACGAGTGATAAAGTTCCGCACCGGTAGTCGCCGTAAAACCTGGGATAAAAACTGTGTCGCTATTGGTCTTTCTTCTGGCTTTTTAGAGCCTCTAGAGTCCACCAGCATTCATTTAATTCAGCGCGGTATTGTACGTTTACTGCAAATGTTCCCTTCACAAGGCATTGTTGAAGAAGATATCAATGAGTTTAACCAACAGACTCGCACAGAAACCGAGAATATTCGTGACTTCATTATCTTGCATTATAAAGTCACTGACAGAGTCGATACACGTTTTTGGCGTCATTGTAAGAGCATGGACGTACCTGCCTCATTGCAACATCGTATCGATATGTTTGATGCTTCAGGTAAAGTCTACAAACACGGTAATGAGTTATTTGGTGAAAGCTCTTGGATACAAGTAATGATGGGCCAAGGTCTAGCGCCGAAACAATATCACCCGATTGTGGATATGATGGAAGATGCAGAACTTGAAAGCTTCTTAGGCAATATCAAAGCAAAAGTGAAACACAAAGTGGCTAATTTGCCTGATCATTATGAGTTTGTGCAGCATTACTGCAAATCAAAAATGCTTTAACTCATTCTAATCGCTTGATAGGTATAGATAACGGATCCGCATATTATGGTCGATGTAACATCAGCAGCACCTAAGTCAGATAAACATATGCCAGATAAACATAAGCCGGCTGGCAGCAATAACTTAAATGCTATGGTGCTGGTCAAAAAGCCCATCAAGCCGCAAGTGGTTTATATCGGTGAGTTAAAAACACCGGTGATTGTGATTGATGACTTTACTGCTGATGTATCTGAGCTTCAGGCCTGTGCCAGTCAAATCGATTTCAATCTCGATATGGGGTCTTACTACCCTGGTGTGCGGGCAAAATTACCTAAAGACTATGTTATTGAAGTGCTTAATCATATATTCCAGCTAATTTATGATGTGTACAAGGTGCCAACCAATTTACGAATTAAGCCTCAAGCGACCTATTTTTCGTTAATTAACCGTCAGCCAGAAAGCTTAACCACCTTGCAGCGGATCCCCCACTTTGATACCCCTGCGCCCTACTATTTTGCCATTTTACAATATTTGAACGACCAGCCCCACGGCGCCACGGCGTTTTTTAAACATAAACCCAGTGGTTTTGAACGTATTACTCAACAAAACATGCAGCAATATTTTAATGCTGCCGAGCCCTATTTACAGCAAATAGCCCCTAAACCTGCCAAGTATTTTGTTGAAAGTAACGCCTATTATCAGCAACATCATCAAATTGAATACAAGCAACACCGTTTGGTGATTTACCCCGGTAACCTATTACACTCGACCTTGGTAAACCTTGATACTGACATTGACAGTAATCCTGATACTGGTCGGCTAACCGCCAATATTTTTATCAATATTGAATAATATCTACAGTAATTATCCGCCAAGTCAGTGATTGAACAAGCCGTATGCCTTAATACCTAACAAACTAACATTGTACAAACGAGTACATGACTAAAACATTAATAGCAAAAGCCAATCCAGCAAGGAGCCTGTGATGACACCGAAAACACCAACAGCTATGAAAGGGCTTACAAAAAAGGTTCAGCTAGCGTTAACACTTACTGCGGCTGCAACAAGCCTTATCAGTGTTTCAACAAATGTTGTTGCATCTTCGGTGAATGCCTCATCACAGTCTCAAGCTTCATCACAAACTCATGCCTTATCGGTTTTATCAATAAGTGAACAACGTCGCTTACAACATCGTTTGTCCAATGTAGAAGCTGAAATTGTGCGCCTTTTACCGCAGCTTACTTTAGAAGAGAAAGTTTCACTGGTGCACGCTGGCGGTAAATTTCATATCCCTGCTATTGAGCGATTAAATATTCATGAAATGTGGATGTCAGATGGCCCCCATGGCGTCCGTTATGAAATTGACCGAAACTCATGGGCGCCTGCTGGCTGGACCAATGACTACTCCACTTACTTGCCGCCATTAACCGCTGTTGCAGCAAGTTGGGACCCGCACATGGCAAGCTTACACGGCAATGTTTTAGGCGCCGAAGCCCGTCATCGCAACAAAGATTTAATCCTCGGCCCTGGGGTTAATTTAGCCCGTTTACCTTTGTATGGGCGTAACTTTGAATACATGGGTGAAGACCCATACTTGGCTGCTACATTAGTCGTGCCAACCGTTAAAGCCATTCAAGCTAATGATGTCGGTGCAACTGTTAAGCATTATGCGTTAAACACCCAAGAGTTAAACCGCACAGGCGTTAACGCCATACCCGATGAGCGTACCTTACGAGAAGTGTATTTACCGGCATTTGAAGCCGCAGTAAAGCTCGCTAATGTGCACGCGATTATGGGCGCTTATAATGAATTTCGTGGTACTAATGCTAATCAAAGTAAGCATCTCATTAAAACCATTTTAAAAGGTGAATGGGGCTACGAAGGCGTGCTTCTCACAGATTGGAATGTTGATATCAATACCTATGACGCCGCCATGAATGGCCTTGATATCGAAATGGGTACTGACGTAGCCAGTTACGATGAATACTTTTTAGCAAAGCCGCTATTAGAGATGATCAAAGCGGGCAAAGTGCCTGAGGCTGAATTAGACGATAAGGTTCGCCGTATTCTAAGAGTTCAGCTCAGTATCGGTATGATGGATAAACAACGTTTATCAGGCGAGCGCAATACCCAGGCCCATCGTGATGATGCAAGAACCATTGCCACCAACGGTGTTGTCCTATTAAAGAATGATAATCGCGTATTGCCACTGGATAGCAACAAGGTAACAAACATTCTGGTTTTAGGCCCTAATGCCGATAAGCGTCATGGTTTCGGTGGCGGCTCATCAGAAGTCAAAGCCCTATATGAAATAAGCCCACTTGATGGTCTTAAAGCTAAGTTTGAGCAAGCAGGAAGCAAGGTAAAGATTGAACATATGCGCCCTGCCAGTAGTCAATTTATGCCCATTCCCAATGATTACCTCACCACACGACATTGGACTGGCACGCCGTCATGGCAGATTAATTACTTTACCGATACCAAGATGGAGCAATTAAGCAGTGAATCATGGATTGCAGACCCACAGTTTGATTCCAAGGGCAAAGCGCAAATCATCGAAATCAAAGCTAACATTAAGCCAATGGAAACGGGCAACCATACCTTAAAGATTAAAGGTAGCGGCACAGTATCGTTAACCATTAATGATAACCGCTTAGTCAGCAGTACTCAGGTCACTGATGCAAAAGTGTTAAGCCAAGATATCAAGCTAACCGCAGATGAAACCTATGCATTTAGCCTAACTTATCAAGGTGATGAAACCGTCACTTTAGGCTGGGAAACACCTAACAACTTATATAACACAGAAAAAGAATATCTCGCCGCAGCGAAAAACGCTGATGCAGTAGTTTATTTTGGTGGTTTGAGCCATGCTGATGATCGTGAATCTATTGATCGCCCTGATATGAAGTTGCCAGGTCAACAAGATGAAATTATCGCTAAGCTATTAACAGCTAACCCAAATACCGTGGTATTTATGATTGGAGGCTCAGCGGTAGAAATGCCATGGGCAGATGATGCCAATGCTGTGTTATGGGGCTGGTATGGCGGTATGGAAGCTGGACATGCTTACGCTGACATCCTATTTGGTGATGAAAACCCCAGCGGAAAGATGCCGATAACATTACCGAAAAAACTCGCTGATACCGCGCCAATTGCCCTAAATGATTATAACGAAAAGGAATCACGTTATAGCGAAGGTGTATTTATTGGTTATCGCTGGTTCGAGCAACAAAATATCACCCCACAATTTCCTTTTGGCCACGGTCTATCCTATAGCGATTTCACCTACTCAGACATTCAACTTTCAACTGATAATATCAAAGCTGATGACACGATTACTGTTACTGCAACAATAACCAATAGCAGTAACATCGCTGGCGCTGAAGTGACTCAGTTATATTTGCATGATCTTAACGCCAGTGTCCCGCGACCTGCCAAAGAGTTAAAAGGCTTTAATAAAGTGTGGCTCAAAGCCGGTGAAAGCAAACAAGTGAGTTTCAACTTAACCACACGAGACTTATCTTTTTGGGATGTAAAATCCAATGATTGGCTCGCTGAAACCGGTGAATTTGAAGTGATGATTGGCGCGTCTGTCGCTGATATAAAGTTGCGTAAAAAGTTTACCTACACGCAGTAGCAAGCTGAATTAAATAACGACAACTGATAGATATAAAGGGTGAGCAAATAGCTCACCCTTTTATTATATTGTTGAGTTTACGCCTTGAGATTCAACTGCTGCAATAATAGCGCGGTAATTTCAGCGGCCAGCTCGTTTTCTCCAATCTCATTGAGTATTTCAATCGCGCACTCTGCAGTGCATAACCCCCCTTCTACTTGATTGCGCCTTAATTGATATAAAGATGCATGTTTCGGCGTTAAGCTGACTTTTTCAAGCGCCTGTAAATAAGGGCTGCGGTTATACATTTTGCGCGCTTCTTGCCAGGTGGCATCGATGATCACTAGCGCATCAAACTGAGCTAAAGCTGACGGTTTAGAAGTAGTAGATGAAGGGATAACTGCAGCCTTAGACGACTTTTCTGAAAAAGCCTCATCATCAACCTTTAACGGGTTTGTCTCCTCTTCAGATGGGAACACTAAAGCCACTTTTCCTGAGGCGATCATTTGCAATAACTCATCACTTGGGGATTTACGTTGCCAAGTGATCACCGGCGCAGCATCAGCCAAGACTTGCGTAACCCACTGGCCAGTATTGGTTGCTCTGGTTAGCTCTCGCTCATGGGTTAATAACACTATTTTCATATATAAGGTTTCACAGTTTTCAAAATATCGAATCTCTGCCAAACTGTTCTGGCAGCTTAATTTTACTAGCTTACAGGATTGCATATTGCAGGCCTACTGCTCTGCAGCCATTCGCTGCTTGCGCTAATCATTGACTAATTATCAATTAATACAAAAAATTAATCCTCAGGCTGCATCAATAATTTTTGTAACTAACTGGCTATCTTTGTGCCGCGAGGCTTGAGTGTTTTGTAACATTCAGTAAAAATTGCTTTTCTCAATACGTTAATTACACAATTGGCTGTTATCATAGCGCTAACAACTAACTTTTATCATTTGGTGAGTCATTTCACCCCAAAGAGCATTCAATGAAGTTAAAAATACTAGCAGGGATAGCACTATTTACTAGCTTTTCTACCCAAGCCGCTTGGTGGGTGGAACCTACAGACTTGCCGCTTAGAGCAGATATACAATTACTTTCTGATACTGGCGTTATTATTCAGCCTGTGACTACCTTTCCTTTGATGTGGTCTGGGATAAAAAAAGATTTAGATAATGCTGCTGACAGCCCAATGTCGGTGCATCAAAAAGATGCTTATCATCGTGTGATGCGCGCTTACAATAAAGATCATCAAGCTGTGACTTTAGGTGCCAGCTTAAGTGGCGCCAATGAAAAAGCTCGCTTTATTGGTTACGGTAATGACTATCGCGACAAAGCTGAAGTTGAATTTACAGCAGAAGTCACCCAAGACTGGTTTAGTGGCCGCTTAGCAGCGAGTTACCATTACGACTCAGCAGATGGCAATGAAACTCGCCTAGATAATAGCTTTGCAGCAGTCAAACTGGGTAACTGGATTGTCACTGGCGGCGCAGTGCAAAAATATTGGGGCCCAAGTTGGGACTCAGGTTTAATCCAAACCACCAATGCCAGACCTATGCCAGGCATTACCTTTTCTCGTAATGACAGTAATGCCTTTGAAACCCCTTGGTTAAACTGGGTTGGTCCGTGGACCTTTACCACCAGCTTTAGCCAAATGGAAAGTGATCGCTATGTGCCTGACACCCTGCATTGGGGCGCTCGTGGTACCCTAAGACCCATTTCAAAATTAGAAATTGGCTTTTCTTGGACCATGCAATGGGGCGGTGAAGGCTACGGCAACAGCTTGTCTGATTGGTGGGATGGCTTATTTAATGGCGGGATGTCTGAAGGTGAGCTTGAAAACGGTCAAGAAAACATGCTCGCAGGTTACGATTTTAGATGGTCTGATACCGCTTGGGGCGTACCTTATGGTATTTACTACGAGCGCATCCACGAAGACTATCACAATGGCAAACATAAGCTGATTAACGCCTCAAACATGGGTGGGGTTGATGTTTTTATTGCCTCACTTAACACCCGTTTTTTTGCTGAATACTCAGATACTGCAGCTGCCTGTGGCGAAGACTCTAACGTCTACAACTGCATGTATGAACACGGCTTTTATAAAAGTGGTTATCGTTACTATGGCCGCAGCTTAGGCAGCACCTATGATAATGATTCTCGCGTTGTGGTGTTAGGTGGTATTACTCAACTACAACATGGCCAAAGCTTATCGACTAAGTTTCGTTATGCCAAACTTAACTTTGATGGGGTAGACACTGGTAACCCAACTGGTGGAAATCCGGTATCCCCTGGCCGTTATGAGCGTTTGTTGCAGCTTGATGCCAGTTACCACCGACCATTTTATGAAGGTAAGTTAAAACTTGGCGGCACTGTTGGCTACAGTGAGTATCCTGAAGTTGATACCAGCAGCGATTGGGAAACCACCGTTTACGCTGGCTGGGAACGTGATTTTTAATTGCTAACCACAATAGCAAATTAACACACTGAAATATAATAAAGCCCATCATTTGATGGGCTTTTCTGTATTTCCTATGTAACTAAAGCTAAAACAGACTCTTTAAACTACAAACCTTTATCTTCCCATTGCTGCTTTTTACGATAGATAGTCGAAGGGCTTACATCTAATAAACCCGCGGCTTTTGGAATATTACCGTCACATTGCTCAATAGCGGTTTCAATGGTCATTTTTTCGATTAACCACAATGGCTGTATATCATCATCAACGACCTGAGTTTGTTGATTAGGAGCTGTTTCTGTTGTTTTTTGTAGGGCCTGTTGAGCCGCATTTTCAAAGCCTGACTCGCTTGCATAATGCGCCTTTGCCTCTACTGGTGCGGCTGAGGTGTTTAAATCTGTCATCGACAATGACACTGCGGTGCTCATTTGCGCAGTCATTTGCGCAGGTAACATGGCCAAAGACACTTCTTCGGCTGTGTTAAGCACTACAATTTGCCTGATCACATTCTGCAGTTGACGCACGTTACCTGGCCATGGGTAATTGACAAAGCAACGTTTAACTTCGGTAGAGAAACGTTTAAAAGATTTGCCCTCTTCTTTGCTGTATTGCTTCAACAGCTTTTTAGCAATAGACATCACGTCTTTGCCCCTTTGTCTTAAAGGCGGCAGTTCTATAGGGATAACATGTAAGCGATAATATAAATCTTCCCGAAAGCGTCCTTCTTGCACTTCTTTCCATGGGTCTCGGTTGGTGGCACTAATAAAACGCACATCAACTTTTTCTTCTTTAGTGCCGCCTACACGCTGAAATACCCCAGTTTGAATAAAGCGTAGCAATTTACTTTGCAACTCTAAATCCATTTCACACAGTTCATCAAGAAACAAAGTGCCACCATCAGCACGAGTTGCTGCGCCATCACGATTACTCACAGCGCCAGTAAACGCACCTTTGGTGTGACCAAAAATTTCGCTTTCAATTAAATCTTTCGGAATTGAGGCGCAGTTTAAAGCAATAAAAGCTTCTTGTGCTCGTGTTCCTGCTTGATGGATCGCTTGGGCGCAAACCTCTTTACCTGTGCCACTTTCGCCCATCACAAACACTGACGCTTTACTGTTGGCCACGCAATCAATGGTGTTATATACGGTTTGCATGGCTAAGGAGTCACCAATAAAGCCATGAAAATTGGTTTTTGGGAGGCTATTTTCATAATTGGTCACAAGTGCCAATAAGTCTTTTTGCTTCAGAGCATTACGCACAGTAATTGCCAACCTTTTACTATCAAAAGGCTTAACTAGAAAATCAAACGCACCGGCGCGCATGGCATCTACGGCTAAATCAATGGTGCCATAAGCAGTGATCATAATGACGGTGATCTGCGGGTAGTCTTGCTGAACTTTGGTCAAAATATCCATTCCCGACATATCCGGCAATTTAATATCTAACACTAATAAGTCTGGTTGTTTACGGGCAAGTTCTTTTAATGCATCTTCACCAAAATTAACCAAGGTGACTTCGGCGCCTTCGGCACAAAGGTATTCGCTGTACAATGCGCCTAATGACATACTATCTTCTACAAGAACGGCACTAAATCCCATGGGTAACTTCCTTATTTAATTATTTATGACCGATATCAAATCGTTGCTCAATTAACGTCAAGCTTTGCTCAGCAACCACAAATATCTGCTCAAATAATGCGGCTAAAGGTTCATCTTCGGTTCTGGCTGCGGCCTCAAGTAAAATGGCTACTTCAGATAACTTTTGCGCCCCAAAACTGCCTGCACTACTTTTAATGGTATGAACTTGATCTTCAATCTCTGCTCGGCTTCCATTGGCAGTGATGGTTTTTAAAATATCGATACGCATCTTAGTTTCATTATGAAATACCTTCATCATTTTAACTAAGCTTGCTTCACCTACCGCTTTTAGTAACTCATCAAACACCTGCTGATCCAACAACACATCATCAGCTATTGTTTCATTTATGGTTTCAGTTATAGTTTCATGTGTGGTTTCAGCTATTAAGCCATTTGAGGTGTCAGCTAATAGGATTTCATTTACCTCAGCTGTTGGCTTAATGTGAGTTTCTTTCTCTGCAGCAATATCACTAACCTCGTCACTAACCTCATGAGTTATTTCCATCGCGTCATTAGCATTGCCCTTCACCTGAGTTAACCAGTAATTTATCCCAGAGATCAAATCCTGCTTTTTAACCGGCTTACCAATAAACCCAAGCATGCCGGCGTCTTTACATGCTGCAACCTCTTCACTGAATACGTTGGCTGACATGGCCAAGATAATTTGATCAGGCTTACTGGCTAAAATTTTACGGCACGCTTCAAGGCCATCCATTTCAGGCATACGAATATCCATCAAAATTAAATCAAACTCTTGCTTTAACCCTATCTCTACCGCTTCTACACCGTTATTAGCATAGGTCATGACTGCGCCGCTATTGGTCAATATCGTACCTGCGACCATTTGGTTTACTGGGCTATCTTCTGCGAGTAATAATTTACAGCCATCAGGCAGGGTTAATTTACTTTCAATGATCTGCTTATCACTCTTTTCTACATTACTGGCATTACTGGCATTACTGATTAAGCTTAGTAATATCTCTCGGCTTAATGGCTTGCTGACAGACTCGACTATGCCTAAGTCAGTACTGCGCGCCTGCACTTGTGTATTCACCCCAGATAACAAAGCCGTGATATAGCCTGTCTTAGTCAAATAGCGATTTGATAAGCCCTCTACGCTTTGATGTTCACAGTCTAAAATACAGCTTTCATCGAGCATGATGACATCAAATTGGCCGTTGTTGCTTGATTGACTATCAAGCTCGCTGAGCTGATGCGCAAAGCATGTCTCGACGCCATATTGGCGGTATTGCTTTTCAATTAACTCACAAAGGGTCATATCGGGGTGAATCACTAACACCCGAGGCGCTGTTGATAAAGCAATATCAACAGTTGTTATTTCAGCAGGTTCATCAAGTACCACAGTTAATGTAAACTCACTTCCTTGGCCTAGTTGGCTTTGAACGCTGAGGTTGCCCCCCATCATTTTAGCCAGTTCAGAACATATGGCTAAGCCTAAGCCTGTACCTGCATAACTGGTGGTATGCGTGTCATGAACCTGAGAAAACTCTCTAAATAACTTCTGTTGTGATATTTCACTGATCCCAATGCCTTGATCTTTTACCTTACAGCTCAGTTGCACCTTGCCGTTATCGCGGTTGATAATCTCAATCTCAACAGCAATACACCCATCGGTTGAAAACTTAATCGCATTATCCACCAGGTTTTGCAGCACTTGCCTAATACGCTGCGCATCTCCGATTAAAATTTGAGGTACATCTCGGTCAATAACACTGCCAAGATGCACTCCTTTATCATGGGCTTTATGGGACAAAATCTGTAACACTTGCGCGACTAACTTATCAGGTTGAAACTCTTTAGCTTCCAGTTGCATTTGCCCAGCTTCAATCTTCGAGAAGTCCAAAATATCATTAATGGTACTTAACAAGACTGAGCCCGCTTCTTTAGCCGCGCGAGCATACATGCGCTGGCCCTTTTCAAGTTGAGAGTCTAAAAGCAAATCAACACTGCCAAGTACGGCATTCAGTGGTGAGCGAATTTCATGGCTCATAGTGGCTAAAAATCGTGACTTAGCTTCACTGCCCGCCTCTGCTTGCTCTTTGGCTAATCTTAATTCTTCTTCTCTGGATTTTTGCTCTGAAATATTGCGTAAAAAAGCGGTGAAGAACATTTCATCACCTAATTGAATGGGGATCACCCGCAATTCAACCGGAAACTCCTCGCCAGCTTTATTATGGGCAGGAACTTCGATGCGATTATTCAGCACAGGCCCTTCACCAGTGCGGCGGTGATGCTCCATGCCATTTTTATGGGCACTATGGAAACCTGCGGGAATAATTAAATCTTCCAGCCTTTCACCTAATGCCTCTTCGCGCTCATAGCCAAACAGTTTGACCGCCGCAGCATTAAACTCAACCACTCTGCCGCTAATATCAATAGAGATTAACGCATCATGGGTGGCTTCAATGGTTGCCACCAAAATAGATTGAGTTCTGGCAGCGGTTTGTTGCTCTTTTTTAAGTTCGGTTAAATCTTTGATAAAGCCTAAAAATAGAATCTCACCATCAATTTGCATTTTTGAAATGGTTAGCTCGATAGGAAATAAGCTGCCATCTTTATGCTGCGCTTTTAACTCACGACTGTTACCAATAATTTTTGCATCACCCGTTGTAAGATAATGCTTGATATAGCCATCATGCATAAAGCGATCTGCCATCGGCATTAAAATAGACACATTTTCATCAATAAGCTGTGCTTTTTCATAGCCAAATAACTTACTGACGGCATTATTCACTTCATTAATCACGCCGTTAACATCAATAATGACAAAGCCATCAGCCGCTGAATCTAATATGGTATTTAAGCGAACATTGGCACCTTGTAAATCACTGCGTTTTTCATCCAAGTTTTTAAGCATGGCATTAAAGGCGTTAGTCGTATCGGTGATATCTTGGGTGCCGGGCTCAACCACTTGCACCCCTGATTCCCCTTCAAGCACCCGCTTTGAGGCATGCTGAATATTAAAAATATGTCTGATGAGCTTAAGGCCCTGATACCAAGATAAAAATGAAATCAAAATGATCACTAAAATCATTAATGCGCTATATTTCAACGCCACTGCTTCAACGCTATTATCAAATTCATCGGTATTAACAAGTACGCTTATTTGAATGCCAGTGCCATTATTAGATACTGCCACCACCTCAACCGTATGCTCTTTTGGGGTCACAGCTTTAATGATCTCAAACATGCCTTGGCCATTACGCTGAGCCGAATACAATAGCTTATCTGCTTTGGATACTTCGATTGAATCAATATGGCTAATGTGGTGGGCTTCTAAAGATTGTTTAAGCAGTAAGATGGACTCGCGGGCCTTATCAGGGTTAATACTATTAGCCACCAGCTGCGCTGCAAGTTGAGCTTGCTGCCTTGCTTCTTGCTGATTGGTCTCTTTGATAACAGCTAAACTATTAACAATTAGCATCAGTAATAGTACGACTTGCATTAATCCAATGGCAATTATCGCTTTTAATCTAAATGACAAATTCCTTCTCCTGATGCATTTTGCAAACAGCGCTGTTTAACCCTGTCAAAAATCTATTCCAAAGCAAATGTTTACTACATTATTACTCACTATGAATTACCTGTTCGCATTTTGCAAAAAATTATTCCCAATCTGAAAATGCAAATAGTAATTCTTACTAGAAAGCTGCTTAACCACCTGATTTTATCATTTAAAAATTATGGAACAGCTTTTGCTTTAATAAGTTATTAAACAAACTTAATAGAGAATCGCCATGCAAAATGCTAATGCGTCAACGTCGACTATCTCCATCCTGTTAGTGGAAGACACATTCAGTGAACGCTATTACATTGCCAGTTTAATTCAAAGTTTTCAGCCGGAAAATGTACAGTTTGAGATGGTGCAATGTGAAGATGGCTTAACGGCACTGGAGAAGTGCCGTACCCAGCAGTTTGACTTAATTGTCAGCGACTGGCGCATGCCTAGGATGAACGGTGTTGAGCTGTGTAAAAGACTAAAGACCAAAACAGATCCCGGTTACTTCTTGCTTTTAACCGGTAACGATCAAACTCAAGACATGATTTATGCTATGGACTCAGGTGCTGATGATTACATTACCAAACCTTTTTTGGCCTCAGTATTAAAAGTCAAAATTCAAGCTGCAGTAAGGCTCATTCAAGCAAAAAAGTCGGTACTTGAAAGTAAGCAACAGCTGCAAAGTTTACTTTCTCAAAAACAGTCTGAACTGACCCAAGCTGCGATTTTGCAGCAATCCTTACTGCCAAAAAATAATTTAGCCTTCAATAATTGGACTATCCGACATTATTTTGAACCCGCAGAGGAACTTGCAGGCGATATTTTGCAATGCTTTGAAATTGATGAACAGTGGATAGGCTTCTATGTTATCGATGTATCGGGTCACGGTGCCAGTGCTGCTATGCTCAGTTTTACCCTCGCCCAAGGCTTATCACCCCAAAGGATGAACTGGCAGCAATCGCCAGAAAAGGTCATGAATGCCTTAAACAATCTCTTTGATGATCCTGGTAATTTGGGCCAGTTTGCCACTGTAATGATAGGTAAAATCAATATAAACACCCATGAATTACAACTGTGTAATGCAGGTCACCCATTACCATTAATCATTTCTAAACTCGATGTGCAAAGCATCGATGTGCCCACAGGTATGCCAATTGGTATTGATAAACACTGCCAATACCAAAGTGGTCAATACCAACTTTACCCGGGTGAGCAACTACTGCTGTTTTCAGATGGCGTGTATGAAGTTAATCATCCAAAGTTTGGCATGTTTGGCTTAGAGCGCTTAAAACAGCGCTGCTTATCAGCTAAAGCCATGCCAGCGGCGAATTTATTGAGTCACTTAAGTTACTTACTCAACCTTTGGCAGCAGTCGCAACCCCAAGATGATATGTCACTGCTACTATTTACCGCACCCGATTAAAAAGTTATAGCAATCATTGTGATGATAACTGTATGCCAATTATTGCTGATTATAGAGTTAGATTTAGAACGAAGATAAGCACTTAAATTAACAGCTTATATTTTTGAATTAACCCACAGTGACCCACAGCTTAAGGAGTTAATATGAATAACACTCAATTGAACATAAGCATCAATTCAATGACAGCAGATCAAGTTTATGACGAACTAGAACAGTTTTTGATCAGCAATAAGGTTGAGCCATTACAACGCTTCAAACTCATCAGTTGTGCACTCGAAGCCACCAATAATGTGCAACAGCACAGCGCTGATGACGCTGAAGATATTAAGCTGTTATTACAGAAAAACGATAACAAGTTGATTATTGATATATTAGATAACTCAAACTTTACCCCACTAGCCCCCCCTAGCACTTGTCCTAACAAACACAAAGCCAACGGCCGCGGCTTATGGATAATGCATCAATGGATGGATCAGGTGCAGCAACAGGCAACGGTATTAGGCACTCACTTGAGATTAAGTATAAACTTGGGCTAATGCTTTGGGCTGAATGTAAACCAATAGCGACACAACTTTTATAAGCATTAGCGATAACAACATAGTTAATCCAGCTTTGCATGGCTAAGGATGCCAATTCGCCGATTTCAACTTACTGAATAATGTTCAGTCCATTCGGGTAATAAAGGTTTGCTCGTCATCCACAAAAGCCACAAAGCCGCCGTGATAGATAAATACCCGACCACGCCCCTCAACTATGCAGGCAAGTTGTGGGTTCAAATCTTCTTCGTTATCCTGACGTTGAAAAGTGCCAGTATCTGTGATTACGCCGCTGAGTGCAGGCAAATATCCATAAGTGCGCTTGGCTTGATCAATCAGGTTCAATTCGCTGGCGGTTGAGAAGCAAAAGGGGATCGCACCAGCTTCTTCAATAAATAAAGTTTTAAGTTCTTCAAAAGCTGTAATCACCAGCCAGTCGATGCCGTTAACATGATGGATAAACATAGATTTTCTCGGTTATTCTAATGCGGATATTTTATCACTACTAGGAAAGAACCTAGTAGATATTTAGTTGCTAAAGTTATGTCCAGACATTCATAAACCAACTTGAAATACGTCTTTGCCCAAATACAAGTTAGCAAACACTCTATATCAAACAATCCATATCAAACAATCTATATCAAACCAAAGCCGTTTTATCGAAAATTCATATTATCTGTACTTAGGCTGACCCTTCCCTGCAATATAAACTAAATCAATACTGCGAATTGCAAATACTAGGTCGTGAATTTGTAATCAGTGCTTTTGCATTCTGCAACGACATAGTTTTAAACCGCAATTAAAGCTTAGCAATAAGCAACACACAGCCAGACGACAGCAAAACAAAACCTCAAACCACTGATTAATAACAACTAAATAATTGGCACGCATCCTGCTAACTATAGATTAAGCAGAGGATAAATGATTAATCCACCCATTCAATTTTAGACGTCATTTATCTCATCACAATTTAGTTAATCAAAGTTAGCGCATCAATAGATGTTTAGGAGCAGGTTATGAAATTTGAAATCAAAGTAGCCCAACATGCAAGTGTAGTAACATTACCTATCAGAATGTTTATGGCTCATACCCCAACTTACCGAGCGGCACTGGTTGATTATATTGATAGAGGCCATACCCGCTTAGTTATCGACATGCAGCATTTAGAGTACATCGATTCAAGTGGCTTATCTGTGCTTATCTCCGCCCGTAATCAAGCGCTTAATTATCAAGGCAACATCGTATTACTGTCACCTAGTCCTGCGGTACGTTCATTAATTGAATTAACGCGCCTACACCATATTTTTGAGATTTTTGAAACTGAGGCGTTAGCGTTAGATTTTTTGCGTCATAGCAGCATTGTTGAACCCTCTGACTTTGATGAACAAATCATCTCAGAGTTAGCAAGCTAAGCAGGAACCACTAAATCACGGACGTAAAGGGGAACAGAAATGAACATATTCAAATCACTACTTTCTATCGCTATTATCGCAGGCTTAACCGCTTGCGTGACCCCTATGCAACCAGCTGAGCAAGATGTTTGTGATTTAGAGCAGCAACTCACTAGCTGCCATTACTTTGGCCAAAAAACGCCTTATAACAGAAAGGTCAGCGCTGTGACCTCAAACCATACGACTTTCCCTACTGCGCCAATTTTCGGTAATAAGTCGATGGTGGTTGATACCCAGCAAGCGTTGTCATTATCTGTAGGGGATAAAATTTCGGTAAAAATACTCAATGGTGATGAATTTAGTAAAGATGTGGAAGTAGATGCCGACGGCAATATCTATCTGCCTTATTTACCGCCAATTTCAGTTACAGGACTGACTCTTAATCAATTAAACAATCAAATCAGAAACATATTAATCGATGAAAATCTGATGTTGGCCCATGCGGTGCGTATCAGTATATTACCTATTAGCTGGGCACCTATTGAAATCACCACCTCTGGCGCAGTATTTGAGCCAGGTCAGCACATGATCAACAAAAAACTCCCCATTGAACTTAAAGATGATGGCAGTAACTTTGCTGGTGACCAAGCCATTCAGCGTAATGTAGCCGCCGCGGTGAAGTCTTCTGGTGGGGTGCGCCCAGATGCTGATATTTCAGCAATTAAGGTCATCCGTAATGGTCAGGTTTTCAATATGGATTTACGTGGTATGCTAACGGGAGAGAAAGTACCAAACATGACTTTAATGGCTGGCGATCATGTACATGTTCCTTCGACGCATTCATTTAATGATCAATTAGCCAGACCTTCTCAGTTGACAACACCAGGGATCAGGGTATTTATGTCAAACTTAACGCAACCTGCAAGTTCAAATAGTCAGTCAGCAGTAGACCGTGAAGCAACACGCTTTCCTTACGGCACCCGCTTGCTAAATGGCGCCATTGCGGCCAACTGTGTCGGTGGTGCCCAAACCACCAATGCCAGTCGTTACGTTATCCTAGTGACTAAAAATCCATTATCTAATCAAATAGATATTGTCGAACGCTCAATTGATGGCTTAATTCAAACGGCCTGGAATAATGAATCAAACCCAGTATTACTCCCCGGTGATGGACTTGCCTGTTATGACTCTCGCGTAACTAATATCCGTGAAATAGCCAGAACAGTAACTGAATTGGTCGTGCCAACAACCCTTATCGGATGGTTGTAAGGAGACAATAATGAGCCAAGGAAACTGCAAAAGCGGCAAAGGCGAACAGAGCCAGAAACAAGCAGACTCTGGGGCAGGGGCGCACACAAGCTCCAGTGCTGATACTGACGTTAAGCTTGAAAATGAAACCCAAAGCGCACAAAACACTGACATCGAAACAGAGCAAGATTACGCCAGCTTTTCAGAACTTGCCTATTTATATTGGATTAAACGCGCCACATTAGAAGGCAGCCACTTAACCCCTAAAGCCCGTAAACGCCTGTACATCAAAACAGCCTTGATATCACTGCTCATTGTCTGGCTGTTGGTGGCTGTTTTTATCGCGCTAACCCCCACCAAATACGAAAGTAAATGGGTGGTCATATTACCTGGGGTCGCAGCGGGGTCTTCCCTAAGCCTTGACAGCCTTGGTCAAGCAAGTAGCTCCAATAGCTCGCCTTATATGAGCTCGGCCATTGATCCAAGAGAGAATTTTAAAGCGATTTCCATGAGCAGCTTGCTGATGCAAACCGCTGCGTTTTATTTAAAAGTGCCTAGCAATGAAATACCAAAACCCAAACTTAAACTCCCCAGTCAAACGGGCTTAATGGAGTTTAGTATTAATGGCGCATCGCCAGAGCAAGCTCAAAAACGTGGCTGGGCTATGTATCGTTCTTTACAAGACATTCTTGATGATCTGCGTTTTGATGAAAATAGCCTGCGCGAGCGAGGTATTCAACGTAGCCTGAAAAGCTATAACGCCCGAGTAAAGCAAACACAAAAGCAATTACTGGATTTTCAATCTGAGCGAGGCCTAATAACCCTTGATCAGTTTAAAGAGTTAGCCATCACCATTGAGCGCTTACGCCATAGTAAAGTGACCCTTTCAGCGTCACTGCAAGGTTTAAATGCCAGCTATGAACTCTATGAAAAACACCTTGGCATTAATGACTCACAAGCTGCGATTTTACTCAAACTCAACAATGATAAGCTGTTTCAGCAGTTACTTGAAAAACACAACACCGCCAATACCACTTACATTGAAAATGCTGGGCGCTTGGGTCGTCGTCACCCGACATTAGTCACCCTAAAAGCAGAGTTAGACAGTATCTTCGATAGTATGAAGCAGCGCTTTAATACCATTATTGGATTTCAAGATGAGAAAATTTTAATGATGCTAACGGTGGATGATGTTGATGGCCGCGCAGTGATGATGCAAGAGTTCATTACCATAGCCTCAAAACGACAAGCGACGCAATCAGAAGTAGATTCACTGATCGCGCAAATTGATCAGTGGGAGCTACGCTTGCAGCACAGTAACGATGATGCCGCCAAGCTTGCAGATTTACAACGTGAACACCAGTTAGCCACTACGGTATTAACCTCTGCGATGGCAAAATTGGATGTGGGTAAATCAGATATCTACTCGGCTTACCCCATGTTGCAATTATTTTCGCCGCCGAGTTTAGCTCATTCTCCCAATAAATTAGCCAGCATACTAATTATCTTTGGTGGGTTAAGCGCTTCTTTCATGTTACTGCTAGGGTTGAGCATTTTATGGATCCGCAAACCATTGTTGCGCAAAATGTTGACGAAAAAATAATATACAACAGCATTGTTTATAGTTATTTATTTTGGCTGTTTGGTGCTTTATATGTCATTGCACCTGTGATTGCATGGGTGCTATTTGCACGCTTACTTTATAAAAAAATTTCAGGTCAGCAAACATATAGAATTAGCATCAGCCATTATGTTTGGGTGTTTGGCATGTTGTTCATGCTTATTGCCTTAGTGGTCGGCCACCTCGATTTTGGCTTAGGTATTGGCAAATTAATTAAATCATCTATTGGCTGGGCCAAAGGCTGGGCCTTACTGGCAATATTTCCGCTTATTGGCTGCTTATCTATTCGGCCTGAAATTATTTATCGCGCCTGCTGCAGAGTCTGCAAACATACTATTTTGCTGTTCCCGCTGTTTTTAATTGCTTGGAAAGTTGGCTTGCCCAGCACCTTATATGTGTCGCCACTGAGCATTATTGGTGGCCCAGGGCCTGAGTTTTTCAGCGTCAGTTTATATGAAATCGACCCTGGCAGCGGCGTTCCCCGCTGGCGTCTGTTTACCCCATGGGCACCGGCATTAGGCATGCTAGGTAACTTATATTTTATTTTTGCCGTACAAGAAAAGGATTCACGTTGGAAAAAGTGGGGCATTGCAGGCAGCTTACTGATGGTATTAATGTCGCAATCCCGTCTTGGCTTGGTGTGTTATTTCGCCTTAATCGGCTTTTTCACCCTATTTAAACTTGTGCGCTCACCTTTACTGTACTTTTTACTTAGCCCGTTAATGTTACTTATTGGGGTTGTCGGTGAAGCCACTATCAACAAAATACAAATCAGTATTGCCGCCATAAAAGCTGCCCGCGCCGATTCAACTCGCGTTCGTCAAGCTTTGGCTGATATTGCCGTTGAAAGGTGGATGAATGAAGCGGTGATCTTTGGCCATGGTATCGTTGAGCGAGGGCCGCACATGGTGGAATACATGCCCATAGGCTCGCATCATACTTGGTATGGATTATTGTTTGTTAAAGGCGTTGTCGGCGCTGTAGCGTTAGCAATTCCGATGTTAGTCACCTTCTTGATATTATTGATCCGATTATTTAGTCAGCCTATGGCCAGAGTCGGCATGGCAATTTTACTGATGTTAAGTTTATATACCTTCGGCGAGAATTTAGAAATTCTAGCCTATTTATTTTGGCCGGGATTAATTGTATTAGGTATGACGCTGCGAGCTGAAGAGCCAGAAGCCGTACTCAAAAAAGCCGCTGCCTTGAAGGACTAATCATTGTGTTTTGTTACCTAAGTGGTAACAAAACACTGTCATCACAGCGGCTATGGCTTACGCCATTAAATAATTTTTATCACTTGATCAAATGCAAGACGCGACTTAGGTAAGCTGGCATTGTAATCTTCATCACTATGATGGTAACCGATAGCTAAACCAACATAGCATTCATAACCATCTAATTCTTCGGCAAAAATATCACCGATAAGTTTACTATCAACCCCTTCCATTGTGGTCGAGTCGATACCTAAACGGGCTAAAGTATGCAAGGTGTTACCCAGTGCAAGATAAGCTTGAGAGCGTGTCCACGCCTCGTTATTGCCCTGTGCATCGGTATTTAATTCAGCAAAAGAGTAACCACCAAAAGCTTGCTCGCGATTTTCAGGTTTTGTGCGACCATCTTCAATGCCCTTATCAACCACTTTGGCATAATCGTCACGGGTATAGTGAGGGTTATGGGCAAATAAAATAATATGAGAACAGGCTTTAGCATGGGGCTGATTGAACTGATATTTATTGGCGAAAGTGTCGTGCATTCTTTGTTTTGCTGCATCACTTTCAAGCACAATAAACTTCCAAGGCTGTGAATTAATTGAAGATGCTGAAAGTCGCATCGCCTCACAGATCACCGCTAAATCTTCTTTTGAAACACGCTTTGAAGGATCATAACGCTTTGCTGTATAGCGATTGTTTAAGTCTTCAATAATTGGATGTGTCATATTTACTGTCTCCACTTTCATTAATATTCCCGGCTTTCATCCACGGGATATGCAACTGCCGAATGCCATAAGTTATAAAGTATTCAATAAAATCATTACTTTGCTTAGCTAAGCTAAATAAACTCAAAACAAATGCTTATTTAATAAGTTACTTTTAACTTTTTATGTAAAAAACTATTATTAATTAAGCACTTTATATGGTTATAAGCTTATTTAACCCCGCCATAGCAAACAGAATTAAAATAACTTCCTAACGACATAAGAACGTTGATAATAGTCGCTAGGTCCCTATGCTTAAAGGGGCTAATAGTTGTTACATTATCAACAATTTTTTGGTAATAGATGATTAAACCCCATAGCATGCACAGCTATCACCCCTCTTTAAGCGCTAACCGCTAAAGTGACGCAGAAGTCAGCCCTTGATAAGAGCTGATAAAAATGGATAACACTCACATAGATAATGGCAGCTGGTTACTGAGATAACTTCTGCTGCACATACGCGCACCAAGCCATAGAGTGTCGATTTGGCACATCAGTGTCGCCCCTTACACCTAACTTAAATTCAATCACCGACTGCCATTCATCTGAGCCTAAGTCAGGCCCATGACCTTGACCATCGCCTGAAATCAGTTGTTGATCTACTTGCTTAAACCAAGCTTGAGTACACAAGCTACTTTCAACTGCTGCAGTTGATTGCGCACTTGATTGCGCACTTGATTGCATAGTCGATTGCTCAGTTTGCTGCTTTGGCACATCTTGGCTACAGCCTGATAAAGTTAATCCAGCTAACAAGGTTAAGCTCGCTGGCAGCAAACCCATGCTCATCAATAAAGAGGTCGATTTGTTCATTTGTCCATCCTGTTAGTTTTGCCTTTCACTCACTTGCCAATACACGCTGGCACCACTATTAGCTAGAGTGAATAGCTAAAGTAAATAGCTAAAGTGAATAGCTAAATCAATCCTAAACGGGTTAACGCCATACATCAAAGCAAACCAATGAAAAGCGCTTTGATGCTCTCAGTTAAAGTATTGCAAACTGCAACGGCCCTATCTCAATTTGCTAAAACACCTCAGCAGCACTTACCCCGTAAAATAATAAAACCCAATTAAAACATGCATATAAAAGTTGGCACGATAAGTGTAACTCCCCTTGTATGCAGTCATCTAGTCCTAATTTGAATTTGCAAACAAGATCAAATTAGCTAACAAGATCAAGGGTACAAATAATGCAAACAACCACTAACTCACTAGGTCCTAAAACGACCGTCAATCAAATGCTGAATCAAGGCATTCGTACATTGGGTAAAAACCTAATGTGGTTGGCGAGTGCTCAGTTTAGTGGCCGCATTGTGAGATTAGCAGCTAGCGTGATAACCGCGAGATTACTGACACCAGAAATCTTCGGTCAAGTGGCCATTACCTTAACCCTATTTGAATTAATTTGTACTCCAACTCGCCGCATTACTTCAGCAGCACTTATTCGCATGAATGATACCGAGTTTAAAGACAACTTAGCCAGCGCCAATGTGATTAACTTCGGCGCCTGCCTTATTGCCTTTACACTAATGAGTTTAATCAGCTTACCACTGGCTTATTACTACCAAGACAGCCAACTTGTTCTGCCTATCTTGTTTGTTGCCAGTAGTTATTTATTACTGCCATTTGGCATGTTGTACGCCACGGTGAACTTACGTAACAACAATATGCGTAAAGTGGCTAGCGCCAACCTTTGGCAAACCGTGGGCGATGGCATCTTAACTGCAATACTTGCACTGAGCGGCTTTGGCTTGTGGGCCATTATTATCCCTAAAGTGGTGATGGTATTGGTCTGGATTTACCTGCATAAAAATGGCAATCCGTTACCGACTTTTACCCAAAAAGCATCCGTTAAAAATGTTAAATCAATCCTTAGCTTTAGCATTCCGGTGAGCTCAAGCGATTTGATTAACACCCTAAGACAAAGCATTGATTATCTGGTCATTGGTTACTTCATGGGGGTTGAGGCTCTGGGGGTTTACTTCTTTGCTTACAACGTCAGCTTGGGGATCAGTTTAGGGCTAGTTCAAAGCTTTGGTACCGCGTTTTACTCGCACCTTTGTAGCGACGATAAAATCGCGAGCAATGTAGCAAATAGCCAACAAGTTGCTAAGCAGAAGTTTCGTCACAGTGTGATGGCCATTAGCGCGATTACCGCCCCTATCATCATCTTACAAACAACACTTGCGCCCCTTTACGTGCCATTTGTATACGGTGAGCAATGGTTAACAACCGATGCCATTTCAGTGTTCATCTTCTTATGTTTAAGCGGCCTTGTTCGCCCAATGGCAGAAGCCGCCAGTCAGTTATTACTTGCCCACGGCCATAGCCGTTTAAATTTCAAACTCAATTTAGCTATCACCGCTTTGTTAACCCTGGTGATCAGTGTTGCAAGTCAGTTCAGCTTAAGCACAGTCGCACTGAGTGTGATGGTGACTTACTTAATTATTATGCCTTGGCTTTGCTGGTACAGCAGCCGTATCTCATTTAATCAACCAACTGTTACAAACAGTTAAGGAAAACATTATGTCTCCTAGAATCTCAGTAGTAATGCCAGTTTATAACGTTGAACAGTTTGTTAAATCGGCTATTGAATCAGTATTAAAGCAAACCTATGACAACTTCGAGCTATTGATTGTTGATGATCGCGGTGATGATAATAGCATGCAAATATGTAAACAATTTATCGGCGATCCAAGAGTACATATCATCCGTCATCAAACCAACAAAGGTTTAGCAGCGGCAAGAAATACCGGCATCCGTCATTCATTAGGTGAGTTTGTGGCCTTTATTGATTCTGATGATTTATGGCACCCTGAAAAACTACAGCGCCATGTGGTGCATTTAGATAAGAACCCCAACGTTGGATTAAGTTTTTCACGCTCAAGCTTTATTGATTATCAAGGTAAGTTTATCGATTTTTATCAAATGCCAAAACTTTTTGACATTGATGCTGCCCATTTATTATGCCGTAACCCTGTAGGAAATGGCTCAGCGCCGGTTATTCGCCGCAGCACCTTAAACGACATACGCTTTCAGCCAGCAAGCAGTAAAAATCGCCACAGCTGCTACTTTGATGAGAACTTCCGCCAATCAGAAGATATTGAATGTTGGTTACGTATTGCTGCAACCACCTCTTGGGAAATTGAAGGGCTACCAGAGCCATTAACTTACTACCGCCTTAATCATGGTGGCTTATCAGCAAACCTTGAGAAGCAATATGCCTCATGGGAGAAAATGATTGAAAAAGCCCGTGGTTTTGCTCCTAAATTATTAAAGCAACATGAAGAGTCTGCTCGCGGGTTCCAATTACGGTACTTATCAAGACAAGCTATTCGAATCGGTGATGGCGGCGCTGCTGTAAAGCTGTTTAACCGCGCGATGAAAGCATCACCTAGCATTATAAGAAGTGAAACCTTTAAAACCGTCACCACCATGATTGCCGCATATGCGCAGTGGATAATACCTGCTTGGGGTTATATCGCTATCGAAGCTGTTGGGCAAAAATTTATCGGCATTTTACAAAAACTACGTATTTCACGTGACGGCGTTTCAAGTGAATTTATGCAACAAAGTAAATTGTAACCCGCAGCTCTTATCTCATCTTCCCTGTTCTGGCTTTGCAGTGCGATTCGCATTCTGCAAAGTCAGCTTTTTATTGCAAGCCCCTTGCTAAAAAACCACCGAAAAAAAACAGTTAAAAACACAATAACACACTATTAATTAGATACTTAACAAATATGGAATAGTTCGTGCTTTAACAAGGTATCGAACGATTAATCATTGCATTTTATGAGGTACGGTATGGACGCTCATCAATCAGTAAACACTCAAACCCAGTCGCAGGCATCAGACTCAACCTTATTGTCAGTCCGCGCTTTTGATTGCTTTATGGCGATAATATTACTGGTTTTAATGCTACCAATAATGGTGTTTAAAACCTTAATACTTGCCTGCTCAAAGCAAGCTATTTTTAATGCTATCTACATTCATGTAAACGATCGCCAAGTTGCGCTGTATCAATTTAGCCAAGGGCGCTTTTCAAGACTGCCGTTTTTATTGGGGATCATTAAAGGCGATATTGGTTTTTTAGGCAGTGCCTTTGAGTATTGCGTGTTTGAGCCAAGTTCAACCAATAGCCGCCCTGGTGTTTTTTCCATTGAAAAAATGCAGCGCAATATGGGGATTGAACATATCAATAATGCAGCCCCTGAATTTAGCAGCTTATTTCATTACCTAATTAACCTAAGTAAGTGCCTAATTTGCCGTTTAATTGTTGTCTCTACTGAGCTGAATTACCCTGAGCAATTCAACTTACTTGGGGTCAATATTGATAATAATAAAATGGCTGACAGTGTTGAAAAACTGGTTAAAGCAGCGCAGCACTCTGTGGGCGATGAAACCCAACATTTTGCCTTTGTAAATGCAGACTGCTTGAACATTGCCTCAACAGACAGCTCTTATAAAAATATTCTCAATCAATGCCAGCAAGTTTTTGCTGATGGTAGCGGTATTCGTATTGCTTGCCAGCTACACGGTATCGGCCTTAAAGACAATGTGAATGGTACTGATATGCTGCCGTTACTGTGTCAACGCGCCAGTGAGCAAGGGATAAAACTGTTTTTCCTGGGGGCAACTGCTGGCACCACTGAAGAGGCGGCAACCAACCTTAAACAGCAGTACCCTGATTTACAGATAGTGGGCTGTCATCATGGTTATTTAAATGAAAGCAACCAACAAGAGGTGATTGAGCAAATCAATCAATCAGGGGCGCAGCTACTACTCGTCGGCATGGGGGCGTCAAAGCAAGAACATTGGATTGAGCAACATAAATATCAATTAAAGGTGGGCGCAGCCGTTGGGGTTGGTGGACTGTTTGATTACTTCGCCAATAATGTTTCTCGTGCACCTATTGCTGTCAGACAAGTAGGAATGGAATGGATATGGCGCTTAGCACAAGAGCCACAACGCATGTGGAAACGCTACGTGGTGGGTAACCCGCTATTTTTAGCGCGAGTGTTAAAGCAAAAACAACAGCTAAATTTGGCCTCAGCCACCAGCCAAGCTAAGGCTCAGCCGCTATCAGCTATTTCAAATCACAACCGTCATTGGTACTTCTTTAAAATCAAATGTGGCCAATTTGCAAAACGCACATTCGATATTGTTGCTGCTAGCATTTTGCTAATTTTATTAGCGCCAATATTTGCGTTAACCGCATTAAGTATCCGAATTGAGTCGAAAGGGGCGATCTTTTTTTCACAAACACGCAGTGGCAAAAATAACCAAGCATTCACCATGTGGAAGTTTCGCTCAATGTATATTGATGCCGAGCAAAGGTTAGAAAAAATCAAACAAAACAATGAAATGCAAGGTGGCGTCATTTTCAAAATGAAGCAAGATCCGCGTATTACCACCATAGGAAAACTTATCCGCAAAGCTTCAATCGATGAGTTACCACAACTTTGGAACGTGTTAATTGGTGATATGTCACTAGTTGGCCCAAGACCTGCACTACCTAATGAAGTAAGCCAATATCAGTTAAGCGACCGTCGCAGATTAGGGGTAAAACCTGGCATCACCTGCATTTGGCAAGTTAGCGGACGCTCAGATATTCCTTTTGATAAGCAAGTAGAACTGGACATTGATTACATCTACAAACAATCGCTTAAAGAAGATATCACACTGTTATTAAAAACTATTCCAGCTGTACTTTTGGCGCGTGGCGCCTACTAGGAGACCTTATGCAAGCTATCGTATTTGCCAACCGCAATGGAAATGAATTAGCGCCGCTAAACCAGCAATATTGCCCAGCGCTATTACCGCTAGCAAACAAGCCTCTAGTGGAGTACACCCTAGAAGATTTAGCGGATGCAGGCATAAGCCAAGTCAAAATGGTGATTTGCGCTGATGCAGAACAACTGGAAGCCCAAATTGGTAATGGCCAGCAATGGGGTTTGAATATTGAGTATTTTTTAAGTAAGCCACAAGAAGCAGTTAATAGCGTGCTTGCCAGAATGCATATCGATAACACCGCCCAGGCATTAGTGGTTCGAGGCGATATATTAAGAAGCCCTTGCCTAGAGCGTTTTGTGGCATTTTCCAGCATGGTACCCACCAAATTTGTTCACGCAACAATGGAGCAGCGTAACCCTGGAATGATGATGCTACCCGCTGGCTGGAAACACAATCAATTGCTTAACTGGCCACTGCAAACCACAGCGGTAGATCATGATGATAGTATCGCCCAAGTGCTTCATGGTCAGTGCTTTTATTTAGACAGCTTATCAGGCTATGTGGCAGCCACTGAATTTGTGATTTGTAGCAAAATATTTAGCAGTAAAGGTCGCAAACACCAAACAGGCTCAAGCAACCAAAGCCTTATGGTTGAAGCCCAATGCGAGCTGCCGCAATTAGATAGCGCCGAGGTGTATGGCGCAATTGGTGAATACACCAAAGTGTCTCATAAAGCTCAATTAACTGATGCGGTGGTGGTGGGAAAATACTGCTTTATTGAAGATAGCCAGATCCAAAACAGTATTATTTTGCCTAATACCTATGTTGGGCCGCAATTATCGGTTAACAATAAAATCATTTCCCAAGACTTGATGATAGACCCACAAACCAGCAGTTGGAGCAAAATTGAAGATCAAAGTTTAATCGCCACATCGACCCAAAGCGCCAGTAATTACCACACGCTAATGCAGCGTGGACTAATGATGATGTTTTATATCTTACTGTCACCACTATTACTGACCTTATTTGTGGGCGCATTGATCATCAAGCCCAATAAACCACTGCTGACTGAAACCGTGATTAACAACCACAATAAAGCCGTTAAAGCGCACAAGTTTAATTTTAACAACAAGTTTTTTTCACTACTGCCACAACTTTGGTTAGCAGCCAAAGGCGATTTAGCCCTATTTGGCGCATCCAGTAAACATAAGCATTTGCATGACAGCAACACCACTTATGGCGTCTATGGTCCGGTGCAATTGAACTTTGACCAGCACACCCCTGATGAAGAAATACAAATGGTTGAAATGGAATTTGCCCAAGCGCAAAAGCCACTTTACCTAGCAAACATATTGCAGCAAAAGTTTCACAGCAAACAAGCTGACATCATCATTAAAAGCTAAATTGATTTTAAATTAGAGATTGCAGCTAATTACTGATTAAAAAGGATATTCATTATGAAAACCATCATTACATACGGTACATTTGATTTATTCCACTTTGGCCATGTGAGATTATTTCAGCGCCTAAGCAAAATGTGCGATCAACTGATTGTTGGGGTTTCTACCGATGAATTTAATGCCCTAAAAGGCAAGGCAGCTTTCTTTAGCTACCAGCAACGGGTAGAAATTGTGGCGGCTTGTAAATATGTATCAAAGGTCATTCCTGAGCATAACTGGCAGCAAAAATCAGCTGATGTTAGCCGTTTTGATGTTGATATTTTTGCCATCGGCGATGATTGGCAAGGTGAATTTGATTTCTTAAAAAGCCAGTGCGAAGTCATGTACCTCACCCGTACCGACGATATTTCAACCACTGAGATTAAAAATAACCTCGCGGTTAAATCTGTTAATGCGGCCTAAGCTTATTAGCAGTTTAGTGCTAAACTTTGTATTTAAAGGAATTTACAGTCAAGGAGACATTGCATGAGCCAATTTATTGCCAATAGCATCAAATATGTCATGACTCAAAGCGTATATTTTTTATCTGGCTTAACGCCAAGAACGCGCAAAGCAGTGATGGGGTGTTATAAAAATAAATTTGCCGATAATAGCAAATACCTGTTTTTACATTGGCAGCGCACAAAAACAATCCGCGCGATTTGGATAAGTGGCGATGGCGATGTTATCAGCGCATTAAACCAACAAGGCTATGAGGCGTATCACCGCTGGAGCGCCAAAGGGATTTATCATGCGTTAACCGCTGAGTTTTATTTCTATACTAGTTATATTGGTGATATTAATCAGTATTTTGCTAAAGGTGCCACCAAGGTTAATTTATGGCATGGCTCGCCGCTAAAACGTATTGAGTATGATATTAACAACGGCCCCTTATTAACGATTTATCACCCTAAAAGCCTGAGCGAAAAGCTTAACTCTGCAAGTTTATACCACCAGCAAAAAGTAAAGCCTGATCATATGATTGCCCCCAGTGATTTAGTGGCCAACCTTTTTGCCAGCGCCTTTAACATCAACCTTAACCAAATGCTCAATTGCGGTAATCCGCGCACTGATTATTACAGCCACTACCCCGAATCAAATTCCTTAGCTGATGAACTTAAGCAAATTAATCACGCTGACAGTATTATTCTTTATGCCCCGTCATGGCGTGACGCCTCTGCCCTTGCTGAAAAACAATCGAATCCTTATTTGCAAGCATTTGATTTTGAGTTGTTATCGGCTTATTTAGTTGCTAATAAGCAGCTATTTTTATTACGGCTTCACCCTAATGAAGCCCAACTTGGCAATGATATATCCAATTACCCTAACATTATTAATATCAGTGATTGGCAAGATACCTATGAAATTATTAATGAGGTTGATCTATTAATTACCGATTATTCGTCTTTGTATATCGATATGCTGCAAAGCCAAGCGGATATTGTGTTTTATCAATTTGATCAGCAGCAATATAGTACTGACAGCCGCCAATGCTATAACTATGCAGCGTCTATTCCTGCTGCGGGTAGGGTGATAACTGAATTTAGCCAACTTATGGCTTACCTTGCTACGTCGTTGGATAAAAACGATGCTAGTCAGCAAGCTGAGCATAAAAAAAATAGAGCTGAGTTATCTCAGCTCTATTGGCAATATCAACATATCAATGTGTTTGATTGTTTGGATGAATTTGTTAAGGCTAAATAAAACCCCATCAATGACTTACTAACAAGCGACTAGCGACTAGCGACTAGCGACTAGCGAAGCAGTGACAGTAAATCATCTGCATTACCTGTCCACTGGCTTTTAGCGCTGCCTGCAAGAATGCTATCAGCTAGGCTTTGTTTGTGCTGCTGCATCTCTTGAATTTTTTCTTCTACCGTCCCTTGGGCAATCAGTTTATACACAAATACAGGGTTGAGCTGACCGATACGGTGCGCCCTATCTGTGGCTTGCTTTTCGGCAGCCGGGTTCCACCATGGGTCAAAATGGATCACGGTATCGGCGGCGGTTAAATTAAGCCCTGTGCCGCCCGCTTTTAGGCTAATCAAAAACACCGGAATTTCACCTTCTTGGAAGGCGTCAATTTCAACCTGACGGTTACGGGTCTGCCCTGTAAGCTTGCTATAGCTTATGCCTAAATCAATCAACTCTTGCTCAATTAGCGCCAACATACCGGTAAACTGGCTGAAAATAAGGATTTTACGGCCCTCTTCAACCATCTCGGGTACATTTTCAGTCAACCAAGTGAGTTTGGCGTTATCTTTGACGTACTGCGCTTGCTCTAGCTTCACTAAGCGTGGATCACAACAGGCTTGGCGTAGTTTAAGCAATGCATCTAAAAACTCAATGTGACTGCTTGATACACCTTGTTTAGCAAACAATTCACGTAATTTTTTCTCCATCACTAAACGGATACTTTCATATAAATTACGCTGATCTTTTTCTAACTCTAAGGTTTGAATGATTATGGTTTTTTCTGGTAGCTCCGACATTACTTCGCTTTTGGTGCGGCGCAGTAAAAACGGCGCAATACGATTGAGCAATATCGCCGATTTTTCAGTATCAGCTTGCTTTTCAATCGGGCCTCTAAATTCTTTATTAAAGTAATTATGCTGACCTAATAATCCCGGTAAACAAAAATCCATTAGTGATTTTAACTCGCCTAAATGGTTTTCAAGTGGCGTACCTGATAAGCATAATCTAAATTGGCCTTTGAAGGTTTTAAGCGCTTGAGTGACTTTTGCTTGGGCATTTTTAATCTGCTGTGCTTCATCTAAAATAATATGCTCAAAGCTGTATTCGCTATAGAACAATTCATCACGCAAGATCAAAGGATAAGTGGTCACAATCACATCGTAATCTGCAATCTGCTCAAGTAATGCCTGACGTTTACTGCCGTGTACCACCAGCACTTTTAAACTTGGGGTAAACTTTTGTGCTTCTTTAAACCAGTTGCCCACTAAACTGGTGGGACAAACAATTAAGCTAGGTCTAAATGCCCGTGGATTAACTGCGCTGCTTTGTTGCTTTGATTGTTTCGCTTTAAGTAAAAAAGCGAGCGTTTGCAGGGTTTTACCTAGCCCCATATCATCTGCAAGAATACCGCCTAATTGGTATTCTTTTAAGAAACACAGCCAGTCATAACCTTGCTTTTGATAGTCACGTAAGGTGGCATTAAGCCCTTCTGGCAGCGGCGCTGACTCTATGCCTTTAAACTCGGTAAGTTTATTGGCTAACTGTCTAACGCGCTCACCATTAAGTAACCGAATATCGCTTTCTGATAACTCATTCAATAAGTCAGCCCGATTGCGAGGGACTTCTAGTTGGTCGCCACCACCACGCTGGAATAACTCTTGGATAACCGAAATAAGCGGTTTAATGGTTTTGGCTTTAATCTTCACAAAGCGGCCATTAGGCCCTGGCAGAATGAGCTCCTGCTCGTCATCTGGCTCGCCATTTTGCTGCAGCCAACGGGCAACTAAACTTAATAAAGGTACACTTTGGCCATCAATATCAGCATTAAGTGACAGTGAGAACCAGCCGCTGTCTTCATCATCGTCAAGGTCAACTTCAATGTCGGCTTCAACAATATTAAGGTCAAACTCTGGGGCAAACTCTACGTTATAGCCTAAGTCTTCTAAGGTCATCACCCCAAAGGTGGTGAGCTGGGCCCACTCATTCACCATATCAGGCATTAAGCCTAAACTGTAAAAGCTACTGGCATGATTATAAGTCAGCAGGCTGTTATCAATAAGTTGCAATTGCAAGCTTTGTAGTATCTGCACCACTTGCGCTTCTTGCTCAGGATCACGATGAATTTGATACTGGACTTTACCTTGCTTAATCAAGGTGATTTTTTCGCGAGCTAATTTGCCTGACAACAGCATATCGCCATAGCCAAACTGCAGCTGTAATACCGGCTGCATAACTGCGCTGTCGCTTAATTGCACCATGGTAAAAGTCAGCTTTGCGACTAATGGCTGCTCAATTTCATAAAATTCAATTTCACTGGGTACAGGGACACTTTTAGGGGAAAAGTGACGCAACATTTTATCGCTGATATCGTCGACTTTATCTAATGGCACTGGCGGCATTTGTTGCAATAGCTTTAATTTTTCAACGCTTAAGTCAGTATCCAAATGACCAATCTTTAGATAGTCTAAATCCATAAACATCGGTGGATTGGTGGCAATAAACTCCCAGTTTTCAAGCTCAGGCATGGTCATACTGATTTGCGTATGACGGGTATCAGTTTCTTGCCAAATAAAGTCTGGGGTTAATGCGCGGGTCATCTGAATTGGGGTGCGGCTTTCTTCCCAAAAGCAACTGCCAAGTTGGATCATCTTATTTAATGCCAGTGCGCAAATTTCACCTTCAAGATAGATTTTTGAGGCACTTTTTGAAGACGATAATAATAAGCTGATGATTTGGCTATCTTCAGCGTTAATCCACCATGGCAGATGATACTTCACATCATTTAACGCAACTTTACTGCCTTTGTTGTACTGCAGTTTTTTGTTTAATTTACTGCGTTTAAACTCAACAAAAATACCATGATGATCGCTTGATAACACAAAGATTATCCGTTCTTTATCTTCATCATCTTCGGTCTGTGTGAGGGTATCTTGCTTATCTAATTGTAAAATCCATTGGCTAAGACGCTGCTCTTCAACTGGCTTTTTATCCACTAACGCCAGTAACGCTGCGGCAACGTGCTTACAATTGCTAGCAACAGGGCAAGTACAATGAGATTTCATCACGATTTTATGATTGACATTGACCAAGCTGATGTCTTGACGATAAGGCTCGGTGGCGGTTCCTACCACATAGGATTCAACATTGTGGTTATCTTGACTGGCGTGAACGTCGAGTACCCGCCCTTCAATCAAATAATTCTGCGCCTTTTGCAGTTGAGTAGATGAAAATAGCTTAGCAACAAGTTCTAAGGTAATTTTTATTGGAAGATTAAACAATTTGGCAGACATGCATTATTCCATACGAGCAGTAGCAAAAGATGGCTACACAACAACGAGCGTAACCATCCATTCTATGGAAGATGCCTGTAAAATTCTACCGTGACATGCGCTTTAATTATTTTTTTTAAGGCTAATATCATAGAGTGCGTAAGCTAATTGATGCTAGCCTTGCAACTAGCCTTGTAATAAGTGCTCTTCAATGGCTTCAATTGCACGGGGTTTTCCTACCACCATCACAATGTCACGGCGCTCAAACACCCAATCATCCGGCGGTGGACTTATCTCCTCACCTTTACGTCTAACAGCTCGTGCTTCAACACTAAACTGCGACCAGTCAATATCGGTGAGTTTCTTGCCGATAGCATCTGCACCTGTATCTAACGCCACAGCATGCAGCAGTTCCAAGGTAAAGTCAGTTTCGGCGCCAGTGAAAAAACCATGTAAATATTGGTAGTGATTACGGCGCTCAGACTCTAAACGTTTAATAATTCTTGGTAGCGGCACGCCACATTTATACAGCACTTGCGACACCAGCATTAAACTGCCTTCGAGCTTTTCTGGAATAACTTGAGTGGCGCCAGCTTCTGTTAAATTTTCTAATTCAGCATCATCTGTAGTGCGAACAATAATTTTAGTTTCAGGGGCTAATTTACGTGATAATGCTAAGCAGTCTTCAACTTGCCTTGACTCACCAAAGGTGATCACCACCATGCTGGCTCGGCGAATACCAATTTGCTTTAACAAGCCCATTTTACAGGCATCACCAAAATAGACCGGCTCGCCTGCAGCGCGGGCTTCAGAAACACGTTTGGGATCTAAGTCCAGCACCACAAATGGCACCGCTTCGGTTTTTAAAAAACGCGCAATGGTTTGCCCTACACGGCCATAACCTAATATTAATACCAAGTCGCCATCATCAGGGCTGGGTAAAATGAATTCTTCATCCATTTGATCTTTACTATTGGTTTTACCCTCAATTTTTGCGGCAATATCAACACAATGCCTGACTAACCAAGGTGCGATGGACATGGATAACACCGCCACCATCACTAAAATGGTACTCATTTGAGTTTCTAATAGCTGATAATTAACCGCCAAGGCTAATACCACAAAACTGAATTCGCCCACTTGAGCCAAACTGATAGCCGTACTTAATGCCACTTTAAATTGCTCGCCCCCAAGCTTTAATAAACCAAACACCACTAAGATTTTGGTCATTAACACTGCAATGAGGATTAATAAAATTTGCCACCAAAACTCAACAACAATAGCAAAATTTAATAGCATACCGATGGAGATAAAAAACAGTCCCATCAGTAAATCTCTAAATGGTCTAATATCCGCTTCTAACTGACGTCGATACTGACTTTCCCCTAACAGCATCCCCGCTATAAAGGCACCTAACGCCATGGATAATCCCAGCCACTGGGTAAACGCCCCAGTAACTAACACCACCACTAAGGTTGATAATACAAACAATTCGTTAGAGCGAGAGCGGGCTACTTCATCAAAAATACGCGGTAAAATCCATTTACCAAATGACATCAATGCTAAAAAGGCCAAAATACCAGTGAACAGCCCCCAAGCGATTTCAACAGCGCCCATGGCTTCACTGCTAGGAGATAACAAAGGTAATACAATCAGTAGCGGTACCACGGCAATATCTTGAAATAACAGCACACTGACAGAGAGCTCGCCATGTCGGCGACGCATCCAGCCTTGATCATTAACCAGTTTTAGCACAATCGCCGTTGATGATAGCGCCACAGCAGAGCCAATCACCACCGCAGCAACCATATTTTGACCGAATAAGTAGGCGACTAAACCGGCAATTAATGCGGTGAATGTCACCTGAGCACTGCCTAAACCGAATACTGTGCGGCGCATAGACCAGAGCTTAGGAACCGAAAACTCTAACCCTAGGCTAAACATCAGCAGCACCACACCCAATTCTGCCACTGAATGCATTTGCGCTTGAGTAAACCAATGAAAGCCACTAGGCCCGCTGAAAACCCCGGTTAGCAGATAAGCTAAGATTGGCGGTAACCCAACTCGGCGTAACAAAGAAATTGCCACAATCGCAATGACTAGCATTGAGAGAATATGGATGAAAATACTGTGCTCCATAAAGGCATGTTCTCCGAGTCAATAAAATAACGATTAGATAAACAGTCTATTAACAAAGTGACAAATTAACAATAACCTTATGAAAATGGTAAATAAAAAATAACAGGCATAGTTATTGCTTAATAAATTTATCAAACGGATAACAATTAGAAACTTGAAATCATCATTGGGATAATAGCTATGGACTACGCAGTAACGTCACAACCATACCCGAAGTTAACTATAAGTAAATCAGAAGCTTATTATAAAATAACCGATGAAGAACCTAGGCTTAATTTACTGGCAGTGTTACAGCAATTACACTCAAATTTAGACCCTGAAAGCGTTTTTGCCCGCTATGGCAAAAGCATCGGACAAGTTTTGCCGATCCGCGGCATCCAGCTTAATCACCAATTAAAACTGAATTGGGGTCGTTGCCAGGGACTCAGTATTCAGCGAGTGATCACCGGTTTTGGTGAGCCCTATAGCATTAAATATTACTTATCTACGCCACTGACACCAAGTCAAACAAGATTGTTAAACACCTTAGAAGAACTGTTCAATCAGCCATTACATAATGCCTACCAATATGCGCAGATGTCGAACCAAGCGATGTTTGATGCCCTGACTGGGCTAGGTAATCGCTATTATTATCGGCAAAGTATTAAGAGTGCACTGGCAAGAGCTAACCGAAAACAAGCTGATATTTCTCTGATTGTGCTGGACTTAGATAACTTTAAAAACCTCAATGATCAACATGGTCATAAACTGGGGGATACGGTATTAAAAGAGTTTGCTGATTTATTAAATGATGCTATCCGCAATACTGACCAAGCATTTCGAATTGGTGGTGATGAATTTATAATTATAGCCCAAGGAAAAGAACATACGATGACACCTTTGTGTGAACGTATTATTGCGGCAATAAATAGCCACCCATTAACCAGTGCATTTAAGGTGCAATGCAGTATTGGGGTGGCTGAGTTTTTACCACCACAAACCCAAGACAAACTTTATGAAACTGCAGATATGGCGTTGTATGCAGCAAAAGCCGCGGGTAAAAACGGCTTTAAATTAAGTATGCAAACAAACGCCTAACTCGTTATGGCTGGCAAGATAGCGTTTATCAACCCAAAAACCAATGGCGGCAACTAAGGTGTCATTGTAAAAAATAAGCGGTATTTTATGCCTTTGCCAAGGTGGCACGGCTAGCTCCTGCCAAACTTTTTTAAGCTCACGGCCTTTATCACGAAAATGCGGCTGACAGCGAATACTGCCTTTGGCGCCAAATGAGATAGTCACTTGCTCCGTTGTCGCTAACCTTAGTCTTACTCCCGTTTGCGTTAAACCAATAGCGCAGTCAGCTAGCTGATTCATCTGCACGGTTAAACTCAATTGCTTGCCAGTACACAATGACTGAATATTGCCAATCAACTCAACATCATCTGGCTTTTCATTACTAACAGGCACCACAAATGCCTTGCCAGCAAAACGCTTTATTGAGTAATCACCACAAAAAATATCCACCTTGGCATCATCAGCGGCATAGATCAGCTGCTGTAAAATTTGTTCCAGCTGCGATTGAGACGGCAAATTAAACCCTAAAGATTGAATAAAGCCCCGCAGCAACAGGGCTTGCCATTGAGGTGTTTGGTCTGACAATTGCTGTAATTTAAAAGCGGGCAACTCAAATGGTGTTGCTGTATCAAGCCATGCGGGTAAGCGCGTATCAACTTCATCTTCAATCACTTGCTGCTGCTCAGCGCATAATTTAGCACTGCGTGATGCGGTGGTGGCAATACTTGGCCAGCGAGCTTTTAATCTCGGAATGATGTCATGGCGCAGAAAGTTACGGTCAAATTGCTCATCTTGATTACTTTCATCTTCAATGTGCTTAAGTTGGTTATCACTGGCAAAAGCTTCAATTTGCTGGCGAGTAACATCAAGTAACGGCCTAACAATCCAACTTTGATGATTAAATGGCTGCATGGCGCCCATGGCCGCTAAGCCCTTGGGCCCTTGACCACGTTTGAGGGCTAACAGTAAGGTTTCCAGTTGATCATCTTGATGATGGGCGGTGAGTAATATATCGCCTTGGTTAAGGTATTTTTTGAAGACGTTATAGCGGGCATCTCTGGCGAGCGCCTCTAAACTTTGCCGCGCAGCTTTATTAATCGCTACACGTTCTATCTGTATGGGTAACTGATAGTGCTTAGCCTGAGTGAGACAATGATTGACCCAATGCTCTGCATTGTCACTAAGTCCATGATGAACATGGACTAATAAGCAAGGGATATTAGGGTGCTGCTGGGCAAACTGGCTTAAACCATAGGCAAGGCATTCAGAATCAACCCCGCCGCTGTAAGCTAATACTAACTTAGCCTGAGGCTGTGCGTTTAATAGCACTAGCGCATGCGCTTGTATCGCTTTGCAAATATCTACGCTCAATGGATGCCTCTATTGCCCAAATGGCTCAGCAATGTGAGCCCGAAACCAAAGCCAGTTTGCTAAATTAATTAAACACGATTTTGACGTTTTTAGAGCCCACTAGACTTTCAATTGCCAGCATCAGTTCATCGGTTGGATTCACCCGCCATTCATCACCAAGGCGTAATTGGCCTGCTGCTTGTTGCTGCTGATAATTAATGATAACCGGCACACTGCCGTTTTTCCATGGCGTTAATGCTTGCTCAAATTGCTCAAGCCAAGTTTGATTGATGTCATCAGCAGTAATGTTTATTTCCACTGCATTGGCAAAGTGGCTACGAGCCTCGCCAATTTCAATGATGTTGCGGGCAGTCATGCGATTGCCACCAGCAAAATCATCAAAGCTGACCTCACCTTCACAGATCAAAATTTTATCTTTTTCAAGCAAGTGATTAAACTTTTCAAACGCTTCAGTAAATAGCATCACTTCTAAGCGTGAGCTTTTATCATCTAACGTCACCAGCCCCATTTTTGAGCCACGTTTGGTTACCATCACTCGAGTGGCAATAACTAGCCCCGCGGCCTTCATGGTTTTACCGCGGTCAGTCGGATGGACGTCTTTTAAACGCCCTGAAGTGTACTGCTTCAGCTCTTTTAAGTATTGATTTATCGGATGACCTGTAAGGTATAAACCTAAAGTATCACGCTCACCTTCAAGCCAAACTTTATCAGGCCAAGGAGTACATTCAACAAAGTTTTGTTTATTGTCTTCTGGTTCAGAGTTAAGTAGGCCAAACATATCGTTTTGGCCAATAGCTTCAGCTTTGGCATGCTGGGCCGCGGCCAAAATCGCTTCTGGTAAGGTGGCAATCATCGCCGCGCGGTGCGGACCTAAACTGTCTAATGCACCGGCGCAAATCAGTTTTTCGATGACGCGTTTATTGAGCTTTTTAAGATCAATTCGGGCGCAGAAATCAAATAAATCAATAAATGGTCCGTCTTTTCGGGCATTGAGAATCGATTCCACTGGGCCATCACCAACCCCTTTAATCGCACCGATCCCGTAGACAATGTTAAGCTCGTCATCAACGGTAAATTTGAATAAGCCTTTATTCACATCCGGTGGAATAAGCGGTATGCCCATGCGTTCACATTCATCGACTAAGATAACGATTTTATCTGTGTTATCCATATCTGCTGACATTACCGCCGCCATAAACTCGGCAGGGTAATGGGTTTTAAGCCATAGGGTCTGATAGGAAACCAGTGCATAGGCAGCTGAGTGAGATTTGTTAAAACCATAACCGGCGAATTTTTCAACCAAGTCGAAGATCTTCATCGACAGGTCGCCATCAACACCGTTATTGATAGCCCCCTCTTTAAAGGTGCCGCGCTGCTTTGCCATTTCTTCTGGTTTTTTCTTACCCATTGCACGGCGTAACATATCCGCGCCACCTAGGGTATAACCGGCAAGAACCTGGGCAATTTGCATCACTTGTTCTTGATACAAAATAATGCCGTAGGTTGGTTCTAGTAGTTCTTTTAATGACTCATGTTGATATTCTGCATCTGGATAAGAGACCGCTTCACGGCCATGCTTACGCTCAATAAAGTTATCTACCATGCCTGATTGCAATGGGCCTGGGCGAAACAGTGCCACAAGTGCAATCATGTCTTCAAAACAATCGGGTTGCAGACGTTTAATCAAATCTTTCATACCACGGGATTCTAACTGGAATACCGCTGTGGTTTCATAGCGCTGAAGTAATCTAAACGACTTAGGATCGGTTAAGTCAATGGCCTCAATCCTGACGGGCTCTTTGCCCTGCTTTGCTAGGCGCGGGTTAATCATTTGCAGCGCCCAATCAATAATGGTCAGGGTTCTTAAGCCTAAGAAATCAAACTTAACTAGCCCTGCGGTTTCTACATCATTTTTATCGAATTGCGTTACTGGGTTTAAGCCTTCAGCATCACAATAAAGGGGCGAGAAATCAGTGATAACTGTCGGTGAGATAACCACGCCACCAGCATGCTTACCGGCATTACGAGTAACACCTTCAAGTCGTCGACACATGTCAATCAGCTCACGGACATCTTCATCAGCGTTATACGCTTCTGGTAATGATGGCTCCACTTCAAAGGCTTTGGTCAGAGTCATCCCGGGCTCTGCAGGGATCATTTTTGTTAACCGTTCAACAAAACCATAGGGGTGACCGAGTGCACGGCCAACGTCCCGTACCACAGCTTTTGCCGCCATGGTACCAAAGGTAATAATTTGTGATACCGCATCTCGGCCATACAATTCAGCAACGTGATCGATAACTTCATCACGTCTATCCATACAGAAATCGACATCGAAATCAGGCATAGAGACACGTTCTGGGTTTAAGAAACGTTCAAACAGTAAGTCGTACTCTAGTGGGTCAAGATCGGTAATTTTTAGTGCATATGCCACTAATGAGCCCGCACCAGATCCACGACCCGGTCCAACAGGAATATCGTTATCCTTACCCCATTGAATAAACTCCATTACAATAAGGAAGTAACCAGGGAAGCCCATTTGGTTAATCACTTTTAGCTCAATATCTAGGCGTTCATCATACTCGGGACGCTTTTCTAAACGTACCTGTTCATCAGGGAATAAAAATTCCAGCCGCTCTTCTAGGCCTTTTTCCGACACTTCGACGAGAAAGTCTTCAATGGTCAAATCGCCCGTTGGGAAGTTAGGCAAGAAATATTCGTGTAAACGTATAGTCACATTACAGCGTTTGGCGATTTCCACACTGTTTGCCAGTGCTGATGGAATATCAGCAAATAACTCACACATTTCTTCTTCTGTGCGTAAGTATTGTTCTTTACTGTATTTTTTCGGTCTGCGAGGATCAGCTAAAGTAAAACCGTCATGGATCGCCACCCGTATTTCATGGGATTCAAAATCATCGGCCTTTAAAAAGACCACCTGATTGGTCGCCACAACAGGTAGATTGCGATCAGAAGCTAATTTTACCGCCATGTGCAGATAGCGTTCTTCATCAGCTCTGCCAGTTCGCAAAAGCTCTAAAAAGTAACGATCTTCAAAATGGGTTTGATAGAAATTTATCAGCTGATCAACTTGGGTTTGGTTACCTTTTAATAATGCCTTACCAACATCGCCTTCTTTCGCCCCAGAAATAATCAAAATGCCTTTATTAAACTTAATCAGCCACTCTTGATCGATAACCACTCGCCCATCTATTTGGCCACGTAAATAGGCCTCACTGATGAGCTGGGTTAAATTTTGATAACCGTCGTTATCTAAGGCGATGATAGTTAAGGCGCAAAACTCTTTTTCAAAACCTGGGACTTTCATCCAAAAATCAGCGCCAACAATCGGCTTGATCCCTGCCCCATGACAGCCACCATAAAACTTTACCAGACCACAAAAGTTATTTTGATCTGTTATCGCTAGCGCCCCCATTCCAAGCTCTTCGGCTTTGGCAATAATAGGTTTAACTTTTGCCACGCCATCTGACATGGAAAAATCACTGTGAACGCGAAGATGAACAAAACGAGGATCGGACATAGATTATAGTATCTTTGAAATGCGTGATTAAAAGGAAAAAACTGCTAGCCAGATTAACAAACTAACCCCAAATTTAATAGAACAGATTAGGGCTATCATCGCTAAATAAGCCGATTAAACAGCGCCAATGCCGTAGGCAATACTTGGCAATGCTGTCTAATGCTATATTGTTATAACCAAAGCGGTTTAAGATTCAGATTTTGCCAGTACTGCCATGACTGGTTTAAAACTTTTGCGGTGTTCAGCTAATACCCCATGTTGTGCTAATGCTTCAAAATGGGCTTTAGTTGGGTAACCTTTATGATTGGCAAACCCATATTGTGGATATCTGGCATCAAGCTCAGCCATTTCCCTGTCGCGGGTTACCTTGGCAATAATCGATGCGGCGCTTATTGCTGCCACCAAGCCATCACCTTTGATAATGGCATGACTAACGATTCCAAACTCTGGACTACGATTCCCATCCACCAACACTCGCTCTGGGGTAATAGTTAAGCCTTGCACTGCCCGCTGCATAGCCAGCATGGTGGCATGGAGAATGTTAAGTTCATCAATCTCTAATGGGGATGCACGGCCGACACTAATGCATAAGGCTTTTTCACTGATTTCAGTAAATAGCAATTCACGGCGTTTTTCAGTTAATTTTTTTGAGTCATTTAAGCCTGATATCGGATTATTAGGGTCTAAAATAACTGCTGCGGTAACCACATCACCCACTAATGGGCCTCGGCCAACTTCATCAACACCCGCGACCACGCCGCGGCTAATGTATTCAACTTGTTCGGGGGTAATACCCATTATTACTGCAGGAATACGACTCACAAATCACCTCTAAAATTGCCATAAAAAAACCTGCTTGAGCGAATAACATCACTCAATCAGGCTTTAAAAATTACTGATATTAATCGAGTAAGTTAATTACCGCGTCAGCAGCTCTATCGCTGGCATTGCAGCGTAAACTGCGATGAATTTGCTCAAACTCTTGCTTAAGCGGCGTAAAATCTGCATTTAACTGCTCAATCACTGCAGCTGAAATATTCTCAGGATTACACTCATCTTGAACAATTTCAGGAATAAGCTTTTTGCCCGCGAGCAAGTTTGGCAAAGAGTAATGCTCAACTAACATCATGCGTTTAGCAATTTTGTAAGTCAGCGCATTAACCCGATAAGACATCACCATAGGCCTTTTAACCAGCATGGCTTCAAGTGCTGCAGTGCCTGATGCTAGTAAAATAGCGTCAGCTGCGGCCATGACTTCCCTTGATTGCCCTTCAATTAAATCGATAACCAAATCTGGTGCATACAGCTCAAGGGCGGCAATAAACTGCTCCTTACGGGCCTTATTAACCAGTGGCGTGACAAACTTAATATCTGGATAAGCTTGCTTAACAATCAGCGCCGCTTTAATAAAAGGTTCAGCTAACTGTTTTAGCTCACCACCGCGAGATCCAGGCAAAATGGCTAAATATTCTGCATTAGAGTCTAAACCTAGCAGTTTACGGGCAGCTAACTTATCGCTTTCAAGCGGAATATCATCCGCTAAAGTATGACCGACAAAGGTACATGGCACCTGATGTTTGTCATAAAACGCTTTTTCAAAAGGTAATAACGACAACACCATATTGGTGGCTTTTTCGATTTTGAAAATACGTTTTGGACGCCAAGCCCAGACCGACGGACTCACATAATGGACCGTTTTTATGCCTTTATTTTTTAACTTGAGTTCAACCCCAAGGTTAAAATCTGGCGCATCAATACCAATAAAGCAATCAGGTTTTGCGGCACAAATTTGCTCAATCAAACTGGCGCGCACTTTAAGTAAACGCGGCAGCCTTGCTAACACTTCAACAATCCCCATAACGGCAAGCTCTTCAAACGAAAAAAAGCTCTCGAAACCAAGAGCCTCCATTTGAGGACCACCAATGCCAATAAAGCGCGCATCTGGGTAGTGATTTTGTAGCGACTTAATTAAGCCTGCGCCTAAAATATCGCCGGAGATTTCTCCGGCGACCATAGCAAATATACGAGGGGTATTATTTGTCATTATCAATACTATCGAATGATCCCGCGAGATGAACCATTAATGAATTCAACCATGCCTTTAACGTATTCATCGGCTTCAGCGTCTTCAGTAATTTCAGCTAATGCTTCTTCAATCGTTAAATTTTTACGATATAGCGATTTATAGGTACGACGAATAGCATGTTGGGTTTCTTTAGTGAAACCTCGGCGCTTCAAACCTTCAACGTTCAGACCTCTTGGGATAGCTGGGCTACCGGCTGCCATCACAAATGGCGGCACATCTTGAAAGATGGTTGAAGAGCCTGCAGTAAACGCATGGGCACCAATATGTACAAACTGATGTACACCAGTCATGCCACCTAAAATAGCCCAATCACCAACATGTACATGGCCTGCAATAGAAGCATTATTTGCCATGATAATATTGTCACCTAACACACAGTCATGAGCGATATGCACATAAGCCATAAGTAGGTTATTTGAACCTATACGGGTTTCACTATTATCTTGAATGGTACCGCGGTGAATAGTCACGTTTTCACGAATGATATTATTATCACCCATGATTAAAGTTGTTGGCTCACCAGCATATTTCTTATCTTGGCATTCTTCGCCAATTGAAGAAAACTGGAAGAAACGATTGCCTTTACCAATGACACTTGGGCCTTTGATAACGACATGTGAACTAACCCAAGTATCGTCGCCAATTTCAACGTCAGCGCCAATATAACTCCAAGGGCCAATCGTGACATTGTTACCAATTTTTGCGTCTGGGTGAACGAATGCTAACTTATCAATCACTTGTTGATCTCTCTGCGTGCACACATGATTTCGGCTGAACAGGCTAGCTCGCCATCGACGAATGCTTGTCCTTCAAATACACCAATTCCTCGGCGCTCTTTAATCATTTTAACGTGGAAATGAATCTGATCACCTGGAGATACCACCCGCTTAAAACGTGCTTTATCAATACCAGCAAGTAAATATAAGACATCTGGTGATGGATCTGGACTCATGGTTTTAAATGCAAGCAAACCTGTTGCTTGGGCCATCGCTTCAATGATTAATACACCAGGCATTACTGGTTTAACTGGGAAGTGACCTTGGAAAAAAGGCTCATTAAAGGTGACATTTTTAATCGCATGTAAAGACTCACCTACGGTGTAATCTAGAACACGGTCAACTAACAAAAAAGGGTATCTATGAGGAAGATACTGAAGGATCTCTTCAATATCCATGGTATTTAATTGGTTTGACACGCTAATTCCTCGCAATGGCAATCATGCCATGACTTCTAATCTTGTATTTTCTTTTCAATCACTTTGACGCGATTAAATAATTCATCTAAATGACGGAAACGAACAGTATTGCGACGCCATGATTTGTTATCCATTGCAATTGTAGCAGATGAATACAAACCTGGTTTACGAATTTCGCTTGTCACATTGGTGCTGCCAGAGACATGGGTGCCGTCTGCAACCTTCAAATGGCCTGCGATACCGCTACCGCCACCAATAATACAGTACTTACCAAGAGTCGCACTACCGGCTAGGAATGAGGTTCCTGCAATAGCGGTATTTTGGCCGACAACACAATTATGGGCAATTTGAACTTGGTTATCGATGATAACGCCATCATGAATTTCTGTATGAGATAAAGCACCACGATCTACTGTGGTATTGGCGCCAATTTCTACATTATCGCCAATTCTTACACCACCAGTTTGTGGGATTTTGATCCAGTTACCGCGCTCGTTCGCATAGCCAAAGCCATCAGAACCAATCACGCAACCAGAATGAAAAATACATTGCTGACCAACAATCACATCATGATAAAAAGTCACATTGGCTTTTAAAATACAGCCAGAACCTATGATAGATTGCTCGCCAATAACACTACCTGCAGCAATTTGTACGTCATTACCAATAATGACATTGGCATCGATGACAACATTAGCCCCTATAGCGACATTCTCGCCCAGTTGCGTTGAGGCATCGATTTGTGCCGAGGGGTGGATACCTTTGGTAACTTTTGGGGTGGTATCTAAAAGTTGTGCTACCCGTGCAAAGCCCACGTATGGGTCTTTTAACACTAAAGCATTGCCGCTGTAATCTTCGGCATCTTTTTCACTCAATAACACCGCACCCGCTTGAGAGGTCTCAAGCTGGGCACGATATTTACTATTGGCTAAAAAAGAAAGTTGATCTGAGGCGGCATCTTCTAGGGTCGCAACACTGGTGATCACCAAAGTGTCGTCGCCTTTAACAGATGCGCCTAATAGCTGACCAAGCTCTTTTAAAGTCACGGTTTTCATTAGTTGCCTTTACTTAACGCTTGAACAACTTTATCACTGATATCAGCATCTGGCTTAACGTAGATAACTGCACCACGTTGCAATACGATGTCATAAGACTCTTTTGCAGCAATAGTATTAATCGCTTCTTGTACTTTAACTAAAAGCTTGTTTTGCTCTTCACCTTGACGACGACGCATATCTTCATCAAGTGCTTTGCCTTTTAATTGGAAATCAGACTTTAGTGATTCCATTTCACGTCCAAGCTCAGTTTTTTGACTTTCGCTCATTAACGCGCCATCACGTTGTTGCTTTTCAACTAATGTACGCATTTGTTCTTGCATTTTTTGTACGTCAGCAACTCGATCACCAAACTCAGTTTTTAGTGACTGTGAAATTTGTTCACGTTGAGGCAGTTGCTCAAATACTTCGCCCATATCAACCACAGCAATTTTTTCAGCATGTGCCATCATAGGTGCACTTAAAAATGCCATTGTTACTAACGCGCGATTTAACATCTTTTTCAAAATAGACTCCTTGTTATTATCAGCAAAACTTGCTGAGTGTATTTGTTTTAGAACGTTTTGCCAATGTTGAACGAAAATATCTCTGTTTCATCATCTTCGTACTCTTTAATCGGCCAAGCCAAGCTAAACACCATAGGTCCCATTGGTGATAACCATTGGACGCTCATACCCCAAGAGGCACGGATCCGACCTGGGTCGCTATAATCTTCCAGTTTGTCAAACTCATCCGCTGGAAGGTATCTATACGAGTCATAATCAAACTCGGTATCCCATACGTTACCAGCATCAACAAAGAAACTAGTACGTACTGAATTAGAATAAGCCTCATCCAAGAAAGGCGTTGGAACAATCATTTCCACACTGGCAGTCGCAATGGCATTACCACCAATAGAACGACCAGAACTCACTTGAATTCGGTTAGGATCACCTGGCAGTGTACAGCCGTCACCTGATGGATCTGGCGCACATGGCTCACTACCACGATATAAATAGAACGAACGAGGGCCGACAGAATTAGACTTAAAGCCACGTAATGAGCTACTACCACCTGAGTAATAGTTTTCCCAGAAAGGCAAAATTTGATCATTATCATTAAACTTACCATAACCATTGGCATAACCTAAGCGCGCTCGCGTTAGTAACACAAAGCTGTGGTTACGGGTTAATGGTAAGTAAAAGTTGGTATCAAAGTCAGTTTTAAAATACTGCAGATCCGACCCTGGAATGGTTGCTTTCGCACTTAGGCGCTGCGATGAACCATCTGTTGGGAAGGTGCCGCGGTTTAATGTACTGCGATACCAACCACCATTTATCTCAAAGTTATCAAAGGCTAAATCAGAATTCGGGTCATCAGACTCACGGTAAACATTATAGAAACGTAATGCTTGTTCGTAAGCAGAGATTTCTGAAATCGCGTTATGACGATAGCCGATACCACCATTTAAACGGTTATTTTCGTTTATCGGGAAGCCTGAGTTTACCGCGATGCCATAAGATTTATTCTTATAACGCTCAAGGTTAGCCTCGTTTGCATCAAACTCGTTCCAGAAGATACTGCCGCCTAAGCTCACACCATCTTTAGTAAAGTACGGGTCAGTGTAAGAGAAGTTAACGTTCTTAGAATACTTATTGGTATTTAAGTTAATACCCGCTTGGTTACCCGTACCTAAGAAGTTACTTTGCTGTACACCAAACTGCAGACTTAAGCCTGATTCAGTACCATAACCCACACCGGCGTTAAATGAACCAGATGGCTGTTCTTTCACATTGAAAGCCACATCCACTAAGTCATCACTGCCAGGTACTTGTACGGTTTCAGTATCAACTGTTTCAAAGTAACCTAAACGGTTTAACAATACTTTTGACTGCTCAACTTGAGCTGAGTTTAACCACGCACCTTCCATTTGACGTAGTTCACGACGCATTACTTCATCTTTAGTAACTGTGTTACCGCTGAAGTTAATTGAGCGCACGTAAACACGTTTACCAGGGTTAACATTAATGTTTAATGCAACCTCTTTGGTTTCGTCATTAATTTCTGGATAGGTTTTTACTTCAGGATAAGCATAACCAAAACGGCCTAAATACTTGCTGTACATTTCTTCGGTGAAGGTAACATCACCACCGTTGTACATATCGCCTTCTTTGATCGGCAAGATAGCCTTCATCAACTCTTCACGGCCCATTAAATCACCGGTTAAGTTAACTTCAGAGACCTCGTACTTATCACCTTCATCAACATTGATGGTGATGTACAAGCCTTTTCTATCAGGGGTCATTGCCACTTGGGTTGATGTTACCGCAAAGCGAATATAACCTTGGTTGTGATAGTAGGTTTTTACCGTTTCTAAATCAGCTTCAAGCTTTTGCTTTTGATAACGGCGCTCACCAAATAAGTCCCACCAAGCAACGTAATCTTTAAGCTCAAGTAAACCAATTAATTCAGAATCTGAAAAAACGGTATTACCCACTACGTTAATTTGGCGAATTTCAGCCGCTAAGCCTTCAGTGAAGTTAAATTTAAGTTCAACACGGTTACGAGGTAAGTTAATGACTTCTGCTTCAACTTTCGCGCCGTATTTACCCACACCGTAATAGAAATCTTGCAGGCCTTTTTCGATGCCTGACAACATGGTTCTATCAAGTGACTCACCGATTTTAATACCTGAGCCGTCTAAGCTTTCTTGTAACTGCTCATCTTTAATATCTTTGTTACCTTCAAAGGTAACAGCACTGATAGTGGCACGTTCTTTAACGGAAACAAGCAATACGCCATCTTCATGGCTAACACTGATGGTTTCGAAGTTGGTTGAGGCATACAAGCTTTTAATGGCTTGCTGTAATTTTACTTGGTCTACCGTATCGCCCACTTTAACGGGCAGGTTTAGCAAGGCAGCACCAAGTGCGACTCGCTGTAAACCATCAATCTGGATGTCGGTCACTTCAAATGGTTGGAAAGTTTCCGCCATACCATTGCCTGAAAATGACGCGCCGACTAAAATCATCGAGGCAAAAAGTTTATTCAATCTCATAGAGCACTTCTAATTATTTGTGTTCCCTGCTCAGAGTCTGGAAAAATCATTAAAGAGTGCAACACTCATCAACAATAACAGCATCGCTGCGCCAAACCTGAATCCTATGTCCTGTACCTTCTCCGGTACAGGCTTACCCGTAATCACTTCGATAAAGTAATACAGCAAGTGTCCCCCATCGAGCACTGGCAAAGGCATTAAATTAATGATGCCTAAGTTCACACTGATGAGTGCGATAAACCCAAGAAAGTACACAAATCCATAGTCTGCACTGGTACCAGCACCTTGAGCTATAGAAATAGGACCACTTAAGTTTTTCACCGACACATCGCCGGTAAACAGTTTTCCAATCATCTTAAAGCTGACAACCACCAGTTGCCATGTTTTATCAGCGGCTGCTGTGAAGGAATCTACTATGCCATACTCAAGCTGGAAGCGCATACTTTCCGGCCAATCAATTTGAGTAGGACTTACCCCGACCATGCCAATCATTTGGCCTGCAGCATTGGTTTGTGCTTGCGGGGTGACATTAAGGGTTAATGCTTGATTATCACGTAATATTTTTAGCTGCACCGTTTTATCGGCAGACTTTTGTATCACATCTACAAACGCATTCCAATCGCGGTATGGTTTACCATTGATGGCAGTAATTTCATCGCCAACCTGCATACCAGCATATTCTGCCGCGCTACCTTTGGTGATCAAGGCTATTATAGGTTCAATGGCTGGGCGATAAATACCTAAACCAATTGCACTAATTGGCGATTCTTTATCGGGGTCAAATGTCCATTGGCTAATATCAAGCGTATGGGATTGACCAAGCTGGGCATCTGTGACGGCTGCATTAAGCGGTGTAAGACTGATCTCTAACGAATCGCCGCCAATATGACTCACTAACGCTAAATTAACTTCTTCCCAGTTTCTGACTTTTTGACCAGATACCGATAAAATTTGCATTGGCTCTTTAATGCTTATCTGCGCCGCAGGAGTATTGGCTTTGGTGGTATCAATAACAGGCTTTAAAGAAGGTACGCCAATGATGTACATAAGGTATAAGGCAACAATGGCGAACAAAAAGTTGGCCATGGGCCCGGCTGCCACAACCGCAATACGCTGCCAAACGGTTTTTCGATTAAAAGCTTGGTCGAGTAATTCCTCTGGGACTTCTTCTACTCGCTCATCAAGCATTTTGACATAACCGCCAAGCGGGATCATCGCCACAACGTACTCAGTGCCGTCTTTACCAACCTTGCGCCAAATGGCTTTACCAAAGCCAATAGAAAAACGTTCGACTTTTATGCCGCAACGGCGTGCAACCCAAAAATGTCCGTATTCATGAACTGTAATCAAAATACCTAATGCGACAATAAATGACCCTAGGTTCCATAAAAAATCTAACATTGTTCTCCTAAGAACTAGTTAATTGATTTAATTGCTTCATGAGCAATAGCACGTGCTTGTGCATCTAACTGTACAATATCTTCAATCGTCGATAACGACGACTGCGGCACTTTTAATAAACACGCTTCATTAACTTTAGCGATGTCAGTGAACTTGATTTGTTCAGCTAAAAAGGCTGCTACGGCAATTTCGTTAGCGGCGTTAAGTACTGTTGTCGCCTCTTGCCCTTGCTCACAAGCCTGCATTGCTAAGCCTAAACATGGGAAACGATTGAAGTCAGGTTCACAGAAGCTCAATTCTCGGACTTTGAAAAAGTCCAAAGGTTCAACTCCAGCGTTAATTCTTTCAGGAAAAGACATACAATGGGCAATAGGTGTACGCATATCTGGGTTACCCATTTGTGCGAGCACTGAACCATCTCGATATTGCACCATAGAGTGAATCACACTTTGCGGGTGAATAACCACTTTCAATTGCTCAGCCTTAGTATTGAATAACCAGCGCGCTTCAATAAACTCAAGACCCTTGTTCATCATGGTGGCTGAATCGACTGAAATTTTAGGTCCCATTGACCAATTAGGGTGATTACACGCTTGTGCTGGCGTCATGGATTGAAGCGCGGCTAAATCGGCGGTTAAAAATGGGCCACCAGAGCCTGTCAGTAAAATATGCGAAATACCAGATGCGGTTAAATCACAGTGCCCAAGGTTGGCTTGAATATCGGCAGGTAAGCACTGAAAAATAGCATTATGCTCACTATCGACCGGCAGTAAGGTCGCGCCACTTTGCACTGTAGCCTGCATAAACAATTCGCCAGACATGACTAAGGCTTCTTTATTTGCCAGCAATACCCGTTTGCCCGCTTTAACTGCGGCAAAGGTTGAAACAAGACCTGCTGCGCCGACAATCGCGGCCATAACCGTATCAACTTCAGAAGCCGTGACAAGACCTAATAACGCATCCTCACCTGTTGTCACCTTAGTGGCAATATTAGCAGGTATACGCTGCTGCAGCGCCTTAGCTGCAGATTCATCGACCATATGTGCATATACTGGTTTATGCTCGATACATAATGACAACATTTTATCGACGCTGGCATTGGCAACGAGACCATAAACCGCATATTGCTGTGGGTTTTGGCTAATAACACTTAACGTACTTGACCCAATGGAGCCAGTAGCGCCTAAAATGACCATATTTTGCATTGTATTAAATCCAGAATGCGATGTAGATAAGAGTGAAGATCGGTAGTGCAGCCGTTAAACTGTCCATTCTATCGAGTACTCCACCATGGCCTGGTAAAATAGTACCTGAATCTTTTATATCAGCAGCACGTTTAAACATGCTTTCAGATAAATCACCAAAGGCTGAAGCTAAAGCGGTTATCAGCGTAACGGTAATCACTAAAGCTAATTCTTGTTCTGGTGAGTAATACATCACCCCACATGCGACGACCAAGGTTGCTAATAAGCCACCAATCAAACCTTCAAGGGTTTTATTAGGGCTAACATTGGGCATCAATTTATGCTTACCAAATGCGCGACCAGCAAAATAAGCACCTGTATCAGCGGCCCAAACAACTAACATGACTAAAAAGACTAAGGTGCCGCCAAAATAAGGGTCAACATTACTGCTGATTGATTTGAGCGTAATGAGGGCAACAAAACAGGGAATAAGTGTTAGCTGACCAAACATCGACTTCAGCATTGGGCTGTTTTTCCATATGCTGTCAGTTTTAGGAAATGAAATAACTAAAAGTGCGCTTAAAAACCACCAAAAAGCACCAATAGCAATAATAGAGACAAAAATAGGGTGTAATTGGCCTTTAAGCCACATTGCATCCACAGGTACGATAAAGTTTAACGCTAATAAAATAACGGTGACTGTGACGGTAAATGTCCACTGGGTCACTTTACACTCAGGGTCAATAAAGCTGCCCCACTCTTTTGCGCCGATCATGAATACCGGCACCAAAACCCAAGCAAAATACTCTGCAGGCAGAAAGAAAATGGCCCCTATAACGAGAGGAAGTAACCATAATACTGTTATAATTCTTTGTTTTAACAAAAGTTTAGCCTCTTAATTCTTTATATAGCGCGAATTTCTTCGATTTGACTGCCTGTCAAACCAAAGCGGCGCTGTCTACTGGCAAATACAGCAAGGGCATCTTTAAACGCTTGCTCATTGAAATCTGGCCATAAGGTGTCAGTAAAGACTAACTCCGCATATGCAGCCTGCCATAAAATAAAATTACTGATGCGGTAATCACCGCCTGTCCGGATCATCAAATCAACTTCATTTTGTCCGTGCATGCACAGTTGTTGATTTAATAAATCTTCAGTTAACTCATCGGATGCTAAATCACCTTGGGCGACTTTATCCGCTAACTTTTGTGTCGCTTGTAAAATATCCCAGCGGCCACCATAGTTAGCAGCAACATTAAGCACTAAACCAGTATTGCCTGCCGTTTTTTGTTGTGCTTCATGGATCTGTTTTTGTAAACGTGCAGAAAAGCGGCTGATATCACCGATAATATTTAAACGCACTTGATTATTATGCAGTAGTTTGATTTCGCGCTGTAATACAGTGAAAAACAATTCCATCAGCAAACTGACTTCTTTATCAGGACGACGCCAATTTTCACTGGAAAAAGCAAACAAGGTTAACGACTCGATTTGTAACTGGCTCGCCACACTGACAGCCCGACGCACGGCCTTAACACCGGCCTTGTGGCCGAACACTCTTGGTTTACCTTGTTGCTGAGCCCAGCGGCCATTGCCATCCATAATGATGGCAACATGTTTAGGCAACGACTGTTTAACCACATCAGATAATTGCCCAGGCAATTGCTCTGATGAATCAATATCGGTATCTAATTGTGTTTCTGGCTCAAATCCAACAGTGGATGACATCTATTACAACCCTTTCAAATAGACAAACGCCGTGTAGTATAACCTTACACGGCGCTTCAACTCTAGCTTTGCTATGAGGAGAATTAGACTTCCATCAATTCTTTTTCTTTAACAGCTAAAATTCCATCAATATTCTTGATGCTAGCATCGGTGAACTTCTGAATTTCATCTTCGCTACGGCGAACATCATCTTCAGTACACTCTTTTGCTTTCTCAAGCTTTTTAATTTCGCTGATAGCATCACGCCGAACGTTACGGACTGCAACACGGCCATTTTCAGCTTCACCACGAACCACTTTGATGAAATCTTTACGACGCTCTTCAGTCAATGCTGGTAATGGAATACGCATTGAGTTGCCGGCAGTCATTGGATTTAAGCCTAAATCAGAGCTCATAATCGCTTTTTCTACAGCTTGCACCATAGTAGCATCAAATACAGTTACATTTAGCGTACGTGAGTCTTCGATACCAATATTAGCAACTTGCTTAAGTGGTGTCATAGAACCGTAGTAAGAAACCTGAATTGAATCAAGTAAACTTGGGTGAGCACGGCCGGTACGCACTTTGGCCATTTGGTTTTTAGTTGCTTCAACACATTTGCTCATACGTTCTTGAGCATCTTCTTTAATTGTATTAATCACGTTAAATATCCTTTTGGTCACAAACACTTAATACCTGAACGGCACCTTGATAATGGTACACGGGTTGCCCTATGTCGATACCCGTTCAAGTTAAATTTCTAAGCCTGATTTAGCTTGATTTTTTAGCGCTAATATACGTGCCTTCTTCTTCACCCATGATAACACGGCGCAATGCACCTGGCTTATTCATGTTGAATACTAATATTGGCATGTTGTGGTCACGGGCTAGCGTAAATGCTGCTAAGTCCATTACCTTAAATTCGTTTTCTAACACTTCGTTGAAGCACAGAGTGTCGTATTTAACCGCTTCTGGATCCTTCATTGGATCAGCTGAATAAACACCATCAACTTTAGTGCCTTTAAGTACAACTTCAGCTTCAATTTCAATGCCGCGTAAGCAGGCTGCTGAATCGGTTGTACAGAATGGATTACCGGTACCCGCTGCAAAAATCACAACACGACCCGATTTTAATAAACTGATTGCTTCAGCCCAGTTGTAGTCATCACACACACCTTTTAAAGGAATGGCTGACATCAAACGTGCATTTACATAGGCACGGTGCAGTGCATCACGCATTGCAAGGCCGTTCATTACGGTTGCTAACATGCCCATATGATCGCCAACAACACGATTCATACCAGCTTGCGCTAAGCCTTCACCACGGAATAGATTACCACCACCAATTACAACCCCAACTTGAATACCTAACTCAACCAGTTCTTTGACTTCTTGAGCCATACGATCAAGTACTTTAGGGTCAATACCGAAGCCTTCTTCGCCCATCAAGGCTTCACCACTTAATTTTAAAAGAACGCGTCTAAATGCAGGTTTTGGATTGGTGCTCATAACTTTTTCCTAATTATAACAAAACCGCAGCGGTTGCTGCGGCTTTAGGGTATGAAGAGATGTTGAATTACGCTTTTTTAGTAGCGGCGATTTGTGCAGCAACTTCTGCAGCGAAATCTTCTTCTTTCTTCTCGATACCTTCACCCACTTCTAAACGAATGAAGTTAGATACTGTTGCGCCTTTCTCTTTAAGAATATCGCCAACAGTTTTCTTAGGCTCCATGATGTAAGCTTGACCAGTAAGAGAGATCTCACCAGTAAACTTCTTCATACGGCCAATAACCATCTTCTCAGCGATTTCTTGAGGCTTACCTTCGTTCATCGCGATTTCTACTTGAAGCGCTTGCTCACGAGCAACAACATCAGCAGGTACGTCAGTTGGATTAACGAATTCAGGCTTAGAAGCAGCAACATGCATTGCGATGTGCTTAAGTGTTTCAGCGTCAGCTTCACCCGTTACAACAACACCGATACGGTCGCCGTGACGGTAAGTCGCTTGAGTAGCGCCATCGATGTACTCGATACGACGAACGTTGATGTTTTCACCGATTTTAGCTACTAAAGCAACACGAGTTTCTTCAAACTGTGCTTTTAGCTCTTCGATTGTTACTTTAGATGCAGCAGCAACTTCAAGTACTTCGTTAGCAAATGCTAAGAAGTTACCGTCTTTAGCAACAAAATCTGTTTGGCAGTTAACTTCTAATAATGCTGTGTAGCCTTCAGCTTGCTTGATTAGAATTGTACCTTCAGCAGCAATGTTACCTGCTTTTTTAGCAGCTTTTGCAGCACCGCTCTTACGCATGTTATCAATCGCTAGCTCGATATCACCGTTAGTTTCAGTCAATGCTTTTTTACAGTCCATCATGCCAGCGCCAGTGCGGTCACGAAGTTCTTTAACTTGGGCAGCAGTAATTGCCATTGTTAAGTCCTCAAATTTGATTCGTTTAATATTTCATCTATAAAACAGGGGCCTAAAGGCCCCTGTTCACCAATTAATTATTGGCAAATAAGGGAGATGGTAACCATCAACCTTATTAAACAGTTTCTACGAAACCGTCTTGCTCAGCTTGAACAGCTAAATCTTGACCACGGCCTGAGTTAGCAGCTGCAGCAACAGAAGAAGTGTACAAACGGATAGAACGCATAGCATCATCGTTACCAGGAACGATGTAGTTAACGCCATCTGGAGCAGAGTTAGTATCAACAACAGCAACAACTGGGATACCTAAGTTGTTAGCTTCTTTAATAGCGATATGCTCGTGGTCAGCACCGATAACGAATAATACGTCAGGTAAGCCGCCCATGTTTTTGATACCACCAAGAGATTTTTCTAACTTCTCTAGCTCGCGAGTACGCATTAACGCTTCTTTCTTAGTAAGCTTGTCGAAAGTACCGTCAACAGACTGGCTTTCTAGCTCTTTAAGACGTTTGATTGACTGACGAACAGTTTTCCAGTTAGTCAACATACCGCCTAACCAGCGGTGATCAACGTAGTACTGGTCACAAGAGATTGCAGCTTCTTTGATAGCTTCGCCAGCAGCGCGCTTAGTACCAACAAAAAGAACTTTACCTTTCTTAGAAGCAACATTGCTAATGAAAGCTAAAGCTTCGTTGAACATTGGTACAGTGTGCTCAAGGTTGATGATATGAACACCATTACGTGCACCGAAGATGAAAGGTTTCATCTTAGGATTCCAGTAACGAGTTTGGTGACCGAAGTGAACACCAGCTTGAAGCATGTCGCGCATTGAAACAGTAGTCATTTTATATACCTTAATTTGGGGGGTTAGACCTCCACGGATCCCATACCTTCGACCCTTGCCTAAAATAGACTAAGAGCACCCCGAAGAATGTGTCGATACGTGTGTGATTTAGTATTTAGTTAAATTGCCATCTATAACATGTATAATGGCCGCCATATTTTACTCTTAGTGAAGCAATAAGTGAAGAAAGCTTTGATGCTTAGTTCACTTTTATGTTTCGGTAAGACTTATACATAACGGCGCGCTTTATATCATAACTGGGTAAAAAGTACAAATTTTGCCACATTTTAAATGCGCTTTTTTGACAGCGACAACGGTAAGAGAAAATTCATGAGCATAGTTATCAAGACAGCAGAACAAATCGAAAAAATGCGTGTAGCAGGTAAATTAGCCGCTGACGTGTTAGAAATGATAGCCCCACATGTAAAAGTGGGAGTAACGACAGATGAGTTGAATGAAATCTGTGCTAAATACACTGAAGAACATGGAGCTATCTCTGCACCGCTGAACTATCACGGCTTTCCAAAATCAATCTGTACTTCGGTAAATGAAGTCGTGTGTCATGGTATTCCTGGCCCTTACATATTAAAAGACGGTGACGTGCTCAATATCGATATCACAGTGATCAAAGATGGCTTTCATGGCGACACCTCTAAAATGTTTTTAATTGGTGATGTTAGCCCTAAAGACAAACGTCTAGTTCGTATTGCTCAAGAAAGCCTTTATTTAGCCATTAAGAAAGTCAAGCCGGGTGCTAAGTTAGGTGAAATTGGCACTGCTATCGAAAAGTTCATTAAAGCCAGTAAATCTGGTTTAGACAAATACTCAATCGTGCAAGATTATTGTGGTCACGGCATCGGTGAAGGCTTTCACGAAGAGCCACAAGTGGTCCATTATAAAAACAACGACAAAACGGTTTTAAAAGAAGGCATGTGTTTCACAATCGAGCCAATGATTAATGCTGGACGCTACACAACGGTTTTAGATAAAGAAGATAACTGGACAGTGACCACTTCAGATGGTAAAAAATCAGCACAATGGGAACACACATTGCTAGTGACTAAAACCGGAGTCGAAGTACTCACACTACGTAATGAAGAAGAATTCCCAAGAACGCTTTAATTTTTAGGTAAAAAGGACGTCAATGAACACTGCGCTGGTAGCTAAAAACACCCTAGTCGATCTAAACCAGCGCTTATTGGCGCAATTTGCTCAAAAGCAGCCAATAACTGAACTCGTCAAAGAGCGATGTGTATTTGTTGATGAGCTATTAAAACAAGCTTGGCAATCGTTTTATACTAATGATCAGACGATTGCGCTCATTGCGGTGGGTGGATACGGCCGCGGTGAATTACACCCCCACTCTGATATTGATTTACTGATCCTGACCCAAACCGAAGCCAAGAACCTGCAAGCCCAAGAGCTTATCAGCCAATTTATCACTTACCTTTGGGATTCTGGCTTAGAGATCGGTCACAGTGTGCGCACCATTGAGCAAACCCTTGAGCTTGGCCTTAGCGATATCAGCACTGCTACTAACCTGCTTGAAGCTAGATTGTTATCTGGTGACGAAAGCTTATTTGATCAATTATATGACGCGATTCGTGAACATGATTTTTGGCCTTCTGACACATTCTTTCTTGCAAAAAAACAAGAACAGCAATATCGACATGCTAAAGCCAATGCCTTTGATTTAGAACCCAATATCAAGTCATGTCCCGGTGGCTTACGCGATATTCAAACTATAGCATGGGTGGCTATGCGCCACTTTGACGCCGCGTCATTACAAGAATTAGTCGGCTACGACTTTCTTGAGCCCATTGAATTAACCGAGTTACTGGAATGTCAGGATTTTCTCTGGCAACTGCGTTTTTCACTGCACATGATTGCTGGCAGAGATGAAAATAGGCTGCTGTTTGACTTACAAAGACAAGTTGCCGCAGCAATGGGTTATGAGGATGGGACTCAGCTCGCGGTCGAGCAAATGATGAAACGCTATTACCGCACAGTAAGACGGGTAATGGAATTAAATGAGATGTTGCTGCAGTTATTTAAGCGTGCAACCTTGCATCAAACTGCGCCGTTAACCATTCAGCCAATCAATGAAAACTATCAGCGCCGTGGTCACTTCATTGAAGTGCTCGATAATCAACTGTTTGAGCAACAACCTGAACAAATTATTAATTTATTTTTGTTAGTGGCCAAAAATTCTAATATCCAACGCATTTATGCCCCAACGCTGCGGCTTTTACGTAAAGCACGACGTGGCCTTAAGGGGCCATTACAAGATAACCCAGAGTGCAGAAAATGCTTAATGAGTATTTTAAAGCACCCTCGTGGCATAACAGCTTTATCCTTGATGCATAAACACGGCATATTATCTTCATACTTACCCGCATGGCGTAACATCGAAGGTCAAATGCAGTTTGATTTATTTCATGCGTACACGGTTGATGAGCACACTCACCGCTTACTGCTCAACATTGACCGCTTTTCGCAAACTGAGCAGATAGATGAATTCCCCTTAGGCGCGATTTTAATTAATCAGTTGCCTAAAAAAGGCTTATTAGTTTTAGGCGCTATATTCCATGACATTGCTAAAGGACGAGGCGGCGATCATAGTAAGTTAGGCTCTAAAGACGCGCTGGATTTTTGTAAGCTTCATGGATTAAACGATCATGACGGCCGTTTAGTGGCTTGGTTGGTTGAAAACCATTTAGTGATGTCAGTCACCGCACAGCGCCGTGATATTTCAGATCCTGATGTGGTGGCCGTTTTTGCAGATAGAGTCCAAGATGCGGTGCATTTAAGTTATTTATATTGCTTAACTGTGGCCGATATTTGCGCGACAAACCACAAAGCATGGAATAATTGGAAAGGCTCGTTACTGCGGGATTTATATTTTTCAACTCAGCGCGTGTTAGCCAGAGGCAAAGAAAAGCCCATTGATGTGGCTGAGCGAGTCCAAGAAACCAAACAAAAAGCGCAAAAAGAGCTGCTACGACGTGGCGTAAAACAAAAAAATATTGATGCGTTATGGCTAAGGTTTAAAGACGATTACTTTTTACGTCATCAACCTAATCAGGTTTCATGGCATACAGAAGCCTTGTTGAAACACGACAAGCAAAAACCATTGGTGCTTATTTCAAAGCATACGACCCGTGGTGGCAGCGAGCTGTTTGTTTACGCCAAAGATAAACCCAAGTTATTTGCCACTGTTATGGCGGTGTTAGACAATAAAAACATTAATGTTCATGATGCTAACGTTATGACATCAAATGATGATTACGCCTTAGATACATTCGTTATCCTAGAGCAAGATGGCAAACCAATCAGCCAACTTTCCCGCATTCAGTCGATTAAAAAGTCACTTGAGAAGGCGTTAGCAGCACAAAAACCTAAACCGTCAAAATTTAGAAAGCTGTCACGGATCATGAAACCTTTTAATGTTCGTACCCAAGTAAGTTTCCTACCTGGGACTAACCATGATACAAGTATGATGGAACTAATCGCATTAGACTTCCCGGGCTTATTAGCCAGCGTCGGAGAAGTGCTGCATCGCTGCGATATCACCTTATTATCAGCTAAAATTACCACCATTGGAGAGCGCGCCGAAGATTTCTTTATCTTACAAAATAATGCCGGCAGCGAGCTCAATGAAACGCAACAAGCGCAACTATCTGAAGCCCTCTTAGGAGCGCTTTCAACACCTTTACCACAATAAACTAATCGGGAGAAAGTAATGGAGGCATTACGCCAACGCATAGAAGCTGCATTTGAGGCTCGTCAGGACATCACACCTAGCACGGTAGAGCCAAGTGTTCGTGCAGATATCGAAACTGTTATTAGCATGCTAGACAAAGGTCAGGCTCGCGTAGCAGAAAAGATTGATGGCGAATGGCATGTACACCAGTGGTTAAAGAAAGCGGTACTGCTTTCTTTCCGTATCTTTGATAATCAAGTTATCGACGGTGGTGATACCAAGTACTTTGATAAAGTGCCGCAGAAGTTTGCTGACTACACAGCTGAACGTTTCAAAGAAGAAGCAATTCGTGTTGTACCACCTGCAACGGTTCGTAAAGGCTCATTTATCGGTAAAAATACCGTATTAATGCCTTCTTATGTCAACCTAGGTGCATTCGTTGACGAAGGTACTATGGTCGATACATGGGCGACTGTGGGTTCTTGTGCACAAATTGGTAAGAACGTACATTTATCTGGCGGAGTGGGCATTGGTGGCGTTCTAGAGCCACTACAAGCAGGTCCTACTATCATTGAAGATAACTGTTTCATTGGCGCGCGCAGCGAAATCGTTGAAGGCGTAGTTGTTGAAGAAGGCAGTGTTATTTCAATGGGCGTATACATAGGCCAAAGCACACGTATTTTTGACCGTGAAACAGGTGAAGTACATTACGGGCGTGTACCTGCAGGCTCTGTTGTTGTTTCTGGTAACTTACCTTCTAAGTGCGGCACTTACAGCTTATATGCTGCTATTATCGTTAAAAAGGTTGATGCGAAAACGCGCGGAAAAGTGGGTATTAACGAATTACTGCGTATCGTAGATTAATCGTTAGTCACCCAATTAAAAGGGCTTCTATTGAAGCCCTTTTTAATGGGTAAAATCTGCCAACTGATGATTAATTAGCTCATTTAATGATTAACTTTTCCATTGGTATACAAGCAAGTTCAAGGCCTCTTGGGGAATGGTAAATTGAATGCTTGTCACCTTTAAAACCACAAGCGCGATAAAAATCAGCTGCATTTAAAGAAGCATCCAATATTAATTTTTTACAGCCTGCTTCAATTGCGACGGTTTCGAGTTGTTGTAACATCGCCCTGCCAACACCTTGACCAAAAGCACTGGGGTGCACAAACATCCCATCGACCATGCCAGTAGCAACAGCGAAACTTTTGCCGGCATCATGGTTAACGTCAATCATGCCAACACCTACCACTGCATCATTGACCACAGCAACATAGCCATGCTCCGAAAATGCATCGACAAATGTTATTGGCAGCTCACCATCCGTCCAAGCTACCAGCATTGCGTCATCATAATGCCCTTTGCATTGGCTTAGTATTGCTTGGTTTCGAATATCAAATGCCACTGTGGCATCATGGCGCTGTGCTTTTCTGATCTGCATCCTTGCTCCGTGTAAATATCATGCTTAATCATTACACATTATTGTTTTACTGATATAAAAACAACACATCAAGCTTGATAAATTGACCTTGATAAATTGACCTTGATTAATTGACCTTGATTAATCGACGTTGAGTGCGGTTAACTCGCGGCTTTCAGTTTTTCGACATTATCGGCAATCTCCATAAAGCTGGGATTTAAATTCACATCAATGGGGAGTTTTAAGGTTCGCACAATATCATTAGCCGAAATTAAGCCACGAATAACGTGGGCTCGTTCGTCAACCACTAAGCAGTGCTGATGCTGGGAATGCTTCAGCGTTTCAATGACATCAATAATTCGCGCTTTAACCAGTTCCACATAATCAATGGCTTTTAGCTTATTTTTTGGCAACATAAAGTCACTCAATAAAAGTTGATCTCGCGAAAAACCTGCGGCGACCTGCTTAAGCATTTCTTGGCTATGAAGCATTTGTAAACTCACCAGCCCCATAAAATGCCCTTGTTGATCAATGACAATTTTTAACCTGACATGGGATTGTTTCATTAAATGTTCAACGTCTACCGCAGCGGTATTCATTTCAATTACAAAAGGTTTTAGCTGGCTAAAATCAGTAAACACCGCAGCGGCGGCTGAATAAATATTGATATGCTCAGACACTTCAGGGCGGGCAAGCTCATCGACTTTGTCAACTGAATATAAATTTAGTGTTTTCATTAAAAACTTCCTTTTTTGACAAAACAACCGATATTTCTGGGTGTTATCGAGTCTAATTGAGGGAAGTTATCAAGCTTATTACAATTAAAGCTTCTAAATTATAATCACTTGCAATGACTTCATAGTTTAATTTGCCACTATCAGGTTTTGGCATAGGCAAACTTGATAGTGGTATACGACGGCTTAATTTAGACAGGTTAACCTGTAAATTATAGTGCAAAATGTATAATTTAAAGGTTTAAAACAATTATAAGCTCTTTGGTTGACCTTACTTTAAACGCTCAGGTTGAACCATCAGGCTATTGGCTTCATCAGACAACCAAATTTCGCCATCAGTAATACTCACCTGTAATTTCATGTTGCGGTTAACAAACACTTCCATTGCTGCAACACTTTCTTCAGCTATATTAAATACACTTAAGTTTTTATAGCGTTGCAGTGCTTGTTCATTTTGCTTCCACCAAATAGGCACACTGCGACCACTGTAGGTGATTAGCTGAACCTGCTTTGACCGACCACAAGCTTTACGCAGCCACTTCTCATCAGCTTGGCCAAATTCAATCCATAAATTGATTTCATCAGATAAGCTTTTTTCCCATAGCTCAGGTTCATCTTCAACACACAGCCCTTTGCTAAATTGCAGCGAGTCCGACGCATTCATAATAAACGCTAAAATTCTCACCATCATGCGGCTATCCGTTTCTGAAGGATGCTGGGCAATGGTAAGTTGATGATCGGCATAGTAATGTCTATCCATATCAGCGATTTGAATTGTTGCTTTATAGACGGTAGCTTTAGGCGCCATGGGAGTTCCATACAAATAAAAAAACCGAGTCTAACCTGTTTAGCACAAGTATGAAACTCGGTTTAGAATATGTTTTTAGCTCAGTCAATTTACCATTAAGCTAGGCAGTAAATATCCCCACAAAAATGGCTATAAAGCCCCAGGTTGAAGATGCTTCGCCATGGGGAAATGTGCTTTAAATTTTTTTAACTTTTCAGTGTCTAGCACCAATAGCATGCGCTCGCCATGGTGATATTTTGCTGCAATTTCACTGAAATTAGGGACAGCTTCGCGGCTAGCATCACGTCTTATAAGTTCATTAATATCGGTACTAACGCCATTTTCAGTCAGCGGACTGTCCCGATAAATTACTTCAATTTTCTGCAATAATGGCATAGCGGCAATAGGCAATAAGGCCGCGTTATCGTTTTCATCTAACAATAATATTTCGCCATCGGCAGCTAAACTGCTAAATGCATCTTGATAATGAGCTTCTGTCACACTATCAAAACGATCACTGTTTAGTTTAAAGAATCGCTCCCAAAATAAACGTCTATCTTTACCAGAACTGATTTTTTGCTGCACTTCAGTGCGCTTTGACGCAACAAAATCAAATAGAGGGCTCAATGACTGGGGCAATAGCGTTTCAAGTCGGGAACGAATAGTGCGAGCAAACACTGGCGCGGCGCCAGCGGTACTGATGGCAACGACTAAGCGACCTCTGTCGACGATGGAAGGTGTTATAAAGCGGCAAAAACTGGGATTATCAACCACATTGACCCAAATGCCTTTTTGGGTGGCTAAAACGGCATAGTCTTTATTGAGTTGTTCATTGGCTGTGGCCATGTAGATCACATCATAATCAGCAATATCAGCTGCTTCAATAACGCGCCTATGTAATCGAATTCGCCCTTTTTGATGATAGCTTTGAATTTCTTGAGCGATATCCGGGGCAATAACAGTAATGTCAGCTTCGGTGCGTGACAGCAAATCAAGCTTTCTAGTGGCCACTTCTCCGGCACCAACAACTAGTACCTGTAAATTTTTGGTATCCACAAATAATGGAAAATACTGCATCGATCACTCGCAAAATAATTAAGATAATCAACTATAACCAGTTAATAGTGCCATTGTCATCGTCTTATTTAGTATCAATAATAATGATTCAATCTTAAGACTTTTACAGCGGTAAAAGGTCAATGTTAGTTGTGGGTGGTACTTTGTGGCGAGCTGCATTGCCAGCACAGTTCAAAACTGCCTTCATTCATCTCATGACATTGAAGGCATTGCCATTGCGGACAGTCCATATTATGAGACTCTAACAGCGTTTTAGCTTGCTCGAGTTGATTTTGACAAACCCAGATATCCACAGTTTGCATTTCAGTGGGTAACTCACCAACACCACCGAGTAAAGCTTCACCGGTCAATTCTACCAATATGCCATTTGTTTCAAGCAGCCCTTTCCAAGTATGCGCTTGGAGTAAATTACCGCCCGTTAAGAGTACTTTTCTATTGTCCATTATTATTCCTACTGCATTGCTCTGATGGCAAATTTTTAATCATCGTACTTGTAAATGGTTCTTGCTGTCGAGCATTGATTAAACTTTATACTCATTATATGCTCTTGATAGCCTTTAAAGGAGAATCATATGAATCTGCAAATATCCGGTGTATTTCAAATTACAAATTGGGATGAAGCCACAGATATAGAACACCCTGATGGTGCTAAGCAAACCTCAGCAAGTATTAGCCAAATGTACTCAGGCGATCTTGAAGGTGTCAGCCAGCCCAAATATATCATGTGTTATACCGCAGATGGCAAAGCAGTGTTTTGTGGTTTTGAAAACGTGGAAGTCAGCATTAATGGCAAGTCCGGCAGCTTTGTATTGCAACACAATGGTAAGTTTGAAAGTGGTGTCGCCAGCAGTGACTTCATTATCGTGCCAAATTCTGGCCAAGGCGAGTTGATTAACATTGCTGGTAAAGGCGCATTTACTTCTGGTGAAAAAGGCCAAGCTGAGTACCAAATGGAATTAAGCCAAATATGATGGGGTTTTCTATTAGCCGCTTACACTCTTCGGTTGGCATAATTAAAGCTACTGGGCAGTGGGATGCTGACACTATTTCAGGCACTAAATTTACTCAGTTAGAACAAATGTCCACTGATGGCTGGGTTGCATTGGATATTCATCACCCGACTAACAGCCAGTTCATTGCATCCATTAAAGCTGAAGTTTATAGGCACTTGTTATCCCAGCAAGTTATCCCTGCAAGCAGCTTAAACATCAGTATTTAAATTTAAGAAATACATTCCAATAAAAAAGCCACTCGATTGAGTGGCTTTTTTGTGTTGCGGCTTAAGATTAAGGCATCATTGAAGGTTGATCAGCACCTTCTTTCTCAATCTCAACTGGCATCATATGCTCGCGACAAATACCCAATTTAATGGCTAAGTAACTTGCCACGTAAATAGATGAGTAAGTACCAACAAAAATACCACACAGTAGCGCCGTTGCGAAACCATGGATCATGCTACCGCCCTTAAGGAATAGCGCAATCACCACCACTAAGGTAGTACCTGTAGTAATAATAGTACGGCTCATTGTCTGCGTGATAGACGTATTAACCACTTCATCAGGACCGCCTTTACGCATCTTCAAGAAGTTCTCGCGGATACGGTCATAGACTACGATGGTATCGTTCAACGAGTAACCCACTACCGTAAGCAAACCTGCTAATACCGTTAAATCAAACTCTAATTGTAAAATAGAGAAAATGCCTAAGGTGACGATGACATCGTGAGCAAGTGCGGCAACAGAGCCCATTGCTAAACGCCATTCGAAGCGGAATGATACGTAAATGAGAATACAAATTAACGCCACAATCACGGCTAAGCCGCCTTGCTCTGCTAACTCTTTCCCCACTTGAGGGCCAACAAATTCAACACGCTTTTGAATAACGTTGGCATCAATAACTTGAGCACCGTGCACAATCGCAGCGACTTGATCATCACTTTTTAGATCATCACGAACAGGTAAACGTACTAAGATATCTCGGCTTGAACCGAAATTTTGCACTACTGCTCCGTCAGCGCCATCAGTACTGTATTCAGCACGTAGCTCTAATAAGTCTACTGGTTTTGAAAACTCTAACTCAACAACCGTACCACCAGTAAAATCAAGACCCCAGTTGATGCCTTTTGTGCCTAATGACACAAAAGAAGCCACCACCAAAATCATTGATAAAACACTGATTGGCATTGCATGTTTTAGAAAGTTGATCGTTTTCTTTACTGAAAATATTTGTAACATGGTCAACTCCTTAAATTGATAGTTTCTTAACGCGTTTACCACCCCACATGAGATTCACGATAACGCGCGTTCCCACGATAGAAGTAAACATTGACGTTGCAATACCAATCATCAGAGTAATTGCGAAACCTTTAACCGCGCCCGTACCCACAGCAAATAAAATTAATGCCGTCATAAAGGTGGTAATGTTTGCATCAGCAATGGTTGAAAATGCATTGGCGTAACCTTCATGAATCGCTTGTTGAACACTGCGTCCAGCAAGTAACTCTTCACGGATACGTTCGTAAATCAGCACGTTACCATCTACTGCCATACCAACGGTCAATACCATACCGGCAATACCAGGCAGGGTTAATACGGCACCTGGGATCATTGACATCACGCCAACAACCATCACTAAGTTAGCGGTAAGTGCTAAGTTTGCGATAACACCAAATGCACGGTAATAGATAAGCATAAAGACTAAAACAACTGCCAAGCCCCAAATCATTGCTTGGATACCATTTTCAACATTTTGTGCACCAAGGCTTGGACCAATAGTACGTTCTTCTACAATCGTCACTGGCGCAATAAGCGCACCTGCACGAAGTAATAACGCTAAGCTTTGTGCTTCAGAATGATCAAGACCGTTAATAACGAAATTTCGGCCTAGACGAGCTTGAATGGTAGCAACTGAAATAACTTCTTCAATTTTAGTCATTTTCACTGAGCCATCAGGATTGCGAATACCGCTATCCTTATACTCAATAAATAAAGTCGCCATTGGGTTACCAATGTTGTCTTTAGTGACGTTAGAGAAGATGTTGCCACCTTTAGCATCTAAGTTAATCGATACTTGTGGGCGACTATATTCATCAAAAGAAGGTTGGGCACCGGTAATATGATCACCAGTTAACATCACTTCTTTTTTCAGCACCGCAATGCCACCTGAACGACGAGGAAATACCTCTGAGGTCGCAGGTACGCGGCCATTTGCTGCTGCGCTTTGATCAGTGTTTTGATCAACCATGCGAAATTCAATTGATGCTGTAGCACCTAAAATTTCTTTTGCACGCGCAGTGTCTTGTACACCTGGCAGTTCAACAATAATACGTTCAGCGCCTTGACGCTGTACTACCGGCTCAGCAACACCCAGTTCGTTAACACGATTACGAATAGTCGTCATGTTTTGCTGTAGTGCTTCTTCCTTAATTTGACTAAGGTAGCTATCACTCATGGTGGCATACAGGGCAAAGTTTTCACCGCTGCTACCATCATTAAATACCATTTCATTATTATTGCGAGACTTTAAGAAGCGTTCTGCTTTGGCTAAGTTTTCAGCATCACGGAATTTAATCTCAAGGCCTTTTGCAGTTTTACGAACACCTGCGTAACGAATTTTCTCTTCACGCAATTGGCTTCTAAAATCAGCAATTTTGGCTTCTTCCATCTTACGAATAGCTTCGCCCATATCCACTTCCATTAAGAAGTGAACACCGCCGCGTAAATCCAAACCAAACTTCATTGGTGATCCACCAAGGGCTTCAAGCCACTCAGGTGTCGCCGGCGCTAGGTTTAATGCAACGGTATATTTATCACCTAATGAATCAGCAATGGCTTCTTTAGCAAGCAATTGCTGCTCAGAATTTTGAACACGGACAAGTAATTGCCCATCTTCGAGCTCAGAGCGCTTTACCGCAATGCCTTTACTTTCAAGTAATCCGTTTACTGTCGATAGAGTTGAAGTTGTCACTTCTGCACCACGAGTCGCTACGACTTGTACTGCATGATCCTCACCAAATAGGTTTGGAGTTGCGTAAAAAGCACCAATGGCGATGACTAGCATCACCATGATGTTCTTCCACATTGGGTATTTATTTAACACACCTGAGCCCTCTTGGCTTACAACGACTGGATAGAGCCTTTTGGCAATACCGCTGCAATATAGTCCTTTTTAATGGTGATCTGACTGGTTTCATTAATGCTTAATAAAACATAATCACTATCATCGCTGATTTTAGCAATCTTGCCTAAAATGCCACCGCTTGTAAGCACTTCATCACCTTTACTTAATGCAGACATTAAGTTTTTGTGCTCTTTTACACGCTTAGACTGCGGACGGAAGATCATGAAGTAGAAGATCAAGCCAAAAATAACTAGCATGAAAATCAGTTCCATGGTGCCGCCACCTTGAGGAGCGCCTGCTGCGTTTGCGTATGCATTTGAAATTAACATATTACTCTCTTCTTATTTTCTAAAAAAAATCAGTCAACTATAGTTCTGGTACTTCACGACCCAGTTTGGTGTAAAACTCTGTCACGAAGGCGTCTAATGTACCTGTCTGAATTGCGCCACGCAAACCTTCCATCAACATTTGATAGTAACGTAGGTTGTGAATGGTGTTTAAACGCGCACCTAAGATCTCATTGCAGCGATCTAAGTGATATAAATACGCGCGGGTGTAGTTTTTACAGGTATAACAATCACAATTTTCATCAAGGGTAGAAGTATCATCGCGATGACGAGCATTACGAATTTTAATCACGCCTTCAGAAGTAAATAAGTGACCATTACGTGCGTTACGGGTTGGCATAACACAATCAAACATATCCACACCACGACGGACGCCTTCAACTAAATCTTCTGGCTTACCAACGCCCATTAAGTAGCGAGGCTTATCTTCAGGGATCTGAGGACAAACATGCTCTAAAATACGGTGCATATCTTCTTTAGGCTCTCCAACAGCTAAACCACCTACGGCGTAGCCATCAAATCCGATTTCAGTTAAGCCCTTAATACTTTCATCACGCAAATCTTCGTACACACCGCCTTGGATAATACCGAATAACGAGTTCGGATTTTCTAAACGGTTAAATTCGTCACGTGAACGCTGTGCCCAACGTAATGACATTTGCATCGACTTACGCGCTTCATCATGTGTTGCAGGATATGGCGTACATTCGTCAAAAATCATCACCACATCGCTGCCTAATGAGTCTTGAATTTGCATCGACTTTTCAGGGTCTAAGAAAATCTTCTCACCATTGATAGGCGAACGGAAATGCACCCCTTCTTCAGTGATTTTACGAATATCACCCAAGCTAAATACCTGGAACCCGCCAGAGTCAGTCAAAATTGGACGCTGCCAATTCATAAAATCATGAAGATCGCCATGCTTACGCATGATTTCTTCACCTGGGCGAAGCCATAAATGGAAGGTGTTACCTAACAGAATATCAGCGCCTGTGGCTCTAACTTCTTCAGGCGTCATCCCTTTCACAGTACCGTAAGTACCTACTGGCATAAATGCTGGAGTTTCAACGGTGCCGCGCTCAAAAATCAGACGACCACGACGTGCGCGACCATCAGTTGTATCTAATTCAAATTTCATAAATCACCTTGCCAGATAAACAGTCTGACTCGCTGTTGTTTCATTAAGACATGAGGGCAAATGTTGCAACTTCAAGTGAGGCTACAAAATAAACCCAAAAAAATACCCACCTCTGTGGGCGGGTATTTTAGATCAAAATCAATCGTTACGGGGCTTTTTTCGTTAAAAACATGGCATCGCCATAGCTAAAAAAGCGGTATTTGTGCTCAATCGCATGCTGATAAGCCTTCATCACATTTTCATAACCCGAAAATGCGCTGATTAACATAATCAAGGTTGACTCTGGTAAATGAAAATTAGTCACCATGGCATCAATAACTTTGAACTGATATCCTGGATAAATAAAAATATCGGTATCGCCTTTAAATTCCGTCAACGGGTCATCACCACAGGCTTTCGCAGCGCTTTCTAATGAACGCACTGATGTAGTGCCTACAGCAACAACGCGTTTGCCCGCCGCTTTAGTTTGAGCAATTAAGTCGACAACCTCTTGGCTAACTTCAGCCCACTCAGAATGCATCACATGTTCATCGATGGTATCAACTCGCACTGGCTGAAAAGTACCCGCGCCTACATGCAAGGTTACAAAAGCGATATTAACGCCTTTGTTTTTTAGCGCCTCAAGCATGGCATCATCAAAGTGCAAACCTGCTGTAGGTGCTGCCACAGCGCCGGGGGTTTGGTTATAAACCGTTTGATAGCGCTCTTTATCAGCATCCTCATCGGGACGATCGATATACGGCGGCAAAGGCATATGACCAACTTCTTCAAGTACTTCTAAAATGGTTTTATCATCTTCAAGGGCTAACTCAAATAAAGCGTCATGACGGGCTAGCATTTTCATTTTGTAGCCACCGTCAACAATAATCATAGAGTCAACTTTAGGAGACTTAGAGCAACGAACATGGGCAAGAATACGCTTATCATCAAGCATTCTCTCCACCAACATTTCCAATTTACCACCGCTTGCTTTTTGACCAAACAAACGTGCTGGAATAACACGGGTATTATTAAATACCATCAAGTCACCGCTATTCACTTTCGACAGGACATCGGTAAATTGCTTATCGGCCAACTCACCTGAATTGCCATCTAAGGTCAATAAACGCGAAGCATTTCGCTCAGCCATTGGATATCGAGCAATAAGCTCATCTGGTAATTCAAAAGAAAAGTCTGCTACGCGCATTTTCGATACTCTTTTATAGACAATAAAAACCGCGCTAGTCTAGGACTAGTAACTGCTAATATCAAGCAAAGGGTATGAAATAGTGATCGATTAATGCACGCCAGCGGCTAATGGCTAACGCCAACATTAAAATCAGTTGGGGATCTGGCTTAAGCGCGGCGTTTAAAAAACCACGAAATAGGGTTATTTTGAATTCGCTGATTGTACATTTGCTAAATTATCATCAACTTCAGATACTGATGAAAACAAATTTTTATCGGCAGAATTACATAAACTGTCAGGTTTAAAAGAATGGCTTTCAATCTTGAGGTCTATGTCAACTTTTTTACGTTTTTTAGCAGACTGCTGCCTTAATACTGATTTTATCCAGTTTTTCATCATCCATGATCCCTACAGCCCAAATTTCAACAGGCATAAAATATCTTCCATAAGTACAAATTGTAAATAATAGCCATGACTTTTAAAGAGAAATCTATATGATGAATCTTACAGTCAGTTGTTACTATATTTCCAATTTTGTTGTTTAGTATCATACTGTAAATTTTCAAAAATAAAAGTACAAAATATGAACTTTCTAGCGCACCTACATTTAGCTGATATTAGCGACAGCCACTTAGCAGCCAATCTTGCTGGAGACTTTGCCAAGGGCGATATAAAACACTTCCCAAAGCATTTGCAACAAGGTTTATGGCTACATCGACAAATCGATCAAATTACTGACAGCCATGAATTAATCACCGATTTAATCAAATTATTTCCAAAAAGTTCACGCCGTGTGGCGCCAATTTTAATTGATTTAGTGTTTGATCATTACCTTGCTTTCTACTGGGATGAGTATCATCAGCAATCGTTATCTGAGTTTACTCAAAAGGCATACCATAGCCTGCAACATACCGCCGAACTGCCGGAAAAGCTGCAATTGATCATCCCAAAAGTCATCGAACAAGATTGGTTAATGAGCTACCAAACAAGAGCTGGGCTAAACAAAGCAATTGAAGGTGTGAGTCAACGTATTTCAAAACCTGAGCTTTTTAAGACGGCCATCAGCGACGTTGACAAGTTATATGTTGAAATTGAGATTGCTTTTCGTACTTTCTATCCACAGTTAATGGCCTATAGCCGTATCTATAGCCGTAAGACACCTGAACAATACCTGCCATAACTGATTTGCCGCAATCAAATAGCCGATTAATTGAGGCTATTTTACTTTAGCGGTTGATATCCATTACTGCAGCGCCGTTTATTTGCTAAAATAGTCACCTATTTTTGTAAACCGATGCGACTAAATGCAAATTTTTGACTACCAACCACCTAGTATTCCATGGCTTGATATCCGTTATAAAGACCGAGATATCATTGTTATTAATAAACCTGCCGGCTTATTAGCAAATCCTGGCAAAGCTGCCAATACCCATGATTGTGCTATTACTCGTTTACAAAAACTCTACCCTGAAGCCATTTTGGTACATCGCTTAGACTGCGACACCTCTGGCATCATGGTATTTGCCCGCAATAAAAAAGCCGAGTCTCATCTTAAAACTCAGTTTCAAGATAGAAAAACCAAGAAAGTTTATATCGCTGAAGTAGATGGTGTTATGGGCGCTGACAGTGGCACGATTGATTTATCGTTAGCTGGCGACAAAGAAAACCCACCATTTCAAGTGGTATCAGATCAAGGTAAATCAGCGATTACTCACTATGAAGTCATCGAGCGTTTTGCAAATCATACCTTGGTTAAGTTGATGCCAGAAACAGGCCGTACTCATCAGTTACGTGTTCATATGCTAGCACTTAACCATGTGATACTTGGTGATAACTTTTACGGTGATGACATTACAGCTAAAGCCAAAAAGCGCCTTAGTTTGCATGCGCAAATGCTGACAATTATTCACCCGTACACTCAAAAGCAACGCACTTTTTTTAGCAAACACCCTTTTTGCTAAAAACAATTTAACTGGCGCTAAAATAAGTATGCAGATACAAAAAAACCGACAAGTTGTCGGTTTTTTATTATCTCACATTAGAGGTTGAAGCTTTTTAAGCTTAACCCTTAACCGTTTGCTTTATTCTCAGCCGCTTCACAAGCTGCAGCGGTGAATACCACATCCGTTGAGCTATTTAGCGCAGTTTCCGCAGAATCTTGAATAACGCCAATAATAAAGCCTACAGCAACAACTTGCATCGCCACATCATTAGAGATCCCAAACAAGCTACACGCAAGCGGAATAAGCAGTAATGAGCCACCAGCAACGCCTGAAGCGCCACATGCCGATACTGCAGCAACCACACTTAATAACACTGCTGTTAAGAAGTCAACTTGAATACCTAAGGTATGAGCAGCTGCAAGAGTCAGTACGGTAATAGTAATTGCCGCGCCGCCCATATTAATGGTTGCGCCTAATGGGATTGACACTGAGTAAGTATCTTTATGCAGCTTTAACTCTTCACATAAAGCCATATTCACTGGAATGTTGGCAGCACTTGAACGGGTGAAAAACGCCGTTACGCCACTTTCACGTAAACACTTAAACACTAATGGATAAGGGTTACGTTTGATTTTTACGTAAACCATAATCGGGTTAACCACTAAAGCAATAAAGGCCATAGCGCCTACCAATACTGCAAGTAATTGCGCATAGCCTGCTAATGCATCAAAGCCTGTTGCCGCAATGGTGCCCGACACTAAGCCAAAGATACCAATAGGCGCAAAGCGGATCACAAAGCGTACGATTGCGGTTACGCCATCGCTTAAGTCTGAAATAACTTTCTTTGTCGACTCATTGGCGTGGTGTAAAGCAATACCTAAACCAATACTCCAGGCTAAAATACCAATATAGTTACCGGTAAGCAGTGCATTCACTGGATTATCAACAATTTTAAATAACAAGGTATTTAACACTTCTGCGATACCTTGAGGAGGATTAGTCCCCTCAACGCCGCCAACAAGTACTAATGTTGTCGGAAAGGCAAAACTAAACAGTACTGCAGTTAACGCGGCAGCAAATGTGCCCGCTAAATACAAACCAATAATAGGACGCATATTGGTATGGGCATTTTTCTTTTGATTTGCAATTGATGATGCCACCAGTACAAACACTAAGATCGGTGCGACTGCTTTTAATGCTCCAACAAATAAATCACCAAGGAAGGAAACCTGCCCTGCTGCTGAAGTTGAAAATGTGGCGAGAAGAACACCCAGTACAATACCGGCGAGAATTTGTAACACTAAACTGCCATTAGCTAATCGCGCTAACAGTGATGGATTTTGATTCATTGCTTGACCTATATTTTTATATTTATGGCTTTTATTAAGCTCTAATATTTGTGACTTTTTAAAAATCGAATAACGGGATTTTAATAAGCTCTGATAGGTATATATCGGATGGGATGGCTAAAGTCTAGTTTCGCTGCAAAATGATGCACTAATATTACCGTACATTCCCAAACAAACCACATTTAGCCAACATGTGATGAAATTTAGCGCGTTTCATTATTGGCAAATTATTGTATTAGATGAAAATTGTTATTTTGCCCCTCGGAGAATAGCATCAATTAATTCATGGGCATCAAATTTTGTTAACGCTTCATCGGCGCCAACTTGTTTAGCCTGGCTGACACTAATTTCACTGGATAAAGAGGTATGTAAAATAATATAGGCATTGGCAAGTTGCGGGTTATTTTTGACTTCAAATGCAAGCTCATAACCATCAAGTCCTGGCATTTCAATATCACTCACTAACAAATCTATAGGTTTTTGGTTATCTGCAGCCCGCTGCATGATCTGTAGTGCATCATGGCCATCTGCGGTGACAGAATAAGGGATATTGATAGAATCGAGTGCATCTGAAAGTTGCTTTCGAGCGACTTTAGAATCATCCACTAATAAGATATTCAGTGGCTTTAATTTCTCTCGTTGAATATCTGTCAAAATAGCTCGATTAGCGGCGGGATCATAGGGGAATAATTTTGCCATTAATAACTCGACATCCAACAATTGCACTAATTTGCCATCAAGGCGAGCAACCCCAGTAAGAAAAACCTGATGGCCTAAGTTCGCTGCCGGCGCCTCAATATCTCGCCAGTTACACTCAATTATTTTGTCAATTCCTCTAACCAAAAAGCCTATCACCATTCGCTGGCAATCAGTGATGATAATATTGCATTTATCATAGTCGCTTGGATCTATCTGCTTAAAACCAATCGATGCAGCCATATCAATCACCGCAATGGTTTTACTGCGTATGGTTGCTGCACCTAATATTGACGGATGGGATTTCGGAATAACCGACAAACGCGTGTACGGGACAATTTCGCGAACTTTTAAGGTGCCCAAAGCAAACTGCTGAGTATGGGAAAGGTGAAACAGTAACAATCCTTGTGACTGGCTTGCTTTACTTTTCATAATATTGCCGATTAAAACTGATTATTTAAAGTTAACCACAGCCTTTTCGTCATATCAAATTCAAATCTGAATTTCGGGGGTTAAGTCGCTAATTTGCTTTATCAATTAGAAAACTACAGCTGGGACTCTATTGGCAACAATGCTAAAAAATCAGCTAAAAACTTACGCCAAAAGCCAGCACCGGGCTCTGCATAAATAATTTTATGATGCTGATGGTCAAGCCACACCAGCTCGCCATTTTTTAACACCACTTCATAAGCTTTATCATTTGCTGACAGCGCAAGCCCTGCAAGGATCTTTTTAGCCAGCATCTCATTATCAATAATTAAGCCCATTTCGGTGTTGATCAGTGCTGAGCGGGGATCAAAATTAAACGAACCAACAAAGAGTGTTTGCTCATCAATAATAAAGGTTTTGGCATGTAAACTCGTGCGACTGCTACCTTTCCAACTGGTTTTTTTAGATTTTTGGCCCTTGGCATTGCCTTTTACTTCATAAATCTTAACCCCGCCTTCAATGAGTTTTTGGCGGTACTGCTGATACCCTGCATGAACCGCTAATACATCCGTTGCAGCTAAACTGTTAGTCACTATGGTGACCTCTTTACCCCGTTTTACTTCATTGATTAATGCATGGGTTGCCGCATCGCCTGGGACAAAGTAAGGCGAGACAATCAGTAATTGATGCTGCGCTTGCTCAAAAAAATAACTTAAGTCATCTAATAAAATGCTGTCATTAGGGTTTCTTTCAAGTTTATTTGGCGGATCATACACCACTTGGGCTTCGCCCCAATACCACTGTAACCATTGATTTTGCAGGCGATCTAATAAGGTATTTTTTTCTAAACGAGTAACATATTCATCGGTCATTAAGCTCTTCTCAAGAATGCTTGCTCTGGCATCCAGTTTCGCTAGCACGTTATCTTGCTCAGGATTTGTATTATTGCCTTGATATGGCTCAGCGGCCTTTACCAATTGCTCAATGCTATTAACTTGGGCCGAGTTCCAATAAGTATCAAATTGGGTTGATACCTTATCAACAGCGTCGCCAATGGCCAGTAAATCAAAATCACCAAAATCGACATTCTCATCTGCTGAAAAGTATTCAGCGCCAATATTTCTCCCCCCAACCACTGTCACTAAATTATCAATGGTCAGTGATTTGTTATGCATACGATGATTGAGGCGGCTAAAGTTCCATAAAAATGCCAGTCCACGATACTGACGTTCATAGGATGGATTAAACAAACGCACTGAAATATTAGGGTGAGTTGCAATGGCCATTAAGCCATCGTCGCCATTTGCTGTGGTTAAATCATCCAGCAACACCCTAACTCGCACCCCGCGCTGAGCGGCTTTATAGAGAAATAAACTGAGGATTTTCCCGGTTTCATCATTGCGATAAATGTAGTATTGCAAGTCGATGCTTTCAGTGGCTGCTTCAATCATGGCTAAACGAGCAATAAAAGCATCAATGCCATCACTAAGGGGGTTAACTCCCGTTAAACTTAACTCTGCTTGAGTATCATCATTGCTTTGGCTGCTAGTTTGAGAGTACTGAAGTGAAGAGTACTGAGGTGAGGACTGCGGCAGTTGAGATTGAATGTATTGTGCTAAAGGAGAGTCAGTGACAGGCGCGAGTTTATACTGCTGAGAAAGAGGCTTGAATTCAGCGCGATTGGCGCAGCCAATGAGAGTTAAACACAATACACAACAAAAGAATATGACAGAATTTTTTTTGGGCATTGATGGCTTCCTTTCAATTTGACTCAGGTTTTACTGGGGCTCTATTATCAGGCAGCCTTTTACACTATGGTTTAAGCGTATTGCTAACATGACCGCTATCATAAGCCGTCACAGATGCGCTGTATAACTATGGTTTAATCTTGCAGCGCATACAAGACATCAAATACAAATTGATCCCAACCTTCAGCGCTAAAAGCAATGTCTCTTACACTGCGCACTTGACTCACAGCATGGACTGGCGCTGCGCCATTATCCATTAAGTAATACGCCATCATGATGCCCGTGCGGTCTTTACCGGAGCGGCAATGGATAAGTACCGCAATATTTTGCGCTTCACACTCTCTGATAAAGGCCAACGCTGTTGGCATTTGCGCAACGCAAATAGCCTCATCACCCTCTTGCGGTGGGATATTATTTGAAAAAGGAGTGCAGCAATATTTTAGCCCTAACGCTTCTATGGCGGCAGCTGCGACCTCGTCACCATCATTGACCGATAAAATAGCGCCAATACCTGCCGCTTTTAATTCCGCTAAATCCCAAGGGTGTTTATTAGGGCCACTGCGACCTGCAATGACCCCCTCTGCTAACCAAAATAACTGCTTCATAAAAACGTTAATACTCTTGTTAACTATGAAATGGGGCCTTCACTCGGGACTAAGGCTGAATTAGTCTTGTTCAGGTTTTTTAATATGAGCCCAAAAATCGACATTGACTTCGGCTTTCTTTTTACGCTTTTTCTTACCTGTGCCTTCAGGTTTTGCCATTGGCTTATCAAGCTCTAACAAGTCATCAGGCATTTGCTCATCGGCTTCAAAGCCAGCAACTTGCTCACGCTCTAAACGCAGGGCATTTTTTTTCTCAATCACTTTAAAATGATGGTAATCCGCATGGGCTAATAATGATATCGCTAAACCAACTTCACCGGCACGACCACTTCTGCCAATACGATGCATGTAATCAGCAGGACTTCTTGGTAAATCGAAATTGATAACCACTGGGAGCTTATCAATGTCTAAACCACGTGCGGCGATATCGGTGGCAATTAATACCTCAATCTCACCTGACTTAAATCCATCTAGCACACGATTACGGGCGCCTTGGGCTTTGTCGCCATGGAAAACTTCAGCGCTAATACCCCGTTTTGATAGTTTTTCTGCCAAGTGCTTACAGCTATTTTTAGCATTAACGAAAATCAATGCTTGGCGCCATTTATGCTCTTTGATCAAATGGGCTAATAATGCGGTTTTACTTTCACGGTTTACGGTAAATGCCCGTTGCACTAAGGTGCTTTCTTCGGCGCTTTGCAACTGAATGTCTACTGGCTCAACCAGTAAACTCGCCGTAAGGGTGCGAACTTCCTCTGGGAAAGTTGCTGAAAACAACAGTTTTTGCTTTTTCTCAGGCATTAATTTTAATATTGAAGCCAGCTCGTCAGTAAAACCAAGGCTTAACATACGATCGGCTTCATCAAGCACTAAGGTTTTTACCTTATCAAGCTTAATGGCGTTACTTGAGATTAAATCTAATAATCGCCCAGGAGTTGCCACAAGTACATCTGCGCCGCCGCGAAGGGCCAGCATTTGAGTATTCACTGACACGCCGCCAAACACGGCAACGGTTTTAATGGCGCCATTAAAATGCACCGCATAGGATTTAACGCTATCGGCGACTTGCTTTGCAAGCTCGCGGGTCGGCACTAAAATCAACGCTGAAACAAAGTTACCTTTATTTTTTGACGCCCCAGCAGACTGACTTAACTGCTGCAAAATCGGTAAAGCGAATGCTGCGGTTTTACCAGAGCCAGTATTAGCACCAGCCAGTAAATCTTTACCCGCTAATACGTGAGGAATGGCCTGCGCTTGGATCGGCGTTGGAGTGAGGTACTCAAGTTCAGTTAACCGCGCTAATAATGGCGAGATTAAGCCCATTTCGGTGAAACTAACGGTATTAGTTTCAGATTGCGTCGCTAAAAGGGTGTCAGCATTTAGGCTCGTTTGGGTATCATCTTTGCGATCAGTAGCAGAGGTCATTAATTTCAAGTGCTCAAAATAAGGTATAGCCAGCTATTTTAGCGTATTTATGCCGCTTAAGTTAGCGAAATAGATCAAGCAATGATGAATTACTGCTCATAGATGATGAAACAAGCCGCATTCGATTAATCAGCTGATTCTAATGACAACAAAGCTTGTTTCATTTTAAGGCCATAGGCATAACCGGTTAAGGTACCATTTTTACCAATCACTCGATGACACGGCACGATTATCGCTATGGGATTAGCACCATTGGCAGCGCCCACCGCCCTAACTGCTTTAGGTCGATTAATTTTATTGGCGATATCGCCATAACTGCATACCTGCCCAAACGGCAGCTCTCGCAGCGCTTGCCAAACCTCATGCTGAAACACAGTACCAGTGGCTGCAAGCGTGACGTCAAATTCACTGCGCTTACCGGCAAAATATTCATTAAGTTCTGTGATGGCTTGCTGCACATGTTTTTGAGCTTGCTCAATTGAGTCAGCACTTGCATCGATAATATCGCCACTATCGACAGCGTCAGCCTCACTGACCACTTGCAAATGGGTAAGGCCTAATTCTGAGGCTCGCAGCTTCAAGTAACCCACAGGGCTTAGCTCAATTTGCAGGTAAATCGGCGGTTGATTATTAACTTTCATTACTATTCCATAATTGAAAAGTGACATAGCTGCCCCATGGGCTGACATCCTTGGCAATCTTGTCGCAAAATTGTCGATAGGCTTTACCGGTAAGCGCTTCTGTCTGCCCATCAACCTTCCCATGCTGGCAGCGCAGAACTTTCAAGCGGTTTTTTATCACTAAATCGCCACTTAAAAAGATATCCGGATCGCCTTGACCGCGCATTTTGGCATAGGCAATAGTCCATGGGCCAATACCTTTAACGCTGAGCCAATCATCAGGGCTTGCGTCTGGGTGCTCAGCGACAAACTGACCTAACAAATTAAGCGCGGCTTTGCGTGATGCTGGCATGTTAAATTCAGTTAAACTTGCCGCTGCTATCGCTTGCGGGGTTGGAAATAAGATAAGCTCACGATCTGAAATTACGAGCTTTTTACCATAACTCCTCACCAAGATATTCAGTAGCTTACTTGCCTGTACCACACTCACTTGCTGACCTAATACTGCCCGGCATCCGGCTTCAAACACCGAGGCTGTGGCAGGGATCCGTAAACCCTCTGTAGGGGTTAACCCCATGTCGACAAGTGACTTAAATGATTGATGGATAACCGCCATATCCGCATCTAAATCCAATAACTTACGCACAAACAGCACCACATGATGTAAATAGTCTAAGTCGTCAGCACGTTCAAATTTCACCGTAAGTGACAATTGGTGTTTATCTTTTAGCGGTAATACATCAATGGTGCCGCTAACCTGCCGATGATTAACATTTAAACAAAAACTGCGGCCATAAGCCTTTGATGCCTCATCAAGCCACTCCATGTTTTCAACGCTTCTTAACTGGTAAAACGACCACTGTTTCGACCAATTAAACGGCGGGCGGTAATCTAATAACAGGCTAATACCGTCAGCTTTGGTAGCAACATTTGCCTTGGCGCTATCACGCCTTAATTGGGATGGGGTCAATTGCAACTGCTCCTTAAAAACTTCATTAAAGCGTCTGATACTATTAAAACCTGCAGCTAATGCCACGTCCGTTATTGGCAAGCTGGTTTGATGTAACAGCTGTTTAGCAAACATCAGTTGTCGATAAATAGCATATTTTTTTGGCGAGGTGCCTAGCTGCTTATTAAAGAGTTGGCTTAAATAGCGGCTACTAATACCCAGCCGTTGTGATAATGATGCAAGTGTTTGACCCTGTTCGCCACTTAAACAACCGCCATCAATCAGGGCTATCGCTCGCTGCAAACTGGTTTGAGTGCCCTTCCATGCATTGGATTGTGGCGCACTATCAGGGCGGCAACGTAAACAAGGCCTAAGCCCCGCCTGAGCAGCTTTAATCGCAGAGTCAAAGTAACGCACGTTTTGCTCTTTAGGTGCCGTCGCAGGGCAAATTGAGCGGCAATAAATCCCTGTGGTTAAAACCCCAGTAAAAAAATGCCCATCAAAACGCGCATCACGGCTTAGCCTTGCTTGACGGCAAACATTAGCAGCTAAACTGCACGCCTGACTGCTGGCTATAGGTGCTAAAGACTTCTCGCTGTTTAGCACTGCTTTAGGAGACATGTTATCGTTACCCGTTTATGTAAGCTGGTTAATAGCAGCTTGAAGATTATTAGCGTCACTTTAGCGAATAATGACGCTAGTCACTAGCGGAAAACGGAACTCAACCACTGACCCCATTTAATGCTAGCCTACAAGTATCGAAACAATCTAACTAACACTTAGCTAACAAGTCAGCACCAAGTTAAGGTATCCTCTGTATATATTGCTGTTCCCGTTTCAAATATTGAGAAATAGATGTTTAAATTCTTTGAATCCCTTACCAACCCATTACCTTCAGAAGAACCCAGCCAAGCCCCAAAAGGCGTTTATGCCTTTTGCCGTCATTACACCCGCGGTTTTGAAAAACACTTAATCATCATGTCAATTTTGACAGCGACTTTGGCGATTTTAGAAGTGTCATTATTTGGCTTTATGGGCAAATTAGTTGACTGGTTAGTCACTAAAAACCCACAGACCTTAATGCAAGATGAAGGTAGCACCTTAATATTGATGTCTGTGGTAGTACTGGTGATTATTCCGTTATTAGTGGCTTTGCATGCGGCTATCGTGCATCAAACCTTGCTGGGTAATTACCCTATGGCCATCAGGTGGCAAGCACATCGATACTTACTAAAACAAAGCGTTTCATTTTATCAGGATGACTTTGCCGGCCGCATTGCCACTAAAGTAATGCAAACCTCATTAGCAGTGCGTGAAACCGTCATGAAACTGTTAGATGTATTGATGTATATCATCATCTATTTCACTTCAATGCTGGTGATGATCGCCAGTGCTGACGTGCGCTTAATGCTGCCAATGCTGGTGTGGCTATTTGCGTATATTGCTATTCAGTGGAAGTTAGTGCCAAAGCTAAAAGCCATTTCAGCCAAGCAAGCAGATGCCCGCTCGACCATGACTGGCAGGATCGTTGATAGTTATACCAATATTTCCACCGTGAAGCTGTTTTCTCATACCAAGCAAGAGGCTGAATACGCCCAAGACAGCATGATGGGCTTTCTTAAAACCGTCTACGGCCAAATGCGCCTTGTGACCATCATTAACGTTTTAGTGCAGATCATAAATTACCTTTTAGCATTTACCATTGCGGCGGTTTCAATTTGGCTTTGGGCAGATAATGCGATTACTGTGGGTGCGATTGCTATTGCTGTTAGCTTAGCACTGCGTTTAAACGGCATGTCTCAATGGATCATGTGGGAAATAAGCTCACTGTTTGAAAATATCGGTACTGTCACTGATGGGATGAATACCTTATCAAAACCCATTGAAATTGAAGATAAACCTGGCGCTAAAGATATTGTTGTTAGCAAAGGTAAAATTGACTTTAACGATGTTAGTTTTCATTACGGCGAAAAATCAGGGGTGATTAGCAATCTGAATTTAAACATTAAAGCCGGTGAAAAGGTCGGTTTAGTAGGTCGTTCTGGCGCTGGTAAATCAACGCTCGTTAACTTGCTAATGCGCTTTCACGATGTTGAAAAAGGTCAAGTGAGTATTGACGATCAACCGATTACCGATGTTACCCAAGATTCGCTGCGGGCTAAAATCGGCATGGTAACTCAAGATACCTCACTACTGCATCGCTCAATTCGAGAAAACATCCTCTATGGCGATCCTAATGCTTCGGAGCAACAGCTTCAAGCAGCCATTGCGCAGGCTCAAGCAGCCGAGTTTATTGATGATTTATCAGATCCCTTTGGTAATACAGGCTTAGATGCACAAGTGGGTGAACGTGGGGTAAAACTCTCTGGCGGTCAACGCCAACGTATTGCAATTGCCCGAGTATTATTGAAAAATGCCCCGATTTTACTACTAGATGAAGCCACTTCAGCATTAGATTCCGAAGTTGAGGCGGCAATTCAGGAAAGTTTATATGAATTAATGGAAGGTAAAACCGTGATTGCCATTGCTCACCGACTATCAACCATCGCGGCTATGGACAGACTAATTGTCATTGATAAAGGCCAGATCGTTGAGCAAGGAACTCACCAAGAGTTGATCAAGTCTGAGGGTATTTATGCCCAACTTTGGTCCCATCAAACTGGCGGCTTTTTAGGCGTTGATTAACATTCAACAATAAATAACACACTTTTATGACGCTCACTTTTGACTTCTATCGAAACTGGGCGTTTTTTATGTCATTAAGCGGCAAGAGTTACTTTATCTGCAGCGGTTAAGCTAAGAAAACACAAGAAATATTAAATAAATTTATAACTGATGAATGAGTGTTCATTGAGAGTAAAATATTATGACTTGAAGAGGATAAATCGAAGAAAATGGTGGTCGATACTGGGCTCGAACCAGTGACCCCCTCCTTGTAAGGGAGGTGCTCTCCCAGCTGAGCTAATCGAC
>NZ_JAUOQU010000015.1:0-108073 GCF_030547195.1 Shewanella sp. 6_MG-2023 | reverse complement strand
CATGAGTATCTGCCTATCCTTGACTCTCTATAGAGTACGTGTTGATAAGCAGTTACACAAAATTAGTTACAGTCTCTTCGAAGACGGCTTAAAAGATGACATGTCAAACCCGCTGTAATATAGCGCTATTTATCAGGGGCTTACAATCTCTTGGTTACAGCCTCAGTAAATCTACAATCATTTAAGTCAATATCAGTATCTTGCCTGTTATCCTCTCTATGAGTTTGGTTAACTCTTTATCTTAATTAGAGTATTTGGCGTTTATGGGCTAGTACAGCGCTTTTGCTTAAGCTCTTATATTGAAAATAAACACGGAATTACTGACAGGTATGGCATAAATCACTTAAGCGGCTTAAGGTAGCGAGCGTAGTTAATGAGGATTTTTACTCATGTTCTGCCAGCTTTTTTAATAACAGATCACGACGTTTGAGTAACGCCTTGATTTGTTTTCTCTTGAGTAGGCCATTAGTGAGTGTATCTAGGCTTTGATAGTCTAAGTTTTTTAATTGATGTTCAATTTTTAGCGAGTGACGCAAACGTGCCGCCTTTAAATATTTTGGTGCGTGTTTGCCAGTTCTAAAGCTTCGAGAGTGGTCTATCATCCACATCATCCAATCCGCTTCTGTATAGAGAATATTGCTTTGGGTTCTATCTACATTGAAAATTAAAATATCAAACATATTCATCAGGCTGGCTTGGTATGACAGAACGCAATACTCGCTTGGATAACGTTCATCCTCGATGCGATTTTTTTCGTTAAAAGTGTCATCTATCCACAATTGTAGCGAGCCCTGTTTATTTTTGATGGTTCGAAGTACCGTTGGCGGGATCATATTCAATCCAAGGTGACGGGCTATCCTGTACGCTGCTATTTCGTATTTATAACTGTCGGTATTGCGATATTTATCTTTAGAGGCATTTCTGGGGATGATATTTTCAGTTTTAAAAATAGCTTTGAAACGCAGTCCGTTATGTTCCAAATAAGCTTTTTTCGACTGTGTCACACCAGTCCCTATAGGCTCAAGTTTAGTGATAATTGCCTGTGTTAATAACTGTTCCCAGTCCTGATAGCTGTGGCCTTGGTAAATCTCACGGTATTGACCATCGTCAACCTCAAAAGGACGCCATTGATTACCATCAAATTGTTGAAGTTCATCTTTGTTAATGGCTAATAACATTGGATTGCCCTGATAATATTTTCGGTACAGTCCAGTGTCAGTATTGATCACCTTGCCCTTCATTCTGCTTTCAAAAACGCGGCTACTCGTGGTTGTGTGACCAATCACCAATTGTTTGGCCTTATAGTGTTGCAAAACGCGATCAAGTATCTCTTCCTCAAAGATTGGATGGCAAAGAGCTGAGCCTCTATACCAGAATTGACTTTCTCCATCGAGGTAAAAAGACTGGCTGAGATTAACAAAGCTTTGGTACAAGGATTTATGTTCGTCAGAGCCTGCAGATAGTAACCGCCGTGCTATTTTTTCTTGGCGACTAAAGAAATCATCAAGGTGACTTAATGCGCCTTGGAGTTTTAATTGCTCAAAAGCTTCCATGTAATCATGTATTACTTTTGCTGATTCGTTGTTTACTTCGGCTAAGGTTGACAGAGGGAACTTGGCAGAAAGTCCACCATGGAGAAATAGCACCTCATTGATCTTTAATATACTGGGCTTGCTCAACAGCCAACGGCCATATTTACCCTTGGTAGAAAAGAGCTGCATATGGCCAAAGTAGCCGGGAGGGTATTCAGTGTTAAAGGTCGATAATAGCGATTGCTGACTCATTCCGGCACTGGTTTCAGTTGCATATGAAAGGTATTGCTGCCAGTAATTTTCGCGTACGTCCGCAGATTCATCATCCAGGTAGTGTTTATATTCATCAGTGGGTACGTAGTTAAGTTCACGGATAAGGTTCATCAATTCATGATTACCCAACACAAGATGTACTGTGCCTCCTGCTGCGGTGGCCTGTTGCTCTAAACGCATAAACAAGTCCATTACTTTGCGGGAGTCAGGGCCTCTATCCAGCAGATCGCCGACACTGACTAGCTGAGTGTCGCCAGCTTGCCAGTTCAGTTGGTCATCGATAATGCCTGCTGCACGAATTAATGTTTCAAATTCACCATAGTCGCCATGGATGTCACCAACAACAATAATTTTTGCTGTTGTTGATAGCTCAAAGCTCTCGTAGGAGGCTGAGGTTTCCTGTAATGGAATAAAAGTGCATAGCAGTAGAACAACACTTATCACAGCATGGTTAAGGTTCATGGTTGAGCGCTGGGTAAGGTGACTTTGACTTTAAGTTTAGAAGATGATTATGAAATGGTGTAGTTATTGGTAAAAGCCTTGCTGCTATTACTAGTAAAACAAGGCCTTTGAAATGGGATTATGGCTTTATTACTGATTGATGAGTTTTTTCAATCCAGGCGCAGCTTTAAAGCTTGGTTGGTTAAATCCTGGAATTTCCATTGCTTCACCGGTTTGTGGGTTGTAGCCATTTTTCGCTAAATGGTAGCGTAATTCAAATGTGCCAAATTGCGGAATGTAAACTTTTTCACCTTCGGTAAGTGCTTTATGGATCTGAGAAACAATTTGATCGATTTGAATTTTCGCTTGAGATTGTGAGATACCGATGTCCGAGGCCATCACTTGCATGAGTTGTTTTTTATTCATATTAACTGCTGTGAAATTAACGTAATAAGTATTGCGGAGTTTGTTTATAGCAGTTATGCCCATCGTTTAACAGAACTCGACTTATCACAGCTCTACCACTGTCGAATTGCTGCGCTAAATCCGCTATCTATCTCCAACTTTCGTATTATCTTTTAACAGTGTCATATTTTATGTAACACAAGGATGGTATTTCTTTGCCATACTCAAAAGCTCGTAGACAGTATTTAGGAGGATAATTCATGGTGAGATGCTGTTTTCATCGAGTTGCGTTATCTTTTGCAGTGATATTATTCTTGTATTTTACGCCAATGACTAAGATTGCGGCTTCGGATGCGGTTTATAACACCCTTGCGCAACATGTATTATTGATTTCGTTGACTGACTCCAGTGTTCAATGGCAAGCATATTTAACGATTCTGCGCCAGGGTACAGAGGCTGAAAAGCTTGAATATATCGACACAATACAAAATGAAGTTGATAGGTTTTGGGCTGATAAGTCTGTTGAACTGCAGTATCACAATCTGGCTTCCAACGCTTCACTTCAAAACAAAGTTTTTTCTTTAGAGCCTCCGGTAGATGATTACTTGAGAGTTCTTAACCATATTAGACGATTAATGTGGCTTGATAACCGCCATGAATGGCAGCCAATTGTCCCCGGCGGTTTTTTACGGCCTGGCGATAGCCATCAGACTATCAGTGCTATTTCACAGCGTTTATGGTTACTTGGGGACTTATCATCTCGTTCAGAAGCGCAACATATTTATGATGACACTATAGCGAACGCGGTGGTGTCATTTCAGCAGCGTCATGGCTTAAAAGCCGATGCTGTTATTGGTCCCAATACCTTACATTGGTTAAACCAAACACCTAAACAGCGCGCCATATTACTTGCCAGTAATTTTGTGGCTAAAACCAGTTATCAACATCAACTGTCAGAGCGTTATTTATTGGTAAATATTCCCGCCTTTGAAATGGTGCTAGTCAATGATAGTCAAATCGCCATGACCTCTCGAGTAATTGTCGGCAAGGCCTATCGAAGAACCCCTGTGATGTCAGGACAAATATCCAATGTGGTCATTAATCCTACTTGGACAGTACCTAAAAAGCTGTTACGACGGGATATCTTGCCTAAAGTGGCTAAAGATGGTGATTATTTTCGCGATCGACAATTTGATGTTTTTGATCGAGCTGGGATTAAAATTGATAAAACCGCTGATGAATGGCAAATGGCCGCAACTGCAGCCTTTCCATATCGTTTGGTGCAGCGACCCGGGGAAATTAATGCGTTGGGGCGTTATAAATTTCATTTTAAAAATGATCTGAATATATACTTACATGACACACCAGATAAATGGCTTTTTAATAAGGCAAATCGAGCGCTTTCATCGGGCTGTATTCGCATTGAAAAAGTGCAGCAATTGGCTGAGTGGTTCGCGGATAATGTGGTAATAGATAAACGCACTTGGGCCCGTATGCAGTCTAATCAAAAAAATACTCAATGGTTTTCGCTGTCACAGACCATTCCTGTGCATATAGTGTATTGGAATGCTTGGGTTGGTGAAGATAACTTGGCCCAATATCGAAATGATATTTATCATTTAAATAACACAGATAAAACAGTAGTGGCAAATAATGCAACAAGCCCATTGCAGTTGACGTCACGTTAAGTGCCTGACCTTATTAGAAGTTGCTAAACTGCACATGATTTATACATAACTTATGTTCTTTTAGAGTTGCTATTGTTTGCCATAAGCTTTAAATTCATCCTCGTTTGTGCAAAAAGTGCACAGTTTGAATTTTTAAAAAGTGGTGAGTTAATGTCGTTAGTTTGTCCTTCGCGTAGGCAGTTAATCCTTGGAATTAGTGGGGTGGCTGTCGCTTCAATGTTTTCTAATTCCGCTCAAGCAAGCCGATCTACAATAGGGCAGCGTGATCTGAGCTTTTACAACCGTCATACTGGTGAGCGCGGGCAAGGCAGTTTTTGGGTTGATGGTGAATATCGCAGTGATACCTTAACGCTTTTTAGCAATGTATTACGTGACCATAGACAAAACCAAGCGGCGCCGATGGATAAGCGTTTATATGAAATCCTGTATAAGCTTCAACAGACACTGAATAACTCAGATGAAATTCATGTGATTTCTGGTTATCGCTCTCCGATCACCAATAATATGTTAGCGGCCAACAGTAATGGTGTTGCCAAGAAAAGTTATCATATGAAGGGAATGGCAATGGATTTAGCCATACCCGGCATTGCTCTTAAAACCTTACGTGATGCAGCAATGTCGTTAAAAATGGGCGGGGTTGGTTATTACCCTCGTTCTGGTTTTATTCACCTTGATACTGGCCCGGTAAGAAGCTGGTAAAACCCACGGCCTGATATTTAGCATGATTTAAAGGCTATATAGTTAGTTCATGTGGATAAAATACCGGCGTGATGCTTGTTGACGCTATTTAGCTGTGTTAGAATCCGCGCGCTTAGTTTTATAACGAGCACGAGTTGTTATTGGTCGAAAATAACAACAAAAATTATTTTATATAAGTGAGAATTACATGTCTTATACTATCAATGCTGAAATCCGTACTGAAATCGGGAAAGGTTCGAGCCGCCGCCTACGTCATGCGAATTTAGTTCCTGCTGTAATCTACGGTCCAGGTAAAGAGCCTATTTCTATCAAATTCGCTCAAAAAGATATCATCAACCAACAGTTGAATGAAGATTTCTACACAAGCGAGTTAACTATCGTAATCGATGGCAAAGAAATTAAAGTTCGTGCACAAGCTGTACAGCGTCACGCGTACAAAATGCTTATCGAACACATCGATTTCAAATTTGCTTAATTGCTAATTTGAATGAAAAAAGCGCCTTAAGGCGCTTTTTTTGTGACTAAAATTTGGTTTATAACGCTTAATCAATATCAAAGCTATAGTAAATATCTAAGGATTGATTTAAGTTGCCTGATACGGTTTCTAGGTAAAGCTGTGAAAAAATATAATACCTTACCGTCATTTCATAGCCGGGGTTAAAAACACCAATACCGTATTTCACCATCAAGTCTTCGCCAATATAACCGCTAATGGCAAAGCGTCCTTCATCGTTGGCATCAAGTTGTACATTAGAAAAGCCCATTTTTTCAATTAAGCCCGTCGCTGTTGAGCCAATGTTGTTCATTGCGCCGCCGCCAAACTGTGAGCCTAAGCTTAACGCCGCGCTCATCATTAAAGCATTATTTTGATCATTACCAGAGTTCGCAAAGCCTGTGCCGGTGACTATGTAGGATAGAATTTCGGCTTGCTCTTTGGCAGGGTTTGAAAACAAGGTCACTACTGGCTGCATGGCTGTGCCTGTGACTCTCACGCCTGCGGTGAGATCTTCATCTTTGATTTCTTTTACTGCTTCAATATTTAAGTTGGGTACTGAGCTTGGGCCAACAAACTGCACTTCACCAGTACTGATGGTTAGGGTTTGCCCCATAAATTTATAACTGCCATTATTCACTTTAATATCACCAAATAACAGCGGTGGTTTGAAGGCTTGTTGCTGTAGCAATAATGTTCCTTCTAACTTGCCGTTTAAGCCCATGCCATCAATGTTAAGGTTCTTGCCCACATTAATATTGAGATCGGCGACGATAGCGTAAGGGCTGACTTTTTCTTCTTGTTCTGAAATCGAGTCTTTAAATACCACATCGCTAGATATCGCTACACCACCCTCAGCTAGTTGAACTAATGTAATTTCCCCGCTAGGAATATCGACAGTGCCCGTGATCGCCAGCTGATTTTTACTAAAGTTAATTTTTACATCAGGAGTAATATCCAATATTGCGATAGGGGGCTGAATAAAGGCGAGCTTTTTACCTTTTATATCAATTTCACCATTAAAGTTACCCTCTGGCCAAGCCAACTTACCATTGATATTTGCCTGGCCTTTCCCCATGGTTAAATCGCCTGTTACATTACCTTGTTGGCCAGCGAGCTCCATTATTAAATTGATATTTTCAATCAAAGTCGGGTTGTTTGTAGTGGCAATAGCTGCTTTTGATAGTGTCATTTTGCCACCGACTTCAGGCTCATTTAAAGTGCCTAATAAGGTTAAATCAGTGGAAAACAGTCCTTGTAATGTCGCCAGCTCAGGGAAGAAGCCCTGTAAGCCAGTTAAATCTAACTCGTCAATATTGATATGCCCTGATAGCTCTCTTGAAGGCTGGGTGCTGATGTTAACTTGGCTGCTGATATCTGAGATGCTATCTGCTTGCACTGATAATTGACCCGTTAGTTGCTGCTCATCTAATGTGACATGTAAGTTAACTAAGTCGTAAATGATATCGATGCGATCATTCTCTGAGCGCTTTAATTCTAATTTGCCCTCAGATAAGGTTAAATCAACATCTGCTTGTAACTTTTCAACCTCAGACCAATTCAGTTTGGCATCAAGGCTAGAGTCACCAATCCATACCAAGCGTTCGGGTAATATTGGCTGCAGTAGGCGGCCAGGTGTGCCTTGTGCAAGAATATGAATATCCCCTTGGGTACCAAAATTTGCAGGTTCAATCAGGCACAGGCTATTGCTGGGGTGATTAATGCAAAAAGGACTGGCGCTGCCAAGTTGATTGAGTTGATCCCAAACGATCGTGATGGGCTTATCTAACTGCCAATCTCCGAGCATATTGGTTAAGGATAAGGCGTTAACTTCAGTATCAAAGCGTTGTTTATCTGCCGTGTATATATTGCTCAATTGGGTGTTAATGGCTAGCTCTCCACCCGTAGACAGTTGCAATTTTTGCTGGCCAAGATCTCCTGAGGCGATTAGCTCTACGTCAGTTAAGTCCAGTTCGCTCCAGCTAAAAGCAGTACTGGCGAGATTCACGCTAAATTGATGCTCATTTAACGGTAAGTAGTGACCCGTTAATGTCAGTCTGTCGAGCTTCATATCGGCAAAATCAAAATCGGCCACTTGGCCGTTAATATCAACGATAGGTTGTTTGGCATCGCCAGTGACATCGATTTTTGCGGTAATTGACCCTTTACTATCTGGTAGCCACTGGCTGATGTCAGGTACATCAAGTAATGCATCTACATCCCATACTGTATCTGCTTGACCATTGATAAGTAGGGTTGTGCCGAGGGCTTGTGCTTGTAGGTCTTTGGCATTGATGGCGAAGTTATTATCAAATTGTACCTGACCTTTAACGCTAAGAGGGTACTGATTTAAACTGCCGCTTAAATCACTGTCTACAATATTTACTTCCCAGCTAGTATCAGAAACCTTACCTGTGGTGGTTAATATCCCACTGATGTGGCTGCTAAGCTCGGTGAGTTCATAAAGATAATCGATTTTTTCTAGCTGTAAATCAGTGGTGTCGAGTTTGGCTTGCCAGCTAAAATCATTGCCCCAATCAAGACTCGCTTGACCTGCGATATCCCCCGCATCTGAGCTAATGACAATATCTGCAATATCCACATTGGTATGTGATAGCTGCATTGCGCTATTAACTTCAAGCTGCGGGTGATAGGGGCTGAGGAATTGCCCATCAAGGACAACATGTTGTTGGTTGAAGTCACCGGTACTTGATAATGTTTTGATATCAGTGACATAGTCAGGCTTAATCAAAGGCCACTGAATTTGGGCTTTGCTTATATCAATTCGATAAGGCATTTCGGGCTTACTCAAAGTGATATTTGAGTCAAAATTAATGGTAAAGTCACCTTCAGCGGCAAGGGTAACGGCTAAATCATCAAAGCCGTTGTGTGCACTGAGTTTGATTTTTTGCTGGGTTAATTCAGGAATTTCGGCCACATTGTTAAAGCTAAAATCGGCGTTAATATTCATTGGGTAATCGTGATTTAAACGGATATCGCCTTCTAATGTTGCCTCACCGTAATCATGAGTGATGGCTAATTGCTGCACATCAATTAAGTCATCAACATAGCTGCCTGCTAAGGTTATTTTTGCGAAATCATCGGTTCTTGCTCCCAAGACCATCACGCTGTTATTACTAATCAGTTGTTCAAGGTAAATAGGGAATGACATATAAACCACTGGTAATGCTGCCATAGCCCAGTCGTCATTTACCTCAGTGGTATTGTTCGGCGCTGCAACATCATTACTGGCAAGAGGAATATCAACCAGCAAACCGTCACTATAAAGGTAATTAACTCTTAAGCCTTTGCTATTCCATAGTGCTTTGCCTTGCAAGCGGCTGGCGTTATAGCGCATGTCATTTACGCTGACCTCAACTGAGTTTAAGTCTAATTCGTTAAGGCCAATAACTACAGGTAAAATCAGCGGTTCAGGTACTTCATCTTTACTTTCATTAGTTTTATCAGTGTTAGCTGGCTGATTATCTGCTAATGCAGCTTGAGTTGTTCGAGCGTTTGCAACGGTACTTTCACTAGGCACATCATCGGCAAACTCATCAGTAGCTACTCGTACCCGCACGCCACTTGCGTGTAACTTATCGACACAAATTTGCTTGTTAAACAAACAGGTTGGCAGCCAAGATAAGCTTAAGTCATCAACCTCTACCGCTACGCCATCCATTGACCAGCTTGCATGGTTAAATTCGAGTTGCTTATTGATGGTGCCAGAGCGTAAGTCTAATGCGAGATTGGGCACAAATTGATTGGCTAACATCACTGACATACGTGCGCCGAAAGGCGTGCCAATGAGCACTGCTAGCAAAATTAAAATCAGCAGTGGAATATAGATAATCACTCGAGTGGTATGTTTGAAGTATTTCCATAATCGCGCCCAAAGCGTTAATGGCGGCTTTGCTGGCACTTTATCTAGTGGTGTAGCGTCATGGGCTTCATGGTCGTTATGATGCTGGGGTAGCTTGGATTTTTCTGTCATTACAAATCCGTCCCCATGGTTAAATGAATTCGCCAAGATCTATCGACCGTTTCTGTTTCTTTCAAGCCGACACCTAAATCGAATCTAATGGGTCCGATAGGAGAGATCCAGTGAACGCCGCCGCCGACGGAGGCAATAGGTTCAAATGTTTCTGTATCAAAAGCGTTACCCGCATCCACAAAGCTGGCAAGTCGCCATGTGTCAGTTAAATAAAATTGATACTCTAAACTGCCCACCATCAAATAACGACCGCCGACAACCTGACGTGACGTGCTACCGTCTTCGTTGGTGTATTCAATGAATGGCCCTAGCTCTTGGTAGCCATAACCGCGAATACTCTGATCGCCACCGGTAAAATAACGTAGCGAAGGTGATATTTGGGCGATATCGTCACTATCAGCAATGTTGGCGCCTAAGTCGAGTCGGGCTACAAAACGATGCCGCTCGAAAAAGGTATCAATCCATTTAAAGTTAGCTTCAAATTTTAACAGTCGAATTTCAGAGCCTAAATTAGGGTCACCATATTGCATACTGTAAATATGACGGTAGCCCGACTTGGGGTCTAAGGTGTTATCGCCGCGAACGGTTTTGCCAATACCAAAGCCTGCAAGAAGGAATTTTGAATCGTAATCAATATTGGATTGATTATAAAGCTCTTGGCTATATTCAAGTGAATAACCAAATAGCCATTGGTCGGCTAGGGTTTGTTGTCTGATCACCCCGAGTAAACGTTTCTCTGACTCTAGCTGGCCAGTGTAATCGTAGCTTCTATCTTCTTCATTATAATCTTGGGTAACGCCATATTTATCTCGCAGTAATCCAATCTTAAATTGTAGCTGATCATCTAACGGGTGCTTTAACGGAATAGTATAGGTGGTTAAAAACTTAGGCCTGTCAGGTGACCATTCCATAGTAGTTTCTTGAGTATGGCCATAGCTGTTAATTTGCGGCATCCGCCAAGTGAGCCTGACCCTTGGCTCAATGGTTTTTTCGGCATTGGTACCAATATCGGCACCCAAACCTAATTCAAATGAGTGTGTTGGTCTTGGGCTTAAGTCAACTCTGATGGGGACATCGACGTCGGTCATGGCATCAACTTGTGGTAACACTTTGATATTACTAAAGTAGCCAGTATCGATAAGGTTGCGGTTCAATCGATTTAACCGCCGGGTTGAATAATTTGAATTGGGTTTAAACGGGATGAGTTTTTTCATGAACTCATCATTGAGAGTATGACCATGAAACTCGACGTTACCCAGTTGATAGCGTCTACCTGAGTCATAATGCAAGTGGATTTTAGCGGTATTCACATCCCGATTAACCACCACTTCAGCCCGTGAGAATTTTCCATCGAAATAGCCTCTGGCCATAGCTAATGTAACCAGCTGATTTTTTAACTCTTGGTATACGCCGTGATCTAACACATCACCAGGTTTGATAGTTAACTGATCAAGCCAACGATTAAAGCTGTTATCTTCAATCATTTGCTCACTGAATTTAATGTCTATCCACTGAACAATGGTAGGCGCACCTTCATCGATATCGATGTTAAGTTTCCAGGGGCCCTTGGTCGCTTCTTCAACGTTAATCGATACTTTTGCGTGATAATGGCCGATGGATTCCAGCGCGGCGTTAACATTGTCTTCTACAGTAAATAAATAGGCTCTGCGTTGTACTTCAGAATCAGGGTTATTGCCTAAATGCGCTTGGATATTTTTGGTTAACCGTCCTGATGCGCCCGTTACCTTGACCGTTAACCAGTTATCTTTTGCCCAAGCGAAATTAGGTACCATCATGACAATGGCAGCAAAGGCGACAACGCAATATTGAAAAGATTTAAATAACAATTATAGGATGCTTATAAAGGCCATAAACTCATACTGTATTGTCGCTAGAATATGTGAAACAGGCAAGTTGTGGATTGAAATTAACCTTTGAAATGCATAGAAAGAATCGTCTGATTAAAGCATTAATATAAAAACCAGTCATTCCAGTGCTCGGCTTAAGATAGGTTTTGGCCATGCAAGGTCAAAGCTACCTTGATTTTACCTTAATGTTGGAGTGATTTAATCGTCCAAATAAAAAAGCAGAACTAATTACTGTTCTGCTTTGTTGTTTAGTGTTGGTGAAGCTATTAAATTAAGGTTTTTAGAGTTGTCTTAACAAAGAGAATGCTTGTTGAGTACAATCTCGAGTCACCACAAATCCCACCATGTTATCGGCGCTGTCATAGCCTTTAGCGACAATCCCTTGTGATTGAACATCAATATTCCAACGTGCTACTGAGGCTGCATCAGTTTTACCACCAATTTGAATCGGGTAATTAGGGGGGGAACCTTGACCATCATATTGGGCAGTTTCACGCTAGTCACTTCACCCAATAAGGTTTTTGCTAATGCAGACGCACTGATTAAGGTCGGTTGTAAATACGCTTTTACTTGCCCTTCAAATTCAGCGCAATCCCCTAAAGCGTAAATATTAGCATTAGACGTTTGCATGAACTCGTTAACACATATGCCGCGGTTAACCTCAAGCTTGGCAAGTTATTTAGCTAATAGTGAAAAACTGACCGCGATCGCCAAACCGCTGGGCTTGAGTGCAGGTAAATTACATCGATTAATGAAGCGGCTTAATTTAAAGTAAATAATGCCTTCATTAATCTAAAACGATTTAAGGATTTCTGTGGGTTCAAAATTACCCCGTAGGGTGGAATATGGCGCATTTGTGCTGGCAGGGCTTATTATCATGGCTTCGTCACTATCACTATCTCAAAGTGATGAGTTGCAGCTTTGATTAATATTACTTTTCCCATAGAATCAATTCACTTAGAGTATAATTTAGGGCTATAACTTAGACTGTAAGCCCCTTGATAAATATGAGAATAACAATGAATAAATTAACCATGTTGTCATGTATCACCTTGCTGGTTTCGTCTTTTGGCAGTGTTGCCAATGACAAGCCGTTTGCCATTGCGATCCATGGCGGAGCAGGCACGATAAACCCCAGTAGTTTTACTCCTGAGCAAGAACAAGCCTATCGCGCTAAATTAAAAGAGGCCGTTGATACGGGTTATGTGGTGTTAGAAAAGGGCGGTTCAAGCCTTGAAGCAGTAACTCAAGCTATTAATGTTTTAGAGGATTCGCCATACTTTAATGCAGGCAAAGGGGCGGTTTATACCCACAATGAACAGCATGAAATGGACGCCTCTATTATGGATGGAAAAACCATGAATGCAGGCGCTGTATCGGGGGTTAAGCACGTTAAAAATCCCATTGATTTGGCGCGTTTGGTGATGGATAAATCAGTACATGTGATGCTCTATGGCGAAGGCGCTGAAGAGTTTGCCTTAACCCAAGGGGTGCCGCTGGTTGCCAATGAGACTTTTAATACTCAACACCGCTATGAATCATTGCAACGGGCTAAAGCTAAAATGGAGCAAGCAAAATTAGATAATAAAGACTATATCGCTTCCCATAATGCACTCGATGTCGAATTTAAAGTGGGCACAGTGGGCGCGGTAGCTCTGGATAAAAGTGGCAATATTAGTGCGGGTACATCAACAGGTGGCATGACCAATAAGCGTTACGGCCGTATTGGCGATGCACCCATTATCGGCGCAGGCACTTATGCTGAAAACGGTGTATGTGCAGTCTCAGCAACTGGCCATGGTGAATATTTTATTCGCTACCATGTGGCTGGGGATATTTGCGCCAAAGTGAAATACCAAGGTAAATCCATTATTCAAGCTGCCGATGAAGTGATTAATCAGCGTCTTATCACTGCTGGTGGTACGGGCGGTGTTATTGCCATCGATCATCGCGGCAATATCGCCACCCCATTTAATACCGAAGGCATGTACCGTGCGACACGTAAAAAGGGTGAACAAGCCCAAGTGATGATTTGGCGAGATAAGTAAGCCCTTTAGTGCGTTTTTTAATACAAGTATTAAGCACTAGCTAAAAAGGCATCAAGTATTCACTTGGTGCCTTTTTTCTTTTAAGCCTTGTTTAAAACTGTTTAATGTGATTGTGCTTGATTATTAATCACTTGAGGCGGGCAAATATTCCCTTTATCTTAATAGGGTTATTCAAATGTTGAGCCTGTGGTGAATTGTATTAGCAAGATCAATGCTAATAGGTATAACATAAGCGTGAGTCAGCGGTAAGCGATTAAAGTTTCTATAGTGCAAATAGAAAGTGATTGATGGTAACTCGTTAGCTGTTGTTGGACTATAGTTAATAATTCTATTTTTGAAATAAAATGGTCGTTGCTTTGTGTTTTTGTTGCAAAGTTTACAGCTTGTTTTGTTACTGCTTTATGGCTGTTGTACATAAGTATAAAAGTCGAGTTTATATGAGCTAAGCCTCTAAATTATCCGTGAGTTAGATACACAAAACCGTATAGTTATACTGAATTATGATTATGTACCAGCCTCAATAACAAGCTAGCTAAGCACAACACTAAACATAGGTTGTGAGACACAAGCTAAGTAAATGAATATTGAAGGTAGGCGATTAATGGGAAAGTCATTTTTTACATTGAATTTGAATGAATACACGCAAGTTGTGATTTGAAGTAAAAAGGCTACAAATACCTAAACGGCGCTGTTAGCCAGTAATGCAAAGACGATATGTAGTATTTAGGAATTTCTTTAAGATTAAGTATTATTAAGGCTAGTTATGAAAGTGGTTAAAGATGGTGTTTACGAGACGGCAAAAATGAACGTTGTGATTGAGGCTAGCTCTGTCATTAAAACATTCAAAAAGGTGAAGGATTACAAGAAGCGCTACTTCAGAGAAAAAATAGCCTTACAACGATTAATCGGGCTCGATAATTTCCCAAAACTACTTCATTTCGACGATGAAAATACCACGCTGACCATGAGTCGTTTAAAAGGTACTGCACCAGAAACCTTATCAGTGAAACAAATTATCCTGTTACGGGAAATGGTTGCCAATATGCTCGCTCAAGGTGTCGCGCGCCATGCAATGCCTGTGCGAGATTTATTAGCAGACAGTGATGAGAACCTGGGCATGGTTGATTTCGAAAGAATTACATTTCGAAGCTTTGAATGGTCGCCAATTTGGTTGATTGCCAAAAAGGTCAGTCATTACCATTTATATCGTTTAATACGAACTTATCAGCCGCAACAATTAACTGAACAAGAATATGCTTTTCTTGCAAAAACTGACACTATTCGTGATTATCTAATGAAGCTAAAACCATTAAAATTAAAACTAAAAAACATGTTTAAAAACCGCAGTAATAAGTAAGTATTAACTTGCTCCGTGATATAGCGATTTATGCCAAGCTTTAGGTTTAATAATAGCGTGTCAGCAATAGAGGAGTCATCATGTCAGGTATTACAGAGTTAAATGCACTATTAAAGTCGATGGAGCCACAACTGCTGCCATCAGAATTTGTGTTCTGTACGGTTTCAGGCGCGTTAGTTGATTATATTTCCTTTGATCCTGTCGCCACATTTTGTGAAGCAGAAGGATTAACGCTAGTGTTGGATAAAACTGCCGCCCAACAAGCTGGTTTAGGGTTTGAAGGCTCATTTCGCCAAATAACGTTAACAGTGCATTCAAGTCTTGAAGCTGTAGGGTTAACCGCGGCGGTATCTGCCAAATTAACGGCTTATGGTATTAGTGCTAACGTCATTGCGGCTTATTATCACGATCATATCTTTGTTCCATCAGCTAAGGCCGAGTTGGCTCTTTTAGCCTTAAAAGAGTTTAATGCATAAGGATAAATTCTTTTATCAGCCTGCTTGCGTGGGCTAATACCTCGCTTACTTTTACCTCTCTTACTTTAATTTAGTCGTCATTTTGAAGCGCATCTAAACACCAATCGAGTTTGTTCTATCTGAACTGTTCTACATCTGTCCAGTTTTGCTGGTCACCCAGCCTGTTAATATTTTTTGAATCAAAAACAGCGCTTAAATGGGTCATAAAGGCGCTAAATACTCGGAACTATTGGTAAAATAGCGCATAATCACTCATCAAATAAAAATAATATAACAGTAAGAGTTAGTATGAATTCGATAAATCTCAGTGAACCTTTTTCTCTCAAAAATGGCCAAGTCATTAAAAATCGTCTGTTTAAATCGGCGATGAGTGAGCAGCTCGGCGATAAGCAGCATAATCCAACTACTGGTTTAGTCACTCTTTATCAAAGCTGGGCTGAAGGTGGTATTGGTTTATCTATAACCGGTAATGTCATGGTGGATAGAAGTGCACTTGGTGAACCTAAAAATGTCGTTTTAGATGAGCAAAGTGACTTAGCATTATTTAGTCAGTGGGCTAGTGCAGGAAAGCAAAATAGCTCACAAATATGGATGCAACTTAATCATCCAGGTAAACAAATCCCTAAATTCTTATGCGCTGAGCCCGTCGCTCCTTCTGCAATATCTTTAGGGCGTGGATTAGAAAAAGGCTTTAATACGCCGCGCGCACTCAATGAAACCGAAATTCATCAAATCATAAATAAATTCGTCACTAGCGCCAAGCTTGCAAAACAAGCGGGTTTTACTGGAGTACAAATTCACGGTGCTCATGGTTATCTTGTCAGCCAATTTTTATCAGCAAGGCACAATCAAAGAGATGATAAATGGGGCGGCTCATTAGAAAACCGACTTCGATTTGTACTCGAAGTCTATCGCGCAATACGTAAAGAAGTGGGTGATGATTTTCCTGTTGGAATTAAGCTTAATAGCGCCGACTTTATGAAAGGCGGCTTCACCGAAGAAGAGTCGATGCAGGTTGTGCAAACACTGAGTGATCAGGGTATCGATTTAATCGAAATATCGGGTGGTACTTACGAAAGCCCGTCGATGATGGGCTCTAAAAATAAAACTGAACCTGTAAAGGCAAGCACAATAAAGCGTGAAGCTTATTTTATGGATTACATGGTACAAGTGAGAACGCTGGTTAGTACTCCGCTGGTGGTAACGGGTGGCTTTCGAAGTGCGCCGGCGATGAATGAAGCACTAAATACTTCGGCTACAGACTTTATTGGCATTGCACGAACTATGGCGGTAGACCCTGATTTTCCCAATAAGTTAATTGAAAATCCAAACTATGGCATGCCGCTAACTGTTCCAACTACTGGCAAACCTGCGCTAGACAAAATAGGCATGGTTGGACTGGTGTGGTATGAACACCAAATGTGGCGTATCGCCGCAGGTAAAAAAGCCGACCCCAAATTAAGTGCCTTTGGTGTGGTGTTCAAAACTATTCTAAGTGCTGGTTTACATGCGTTTAAAAAGCGCCGGGCATAGGCAGAAAGCACATAAAAGAACAGGGCTTTATTCATCGATGTCGTGACTCTACCCTCAACGAAAATGTTGCTCGGACATGTTGTAACGTCGATGAGTTCAGCTCACATTTATGTAAGCGGGGCATGTTAAATTCTAAACATCGACCCTAAACTCTAAACATTAGCTGAGATAGGTAATGGATTAGATTAAAGCAAGAACAATTAAGTACAGCTTTGGCTAGCCTCGAGCATAATCATCGAGCTTTCCATTTCGGGAAGCAAAGCCCTTTATAATGATGTGCTAATCAAATCTCTGATAAATTTTATTTTGAATATCTTGTATTAGCTTTTTATCTCCTGTCTGTATACATCCTAAGTAACCTTCTGTTTTTAAGTTATTTAATTAATTTTAAATGAGCCTAAATTAATATTTTTTGTCAAGAAAGCATGAAGCTAAAATAAGTTTTTGTTACTCCGGGAACAGAAAATAATTGACTGATGAACCATAATGTCATTTGAAGTGACATTGTTATCAAAGATAACAAGATGAATATCGTCTATATTGATGTGGTGAGTATCTATTTGTATTAAGTGGGTAGTTTAAATTAGTTGGAAGTAAAATGTTAAATAAAAGAAGCCATATAAACTTATTAAATACATTATGGTTGTTTTGTATTGTTATTTTTAGTCCTCAGTCTCTTGCGTATGATCTTCAAGAGGTTAAGGAATCAGGGGTGCTCAGGCATATTGGCGTTCCCTATGCAAACTTTGTCATTCAATACCCACAAAACGAGAAAACAGTCCTAACAGGTCTCGATGTGGAGCTTATGCAAGGCTTTGCAGAATATTTAGATGTTGAATATCAATTTGTTGAAGCATCTTGGAGCAACCTAATTGGTAAAATTAATGGCCAAAATGCAATCTTTGTAGACAAAAATATTCAGTTAGGATCAAAAGAAGCAATACAAGGCGATGTTATTTCTAATGGATATACCATTCTTGATTGGAGGACTCAACTTGTCGATTTTTCCGAAGTGTATTTTCCATCGGCAGTATGGCTAGTCGCGCGGACAGATTCTAGCTTACAGCCAATTAAGCCTAGTGGTTCGATTACTACTGATATTCAAACGGTAAAATCAAAGCTTTTGGGAAGAGATGTTTTGGCAATGAAGCAATCTTGCTTAGATCCAGATTTATATAATATGGCGCAAACAGGGGCCAATATTATCTTGCCAGTAAAGGCGCGCAAGCTAAATGAAATGGTTCCCGCTATTCTAAATCAAGATGCTGAAAGTACCTTGCTTGATGTACCAGATACACTGATTGCACTGCAAAAGTGGTCGGGCGAAATAAAAGTCATTGGCCCAATATCTGAAGAGCAGCGTATGGCTGTCGCATTCCGTAAAAATTCACCTGAATTACGAAAAGCATTTAATACTTATTTTAAAACAACATTAGTTGACGGCAGTTACATAAAGTTAGTAAAAAAATATTATCCCGATGTCTTCTATTTTTATCCTCAATTTTTTGAAACGTTAGATTAATAGCTGATGAAAGTGATAAAGTTTTTTAGTACTAAAAGTATCATCATAATTGGTGCCGCTATTCTGATTGCGTATCTTGGGTTAATTCTTACTGTCACTCATTTTGGGCAGAGTAAACTCCAAAAATCTCAGGTTAACGTATTGCAGCTTGAGGTCAGTCAATATGTAAAAACCATTGAGTTTATTCTTTCAGTGAGTCAACAATATGTCATTGATTTAGAAGATGATAAAACGGTTAGTACTTTTTTTGCTAATCTCCATTCCGGTATGTCTATGGAGTATGGGCTTGGTTCAAGTTTAACTAATTTACAAAGGCAGTTAGGTTCTTTTGTTGTAAATAGTCAATTAGATGAGCATAAAATATTCAATCGTGTGGTGTTAATTGATTTGTCTGGCAATGCAATCGCAGATACTCATACTGATTTATTTTTTGATAAGGCGAACATTTCAAAGGAAAAAAGCCTAGAACAACAAAGTGAGATTTTTGTAGTAGAAGGTTCCAACGGATTAAAAATACAGTTACATAAAACCGTTTTTCATCAAAGAAAACCTGTTGGAGTATTTGTTGCTGACCTTAATTTACACTTGGTCATCAATCAACTTAAATTACAAAATACTGCTGACCGTCATAGTCGTTTGCAGCTGACAGCCCCTAATGGTAAATCATTACTCATCTGGGACTCTATTTCATCTGACAATAAAAATAATCTCACTTTAAAGCCTGAATTAGCCAATAACATTGCAATTGATAATGAAATTGCAGGTGTTGATTTGTATTTAGAGAGTTGGTTTGAACCTATTTTTGATCAAGATATTCTTACTTCTTCTAATTTCACTTTAATCCTTTCTTTTCTTGCTATCCCCTTGTTATTTGGTCTTTATTACTTATTGAAAATTGATAAGAGTAATACCATTTTACGCACTCAAATTAATGTTTCGGTTGAAGAGCAAGATAAATTAAGTCAGCAAAATGTTTTGTTAGAACGTGAAATAAAAAGGCGTAAACAGTCGGAAAGCCAACTCGCTTATCAAGCAACCCATGACGAACTTACCGGCTTGGTAAATAGGAATGTTAGTCATACATACTTAAGTCAAACTATTCAGCAATCACAAATAAACAATACTCAAATATTAGTCATGTTTATTGATTTAGATAACTTTAAGAAAATTAATGACACATTAGGTCATGCAGCTGGAGACGATATCCTTAAAATGGCAAGTCGTCGCCTACTTGATACCGTGTATGAAACGGATATGGTTGCCCGGTTGGGAGGTGATGAATTTTTACTCATTGCTCAGTCTCAAATGAATATAGGTAGAGCAACAGATCTGGCAACTAAAATTCTTAGTATTTTTGATGAACCATTTATCGTAAATGACTTTGAATTTTTTATAACGGCGAGCATTGGCATGTCTATGTATCCAATGGATGGATATGACCCTGAAACATTGCTGAAAAATGCAGATATGGCCTTGTATCGTGTGAAAGACTCTGGCCGGAATGACTTTAGTTTTTATGACTCAAGTTTAAATGAGTCTTTATTGCAGAGTGTCTTATTAGACAAACGTTTACGCTTGGCGATTAATAATAATGACATTGAGATGTACTATCAACCAATTATCGACCTAAAAAGTGGCAACATTGTTGCTGCAGAAGCTCTTATGCGCTGGCATGATAACGAGTTAGGCTTTGTTGCACCTGATATATTTATACCGTTGGCAGAAAAAAACGGTTTGATCCATCAACTTGGTGAATTGGCACTTTTGCAAGCTTGCTATAATACGGCAGAATGGCAAGAAATTACCCCAATAAATATAGCGGTTAATTTTTCTAGTGTGCAATTTAGGTATTGTAATGCTCTCCTCGAAAAAATTGAAACAGCCTTAAATGAGAGTCAACTCCCTGCAGATAAATTGACCATTGAAATTACAGAAAGTCTGTTGATCGATCATAATAAAGACTTACTTAATATGCTTAATAAGGTTGATAAACTTGGCATCGGTCTGTCTATTGATGATTTTGGTGTGGGGTATTCATCATTAAGTTACTTACAAAAATTTCCATTTTCAAAACTTAAAATAGACAAAGCATTTATGGATGGTTTGCAAACGAATGCAGCTAATCGGTCATTAGTGACAGCAATATTCGCAATGGCAAATGCACTAAATTTAAAAGTGATCGCTGAGGGAATAGAAGAGCCATATCAAGCGAAATATTTAGCCGATATGAAATGTGAATTTGGTCAAGGGTATCTGTTTAGTAAAGCGGTAACCGCTGATGAATTTAAACAGTTATTACTTAAAGATAAACAACACCCTTTAGGCTTGGTCATTTAACCAACGGATTATACATGGCTTACATAGTCATTTTATATGATTCAGCTAGACCCTTTCTAACTCCTATTGAATCTAGTCGTCATTCAGTGGTTTAGCGATTATCCATTTGCGATTATCCATTTGCGACTATCCATTTGCGATTAACTGGCCAAAGGGGATAGCGAATCAAAGTGACCAAACGTGTCTATCTAAATATGAGTTTTAACTAACTTCTCAAGCGGACAAAACGTAAACTAAACTCCCCCATGTATTCACAAACACAAATTCCTGTTACCGCAATCGACTTATTCAATCAACGAATGTTGTTAAATTTGACTACACTCAATAAGAGTACTTAATGAGTACATTGAAAATAGCTGTCATAGACACAGCAAGCTAGTTTATTGAGCCAATAAGGTAAGCACCAGTGGCTCAATAAATCACCAGCGCGTTATGAATGAGTTAAGGGGTAATATATGGATTCAATAAAAATATCTGAATATATGGATCGACAACCCGTACTGTTAAAAGCCGAAATGTCATTGGCTACAGCTGTGGAGCATTTATTAAGCAACAAAAAAGCGGGCGCCGCCGTTATTGATAATAGCGGCGCATTGGTAGGCTTTTTATCTCAGCAAGATTGTATGTCGGTAATGCTTAAAAGTAGTTATCACTGCGATATGACAGAAACTGTGAAAGATTGCATGCAAACAGAGGTACTAACCGCATCGCCCGATGGCAGTATTTTACAACTTGCAGAGCAAATGCTGGGGGCGAAACCTAAAATTTATCCGGTAGTAGAAGGCGGTAAAGTGATTGGCACCATTAACCGAACCAATGTACTAAGTGCGATGAATTTGTACATGCAGCAATGTTATTTAACCCCAGCATAGGCAGGAAAAGTCTAAACTAATACCATTCAGTCTAGTTCCTTGCTAGGATCGCATTTTTTGAAATACTTGCTAGGAATTAGATTTGAATTCAGATCAACACCCGCTCTCTAAAGCATACCTAAACTCATGTTATCAAACCGATGCGGCTAAAATTCGTCGTCGGTTGTTTCAGTTAAAAAAAGAGCCGCAATCTGAAAAGAAAGATCAACTCCTGGCTAAGTTATCAGAGCAAGCCGTTAAAGCGTTTGATAAAGCCCAATATAGGCTTAATAACATTCCTAAAGTGAGTTACCCTGACTCGCTACCTGTATCGCAAAAACGTCATGATATTGCCTCAGCCATTGCCAATAATCAGGTGGTGATTGTTGCTGGTGAAACCGGCTCAGGTAAAACCACTCAGTTACCGAAAATTTGTTTAGAGTTAGGCCTAGGTACACGTGGTTTAATTGGTCATACACAGCCAAGACGACTGGCAGCAAGAAGTGTGGCAAATCGCGTCGCTGAAGAGATAAACAGCCCGCTAGGCGAGGTTGTTGGCTTTAAAGTCCGTTTTGCTGATGCCATTAGTCCAGATAGTTACATCAAGCTAATGACCGACGGTATTTTATTAGCGGAATTGACCTCTGATAAGTTCTTGAATCAATACGATGCCATCATCATTGATGAAGCTCATGAGCGTAGCCTCAATATCGATTTCATTTTAGGCTACTTAAAACAAGTGCTTAAAAAGCGTCCTGATTTAAAAGTTATTATTACCTCAGCAACCATTGATGTTGAGCGCTTCTCGAAGCATTTCAATCAAGCCCCTGTCATTGAAGTATCTGGACGTACTTTCCCGGTTGAGACTCGCTACAGGCCATTAGTCCGTGATACCGATGCAGACCTAGATGTCAGTGACGGTATTTTTTCTGCTGTTGATGAGTTAATGGCAGAAGGCCCTGGTGATATCTTGATTTTCATGAACGGTGAGCGAGAAATTCGTGATACCACCGAAATGCTGCGTAAGCAAAACTATCGCGATACAGAAGTGCTGCCGCTATATGCGCGTTTATCCTATGGCGAGCAATCAAAAGTCTTTAAAAGTCATGTAGGCCGCAGAATTGTATTGGCAACCAATGTCGCTGAAACATCATTAACGGTACCTGGGATTCGCTATGTTATTGATCCCGGCACAGCGCGTATTAGCCGCTACAGTTACCGCACTAAGGTGCAGCGTTTACCTATTGAACCAATATCACAAGCCAGTGCTAATCAGCGCCAAGGTCGTTGTGGTCGTGTTGCGGCGGGTATTTGTATTCGTTTATACGATGAAATGGATTTTATGCAGCGTCCGGAATTTACCGACCCTGAAATCCTGCGTACTAACTTAGCATCGGTTATTTTGCAGATGTTAGCCATTGGTTTAGGCGATATCGCTGGATTCCCGTTTATTCAGCCGCCAGAAGAGAAACACATCCGTGATGGTTTCTTATTGCTTGAAGAGCTACAGGCGGTTAAAAAGCAGCGCAAAGATCTGGTGCTGACAAACTTGGGTCGAAATCTCGCTAAAATCCCGTTAGATCCTCGCTTAGCCCGTATGGTGCTTGAAGCAAAAGATATGAATTGTCTACATGAAGTGATGGTTATTGCTGCTGGTTTGTCGATTCAAGACCCACGCGAAAGACCCATAGATAAGAAGCAAGCGGCGGACGAGTGTCACAAACGCTATACCGATAAAGACTCTGACTTTGCCAGTTGGGTTAATTTGTGGAATTACATTAAAGATCAAAAAAACGAGTTATCGGCAAGCCAATTTAGAAAGCAGTGCCGTGAAGAATATTTAGCCTATTTACGGGTACGTGAATGGCAAGATTTATACACCCAGCTTAAACAAGCCGTGCATGACTTAAAGTGGCGTTTAAATGATACCCCTGCAAGTTATGACAACCTGCATAAAGCCTTATTGTCAGGTTTGTTGAGTCATATTGGTTTTAAAGATGCCAATAACGAGTACCTTGGTGCCCGTAACCGTAAGTTTTTTGTGTTCCCGGGGTCACCACTGGCTAAAAAAGGCCCTAAGTGGATCATGGCAGCAGAGCTAACTGAAACCTCGCGTTTATTTGCTCGCTGCTGCGCCAAAATTCAGCCTGAATGGTTAGAGCCTCTTGCTGCGCATTTGATTAAGAAAAATCATATCGAGCCGCACTTTGAAGCCAAACCCGCCAGTGTTATCGCTTTTGAAAACCAAGTGCTTTACGGCTTAACCGTGGTTAATCGCCGCCGAGTGCAATATGGCCCGATAGAACCTGTGGAAGCGCGGGAGATATTTATTCGCAGCGCATTAGCAGAAGGGCAGTTACAAACCAAAGAACCGTTTTTTGTTAAAAACCAGCAGCTACTTAATGATATTGAATCCCTAGAGCACAAATCACGTCGCCGCGATATTTTAGTTGATGAACAAGTGCTGGTGGATTTTTACGAACCGATAATTCCGCAAGGGATTTATAACGCGCCACTATTTTTTAAATGGTGGAAAGAAGCCCGTAAAGCCTCACCTGAGTTACTTGATTTTAACCAAGAGCTGTTAATGCAGCGCAGTGCTGACCATGTTTCAGCATTGGATTTTCCTGAGATTTGGCATAAAGCCAACTTGGGCTTAAAAGTGAGTTATCACTTTGAGCCCGCGGCGGTTGATGATGGCGTGTCTATTCATATTCCTGTGGCGTTAATTAACCAAATTGATACTGCAGACTTTGATTGGTTAGTGCCGGGGTTACGCGAAGAAAAAGTAGTGGCGCTGATTAAATCATTACCTAAAACCCTGCGTCGTAATTTTGTCCCCGCACCTGATTATGGCCGAGCTTGTGTACAAGCGATGGAGCCGTTTGCAATGCCAATGCTTGATTCTATGTGCAAACAGTTATTAAGAATGACAGGGACCCGTATTAGCGCTGATGATTTTGATTTAAGCCAGTTAAGCGCGCATCTGACAATGAATTTTAAAATTGAAGATGATAAACATCGCTTGGTAGATCAAGGTAAAGATCTCGATGCCTTGAAAGATAAACTGCAAGGTGTGGTGGCTAAAGCCATTCGTAATGTCGCTGAAGATGGCATTGAAAAGAAAGATATTACTACTTGGTCATTTGGCGACTTACCTAAGCAATATCAAAAACGCAGGGGCAACTATGAAGTTAAAGCATATCCAGCGCTAATTGACGAGAAAAGTCAGGTGTCGATTAAACTGTTTGATGATGAATTTGAGGCAGAGCGACATCATAGAGCAGGTTTAAGACGCTTATTGCTGATTAACATTCCGTCACCGGTTAAGCATTTACAAAAAGCATTGCCTAACAAAGCCAAGCTTGCGATGTATTTTAATCCGTTTGGACAAGTACAGTTGTTAATTGACGATATAATTTCGGCATCAGTGCAGCAACTACTTGATGAAAAACAATTAGATGTGCGCAATGAACAGCAATTTGAGCAAGCTAAAGATTGGGTTAGACAAGAGCTTAATGGCTATGCTGAACAAATCTCACTGCAAGTGGAGCAAGTGCTGACTATCTATCAACGCATCAAAAAACGCTTAAAAGGCAAGATCAGCTTAGATATTGCCTTTGCGATGAGTGACATCAACAACCAGCTTGATAAGTTAGTGTTTAGAGGTTTTGTTGAGCATTGCGGTTGGAAACGGCTCGCTGATGTCGGCCGTTACCTTAAAGCGATAGAGAATCGCCTTGAAAAGCTGCCTGTTGACCCAACCCGTGATCGCTTACATATGGTGAGCATTAGTAAACTTCAGGACTTACTTTCAGCGCAATTAGCCAAGGTACCTAAAACTCAACCAGTGCCAGAAGCACTGCTTGAAGCCCGCTGGATGATAGAAGAATACCGAGTGTCTTGCTTTGCGCAGGTACTTGGTACAGCTTATCCTATTTCTGAAAAACGGGTCGTCATGCATATAAAGCAGGCATGATGGGTGACTAATCCTGTTTGTTAAGTTTAAATACCAATAAAAACGCGTAATTTACGCGTTTTTTTATGGGTAAATTTTGCGCCGCCGCGAGTGACAAGTGTTTAAATGCCCTGACAGTGAAATCTGTTGTTGAAGTTAAAATTCTAACAATTTAATGCTAATTTGTGCTCTTTTATGAAAGGCTTTCAGTTTTAGGAGCGTAAAAATCGTATATAAACGAATATCTTGTATATTGAACATACGATTTGGTAAGTTTTTCGTAATTATTGGTATCATTAAAAGTGTTGGCTTGCTACAATTAGCCTTAAGAAGACCGATGGTTGCGCTTCTCTGTATTGGTAAATGTCACCCCTAATTATAGACATGCCATGCACCTTACAAACGACCTAAGATTGATAGGAGTTATTATGGAAGTTCATGAATATGATAATGCTTATTACCAAGTAAAAGACGATGTTTTAGAGTCGTTACCTACTGAAGAAGAATAAGCGGATCGAACTAATAGTATTAGCTCTTTCACAAGCATAAAAAAAGCAGCCTCAGCTGCTTTTTTTATGCTTAAAATTGGCGAGTCGAGCTAGCTTAACTCACGTTGGCTAAAGACCGCTTACAGGTCAATGCGGCCCTTTTCAGTTATTACGCCAGTGATGGTCCAACGGTTACCGTTTTTAATGAGTTTAATGGTACGGTCATCAACCCAAGGGTTGCCGCCTTTTAAGCCTTCCATTTTAACTTTTACATCAACTTCATCGGTAAATTTGCGGAAAAAGTCGATATTGATATCGTCAACACTCATATTAACCTCTGTCATGGACAGCCCCAACACATGGCGCTGTACTGCTGAGGCAATATGGTAATGGGAGATGATATTTTTTAATTCTTGATTGACATAAATCATGGCTTGATTGATATCTCTATCAACATAAATAGCATTAAAGAATCCCAATGATACTTCTTCAGGGGAGAGTGGTTTTTCTAATCGGCCTTGAGGGTTTTGTTCAGAAGGACTGCAGGCACTTAAAAGTAATAAACAGATAATAACAACGATTTTATGCATGATGAGTTGATAAGGTAAAATAAGATGATTGAGTATCGCTATTTAAAGGCTCAGACACAAGAATAACGCAAATATTCCAGAAAATATTAAATAGATCTTGACTGAAAAACTCAGCCGTGGCATATCTTAGTAACTCAATACTTAGACTGCTATGTATAACTTCATGTTATCCACAAAATCTGTGGACAACTATGTTGAAGACTATATTCGGCCTGCGTAACATCATGAAAATTAACAGTTATCAATGCTGGTTAAAAAATAACATCATAATTTCCCCCTCGAATCTTTTTGCTTTTCACTTGCTTTTTTATCATTTTATCCTTGCATTTGGGTAATAAATCCTTTTAGGTCGTTGAAAATTCAACCCTTGTTTAATGCTGAAACCCTATGCAGATTCATGTCATAAATGCAGTGTGAATAGCGGCGTTCTTGCTGGGGATATTTAGTGGCTTACAGACCACAACAGATTTTTATTACTCGATGACGTATGACGTATGACGTGCATGGATGAGCAATTTACTGATAATGGCATAGGGTTTTTACCATAGAAGGTTACTGAGGTATTTTTAAGGTGGTAGCGGTTAATGGCAGGGTATTTTAAGCAGGGGAAGTGAGAGTAGCAAGTTGTAAAGTCGCCTGCTTGTTAGCTTAAATTTTGGTTTTACAGCCTAATGACAGGGCTGTCATTGTTCAGCTTTTGTAATTACGGCTTAGTTTTAAATGAATTTGGCCCCAAAAAAAAGCACTAGCGTTAGACGTTAGTGCTTTTCGGCTTAAAACTTAGCGCAGCTTACATCGCGCTACTTAAAGTCATTAAGCTTGTTCGTTTTGTTTAGCTTGAATCGCAGTCAATGCGATGGTGTAAACAATATCATCGACCAATGCGCCGCGTGATAAATCGTTTACTGGTTTGCGCATACCTTGCAGCATTGGACCAATACTGATCAGATCAGCACTACGCTGTACCGCTTTGTAAGTCGTATTACCAGTATTTAAGTCTGGGAATACGAATACCGTCGCTTTACCAGCTACAGGGCTGTTAGGCGCTTTAGAGCGGGCCACATTTTCCATCACTGCCGCATCATATTGTAATGGACCGTCAATGACTAAGTCAGGGCGTTTTTCTTTCGCGATACGGGTTGCTTCACGTACTTTATCAACATCAGAACCGGTACCTGAAGTACCCGTTGAGTAGCTGATCATCGCAACGCGTGGCTCAATACCAAATGCAGCAGCAGATTCAGCTGATTGAATGGCAATATCTGCTAATTGATCAGGGTTTGGATCTGGGTTAATCGCACAGTCACCATAAACAAGTACTTGATCAGGCATCAACATAAAGAAGATAGATGACACTAAGCTTGAGCCTGGCGCTGTTTTAATTAACTGCAGCGGTGGGCGAATGGTATTGGCAGTGGTATTTACTGCGCCTGAAACGATACCGTCAACTTCATCTTGCGCCAGCATCATGGTGCCTAACACCATGTTATCTTCTAACTGCTCTTTAGCGACAACTTCAGTAAGGCCTTTGTGACGACGTAAATCAAGCATACCTTCTACATAGCGCTCACGTGCTTGCAGTGGATCGATGATTTGTACGCCTTCACCTAAAACCACATCTTGTGATGCAGCAATACGTTGAATTTCTTCTGCATTACCTAAAAGTACACAACGGGCAATGCCACGTTCAGCACAAATAGCGGCAGCTTTAATGGTTCTTGGCTCTTCACCTTCAGGCAGGACAATGGTCTTTTTCGCAGCGCGAGCAAGTTCAGTTAACTTGTATCTAAATGCTGGTGGCGATAAACGATGTTCTCTTGGCGAGTTTTCAGTAACGCTTTCAATCCAGCTTTGATCAATATGACTGGCAACATATTCTTGAACGTAGTCAATACGTACAGCGTCATCAACCGGTACTTCATGGTCAAAACGTTGAATATTAAGCGATGTCTGCCATGTGTTACTGTCTACAAGGAATACCGGTAAACCGGTATCAAAGGCACGTTCACACAATGCCATGACTTCTGGTTCAGGCTCGTAACCACCAGTCAGTAATAACGCACCAATTTTCACGCCGTTCATGGCGGCAAGACAGGCTGCGACAATCACGTCAGAGCGATCCCCTGAGGTGACCAATAATGAGTCGGTGCGCATATGAGTAACCATGTTTGGAATACTACGGGCACAGAAGGTCACTTTACGTAAACGACGGGTGTTCATTTCACCGGCATTGATGATTTTGGCATGTAAATGCTTGGCTAAATCAGATGCACGTGGAGACACTAAGTCCAGGTTATATGGCACGCTACCTAAAATGCGTAATGGGCTTTTACCTGGCAGTTGGAACATCGCTGATGAATCAGCTTTGTTAATGTCGGTGTGATCAAATATCTCTGATAAGTCAGGACGTGTTGCGCCTTCTTCATCAACAGGTGCACCAATTTTATTGATGATAGAACCAATAAGACGTTTGTTTTTAACGCCGCCCCAAGAGTTATAAGCGATTTCTAAGCGGTTCATTAGACCGTTAGGTGAATCGTTACCCGGAGTCGCGATGAAAATGATATCCGCATCTAATGCTTTAGCAATTTCAAAGTTAATGTCATCTGAGAAAGGGTGGTTACGCGTTGGCACTAAACCTTCAATAACGATGGTCTCAGTGTTTGATGCACATTCACTCGCGCGAGCAATGATTTGCTCCATGAGTACATCAATTTGCTCTGCACGGATCAGGTTCTCAGCATGTTCCATTGAAAATGGCTCAAGCGGGTTAACCGTTGGAGAGTGACTTAAAATGGTGGTTGAACGTTCAGGGCCGGTATCGCCGTTACGGATTTGCGCGATAGGCTTGAAAAATTGAACTTTAACACCTTTGCGCTCTAAGGCACGTACCATCCCAAGGCTTAATGAGGTTAAACCTACACCTGTGCCGATTGGAATTAACATGATATTACGAGACATAAAAACCTCTAATATAAATTGAACAAAGCCTGTTTAATAACAGGCTTTAAAAAGAATTAAGCAATTAACGATTAAGCAGTGATCAGCTTGATAGCATCTTCTGCGATAACCCATTCTTCGTTAGTTGGGATAACCATCGCAACTGTGCTGCCTTCTTCAGTGATAATACCTTCATTACCGAAACGCGCTGCAGTGTTCTTTTCTGCATTCACTTGGAAGTTGAAAATTTGCAGCATGTTAAGTACTTTTTCACGGATGAGATCTGAGTTTTCACCGATACCACCAGTGAAGATAACAGCATCTAAACGACCTAATGGCACAGTGTAAGAAGCAATGTACTTAGCTAAACGGTAGCAGAAAATTTCTAATGCTAAGGTTGCGCCTTTATGGCCATCTTTATAACCGTCTTCAATACCGCGGCAGTCGTTAGTCAGCTCTGAAATACCTAATAAACCACTTTGCTTATTGATTAAGTTATGAACTTCATCAAGGGTGTAACCTAATTGGTTCACTAAATGGAACACGATTGAAGGATCCATATCGCCACAACGTGTACCCATTACTAGGCCTTCAAGTGGTGTTAGACCCATTGAAGTATCAACGCTCTTTCCGCCTTTAATGGCAGTAACAGATGCACCGTTACCAAGATGGGCAACGACAACATTTGTATCAGCAACGTCTTTGTTTAATACTTTAGCGGCTTCGCGGCTAACAAATAAGTGGCTAGTACCGTGCATGCCATAACGACGAATACCATGTTCACGGTATAGTTTGTAAGGAAGTGCATAAACATAAGCACGCTCAGGCATGGTTTGGTGGAAAGCTGTATCAAATACCGCAACTTGAGGAAGTTTTGGGAATGATGCAATAGCAGCGCGAATACCAATTAAATGTGCAGGGTTATGAAGTGGTGCCAGTGATGCACAGTCTTCGATACCTTTGATCACATCTTCAGTGATAAGCACTGAACGAGAGTATTTCTCTCCACCATGAACAATACGATGACCAATAGCTTGGATTTGAGCAGCAAGTTCTGGCTGACCAGCAAGAATATCTTTAACAATAAATTCAACCGCTTCACGGTGAGCAGTAAATGCACCTAAACTAGCTTCATTTTTCGCGCCGTTTACTTTCCATTTAATACGTGAATCTTCTAAACCGAAACATTCCGCAAGACCAGAGATATAATCATCACCTGAAACGGCATCAATAACGGCAAATTTTAAAGAAGAGCTACCACAGTTGAGAACCAATACGAGTTTTTCTGACATGTTGAGACCTTTACATTCTAATCGAACAAAATTTAAATTGATGTGAAACCTTGTTATTTCAACAATCAATCATAGTTAATGATTTACAAATTAGCCGATAAATTTAGCTGAAATTTGGGGCTAAATAGGGCTGTGTGCTATTGTGCATGTATCTATTAATTGATTTAGGGCATACCGTTGAACGTAAAAGTATTCAAAATCATCGGCGATGGTCGACGTTATATGAAAACGTGGCCAATGATCCGACAACTTGGGTTTTATTTCCCTGAATACCGCGTTGTAAGGGCAACCCATTTAGGCATCATGTTCATGCCTTTTTTTGCTATTTTGGCTGCAATGAGCCAAGTGTATGTCAATGGATGGGCGTTTTTGCCCCAAGCCATTGCCATTTTATTATTTTTTATCAGCTTACCTGTTCAAGGCTTGCTGTGGTTGGGCTGGCGAGCAAGACACCCGTTGCCACTGACCTTATTTGATTGGGCTAACCAACTCAGTGCAAAGCTAACCGCAATGGGGATTAGCAATAAACCGTTGGGCCCTAAAGCGTGTTACTTAGATATGGCAGTGATTTTAAAAGTGGCCTTTGACCGTTTAGATCGCAGTTACTGGGAAGAGCTATAGTCTTCAAGGGTTACACACTTTAAAAATGACTGAGTCAATCATAATTTAGCGAAACTTAATAATTGGCACTTATTCCACGCTCGACGAATACCGCTTTAATGGCTTCCATCGTTTCTTTACTTGGCGGCTCTACACCTTCTAACGGATAGGTTTCACCGAAAGCTTCCCACTTATGGGTGCCAAGCTGGTGGTAGGGCAGTAATTCAACTTTCTCAACGTTTGTCATCGGCTTGATAAAATCTGCCAAGGCAATGGCTGAGTCGATATCTTCAGTAAAACCGTTAACCACAACATATCTAACCCAAGTTTTTTGCTGACGTTTAGCAAGGTGCTGTGCAAATTGCAGTGTGCGTTGGTTGCTCACTTTGGTTAAATCAATGTGTTTGGCATCATTCATTTGCTTGATATCAAGCAATACTAAGTCGGTGTTATCGAGTAGTTCATCGATAATCGGTGTGTATTTTCGAACGAAACCATTGGTATCGAGACAGGTATGCAAATCGTTTTGTTTACAGGCTTTAAAGAGCTCGTTTACGAAATCAGCTTGAAGAATCGCTTCTCCACCAGTTGCTGTAACGCCACCTGATTTTAAGAAAGGTTTGTAGCTGATGATTTGGCTCATGAGTTCATCAACACTGACCTCTTTACCACCATCTAAATCCCAAGTGTCACGGTTATGGCAGTATTGGCATTTCATTAAGCAGCCTTGCATAAAGGCAACGAAACGAATGCCTGGGCCATCTACTGTGCCAAAAGACTCGATTGAGTGAATGCGACCTGTGGTCATGAGAACTCCGAACAAACAAATGAAAAAAGGTTGTGCTAATTAGCAATAGTGACATCACTTATATTAGCACAACCGATTTTAGTTGATATTACATGCTTTTAGTAAAGGTACGTGTAATAACATCTTGTTGCTGTTCAGGTGTTAACGCGTTGAAACGTACCGCATAACCAGACACACGAATGGTTAACTGTGGGTATTTGTCAGGGTTAACAATCGCGTCTTCAAGCATTTCGCGGTTCATTACGTTAACGTTTAAGTGTTGACCACCTTCACTGTTAGCGTTGCTCATGAAGTAACCATCCATCAATGATGCAAGGTTAGCACGACGTCCAACTTCATCTTTACCTAGTGCATTTGGCACGATAGAGAATGTGTAAGAAATACCGTCTTGTGCGTGAGCAAATGGCAGTTTAGCTACTGATGTTAATGAAGCGATTGCGCCATTTTCATCACGACCATGCATTGGGTTAGCACCCGGAGCAAATGGTGCGCCAGCTGGACGACCATCAGGTGTAGTACCCGTTTTCTTACCGTATACAACGTTAGAAGTAATAGTAAGAATAGACTGTGTTGGAATCGCATTACGGTACATTTTCATGGTACGGATCTTAGCCATGAAACGTTCAACTAAGTCACAAGCGATGTCATCTACACGTGGGTCATTGTTACCAAATTTTGGATATTCACCAGAAATATCAAAATCAATTGCAATGCCGTCTTCGTCACGGATTGGCTTAACAGTACCGTATTTAATTGCAGATAGTGAATCGGCTGCAATTGAAAGACCTGCGATACCACATGCCATGGTGCGACGTACATCACGGTCATGTAATGCCATTAATGAAGCTTCGTATGAATACTTATCATGCATGTAATGGATAGAGTTAAGTGCTGTCACGTATTGTGTCGCTAACCAATCCATTAAGCCGTCTAAACGACCCATTACATCATCAAATTCTAATACTTCTGATGTGATTGCATCTGCTTTAGGTGCAACTTGGATTTTTAGTTTTTCATCAACACCGCCGTTGATAGCGTAAAGCATGGTTTTCGCTAAGTTGGCACGGGCACCGAAGAACTGCATATGTTTACCCACAATCATTGGGCTAACACAACAGGCAATTGCGTAATCATCTGATTCGAAATCAGGACGCATTAAGTCATCATTTTCGTACTGGATTGAACTCGTATCGATTGATACTTTTGCACAGTAGTTTTTGAAACCTTGTGGCAGCTCATTTGACCATAATACGGTAATGTTTGGCTCAGGGCTTGGGCCCATGTTGTAAAGCGTGTGTAAGAAACGGAAGCTTGATTTAGTTACCAAAGTACGACCGTCTAAACCCATACCAGCAATTGATTCAGTTGCCCAGATTGGGTCGCCTGAGAACAATTCATCGTATTCAGGAGTACGTAAGAAACGCACCATACGAAGTTTCATTACGAAATGGTCAACCATTTCTTGTGCTTGTTCTTCAGTGATAACACCGTTAGCGATGTCACGTTCAACGAAGATATCGATGAAAGTAGAAGTACGGCCCAATGACATTGCTGCGCCATTTTGGCTCTTAACAGCTGCAAGGTAACCAAAGTAAGTCCATTGGATTGCTTCTTTTGCATTCGTCGCAGGAAGAGAAATATCACAGCCGTATTTTGCTGCCATTTTCTTGATTTGACCCAATGCACGATGTTGCTCTGCAATTTCTTCACGCAGTTGCATTGTGTAAGTTAAATCTTCGCCAGCTTCAAAACCTGCTTGAAGTGAAGAGAACTGAGCGTATTTATCTTGCATTAGGTAGTCAATACCGTAAAGCGCGATACGACGGTAATCACCAATGATACGACCACGGCCATATGCATCAGGTAAACCAGTTAAAATACCAGATTTACGACAAGCCATAATTTCAGGAGTATAAATATCGAATACACCTTGGTTATGGGTTTTACGTAATTCAGAATAAGTGTATTTAACGTCTGCGTTTAATTCGCGGCCATAAGCTTTACAAGAGCCTTCAACCATACGAATACCACCATTTGGCAGCATTGAACGCTTAAGCGGCGCATCAGTTTGCAAACCAACGATAGTTTCTAAATCTTTATTGATGTAACCAGCATCATGAGAAGTAATGGTCGAAACCATTTCTGTGTCGAAATCAACAGGTGCGTGGGTTGCATTTTCTTGCTTGATGCCAACCATCACTTTTTCCCAAAGTGATTCAGTAGCTGCGGTAGCGCCAGCTAGGAAAGATTCATCACCTTCATATGGGTTGTAGTTTTTCTGAATAAAGTCACGAACGTTGACTTCTGTTTTCCAGTCGCCAGCTTCAAAACCTTGCCACGCATTTGCAAATAACTCTGTTTTATCGGTCATGGTAATTTACCTTCTCGTCAATTAACTGCTGCTGAACTGCGACTTGATGTTAGTTGATGTCTATTACAAACAAGTTAGCAGAACAAAAATTGAGATCCCTATTGATGGATGATCGCAAGGGCATCTAATCCGTTGGCTTAACCGTTATCGTAATAGCGATTAAGCTAAATTTCCCATTTATCTAAATTGGTAAGACCAATTTACCCTGCAAAGATTAACATAGCTTTGGGTTAACTTCACTTAAAAAAATAAAATCTGGCTATGCGAACAGTGAAACTGTTAAGTGCTTAACAGTTTCTGAGCAAAAAGTTTTTTATTTAATCAATTGGGTCTATTCTTGCTAACCTTTTGCAAGCGTGCTGCTAAGGCTGCTTAGCCCTATATTGCTTGCTATACTGATTTATAGCACCTTTTAGCAAAACTGATACTTAATTAGTGGCTGTTAATCTAATTGGGTCATGGTGCTGGTAGATTTCTTAATCTTTGTTCTTGGTCATACCAATTTAATTTATAGTTTTACTCGGGGTTTTTATGAAAAATGCATCTGGCGATCAACAGCAAATTGCTGCGACGCCAACCACCTTCCAAAATGCTGAAGCATTTGGTTTAGCTAAAGTTGCTAAAAGCCCTTGGCAATCATTTATGTTATCGATATTTGCCGGTGCATTTATTGCGATTGCATTTGTGTTTTACATTACAGTGACTAACGGCAGTACTATGGGCTGGGGCATGACACGCTTTATTGGCGGTATTGCGTTTAGCTTAGGATTAATTTTAGTTGTGGTGTGCGGCACAGAGTTATTTACTAGTACAGTGTTAACCTCGATCCCTTGGGCGCAGAAAAAAGTCAAAACAGCGACCCAATTACGTTGTTGGGCCAGAGTTTATGCGGGCAATTTAGTCGGCGCACTATTGATGGTGTTTCTGATCATGAGTGCGCGCATGTTTGAACTCAATGATGGTCAATGGGGGTTAAGTGCAATGAAGCTTGCACAGCACAAAATTCATCACACTTGGTCACAAGCATTTACCTTAGGTATTTTATGTAACATGTTAGTGTGCTTAGCTGTGTGGATGACCTTTGCCACCAAAGATCTCCTGACGAAATCCTTACTGATGATCCTGCCTGTAGCCATGTTTGTGAGCAGCGGTTTTGAGCATAGTATTGCCAACATGTTTATGGTGCCAATTGGTATTGCTATCCATTCATTTGCACCGGATAGTTTTTATGTAGCACTTAACCTAGACCCGCAACAATTTGCCGATCTTACTGTGAGTAACTTCGTGTTTCATAACCTGATCCCTGTAACCTTAGGTAATATAGTGGGTGGTGGGGTGTTTGTTGGCATCGGCTTTTGGTTAGTTGAACAAGGTAAATTAACCCTTGGCACTGACGGCGCAAGTCACGGCACTATTACAAGCCGTGTTGAGCCTAAAAACGATTAAGCACCTTAGAGTATGAAGTCTGCATAGAACTACTGTCAGTCTTAATTTGAATGCCCAGCCTTTGCTGGGCATTTTTGTAGCTAGCCTTTTTTACCAAAGCAATTTCAAACTCAGCAGCATTTGATATCAAGTACTAATATCATCAGGCTTTTATTGTTGACTGGTTTTTATTCGATTAAACTTTTTCAATAACAAACGAATATGCGTTAAGGCTACTTTTTAGGCGCTAATATATTGTTAACCTGCCATTTTTAGATATTTTAACTAAAAGTCTGCAATATTTAAGACTATTTAAATGCTAGTATTTTATAAATAAAACCTACCTGATAATAACAATAACAGTGGTAATGAAATGTTAGAGCAACAAATAGCCAGTAATCCCCCCCAAACAACCAAAGTAATGCCTGATACCTTAGTGATCATATTCTTTGTTGCCTTTGCTGCAGCACTGTTGACCTATGTGGTGCCCATTGGCTCCTTTACTACCCAAGAGGCACATTATGTTGTCGATGGTGTGGAAAAGACACGCAGTGTTGTCGACCCTAATTCGTTTAGCTATGCAACAGATGAACAAGGTGAGCCACTACTTAGCCCAATGGGGCTATTTAAAGGTGATGGTGGCATGGGCTTTTTTAACTTCGCCTTTGAAGGCTTAGTTTCTGGTTCTAAGTGGGGCAGTGCCATTGGCGTGATTATGTTCATGTTAGTGATCGGCGGCTCATTTGGAGTGGTGATGGCCACTGGCACCATTGATAACGGTATTTTACGCTTAATCGATAAAACCAAGGGCAACGAGCAGTTATTTATTCCGGTTATCTTTAGTTTATTTTCTTTAGGCGGGGCGGTTTTTGGTATGGGCGAAGAGGCAATCGCCTTTGCAATTATCATTTGCCCGTTAATGATCCGCCTTGGTTACGACGGCATATGTACCGTGATGGTGACTTACGTTGCGACACAAATTGGTTTTGCCAGTTCGTGGATGAACCCATTTAGTGTGGCGATTGCTCAAGGCATTTCAGGGGTGCCGGTATTATCTGGGGCAGGGGTACGCTTTGGGCTTTGGGTTGGCTTTACCTTAATTGGGATTATTTTTACCATGCGCTACGCCAGTAAAATTCAAAAGCAACCCAGCTTGTCGTTTAGTTTTCATAGTGATCAGCATTTTAGAGATAACCAGCAAGGAACAGTAAAAGACAGTCGCTTTAATATGGGTGACATATTGGTATTACTAACCATTGCAGCAACCATAGGCTGGGTTATCTGGGGCGTGATTGCTCATGCGTGGTTTATTCCTGAAATTGCCAGCCAGTTTTTTACCATGGGCATTGTAGTCGGTATTATTGGCATATTGTTCAACCTAAACGGCTTAACCATGAATAAAGTAGCTCAAAGCTTTAAGCAAGGTGCAGGCACCATGCTCGAGCCTGCACTATTAGTGGGTTTAGCTTCTGGCATTTTATTATTAATTGGCAGTGGGGGGGCAACAGAACCGAGTGTGCTAAACAGTATTTTGCACAGTGCAGGTAGCGTGATTGGCCAGCTACCGAATGCCTTATCTGCTTGGTTTATGTTGTTATTCCAGTCGGTATTTAATTTCTTCGTCACCTCAGGCTCAGGCCAAGCGGCGTTAACCATGCCATTGATGGCGCCACTGGCAGATCTTGTGGGTGTGACTCGTCAAGTATCAGTACTGGCGTTTCAGTTAGGCGACGGCTTTACCAATGTGTTAGTGCCTACTTCAGCGTCGCTGATGGCGACTTTAGGCGTATGCCGAGTGGATTGGGGTGATTGGGTTAAGTTTATTTGGCGCTTTATGGTAGCGCTAATGGTGCTTTCGAGCATTGCAGTGATTACGGCCCATTATTTAGGCTTCAGTTAAACAAGGCGCGATATTATTTATTATAAATGGCATTTATTAAAAACGGCATCAATGAATTTATGCCGTTTTTTTATTGTGATAACCACTAAATAAGTCATTAACTTAAAAATGAGCTTAACAAGGCTTTTTCTTACAGCGTAACAAAGTATGACCTATGCCAATGTTATCTATATCTTCATCCACATAAAGGCCTGCTTCACTGATCATTTTTAGCATATCTTTACTGTGATACATGCGGCTATTACCATTCGCTATTGCAGTAAAATATAGTGAGGTGGCGTTAACACAGTAGGCACCCGCTTCGTATGGTTGTCTGTCCCAGTAAGTCTCTAAGATACACAACTCACTATCAGAGCGCATAGCAGCAGCGGCGCGTTTTAAAATAGTGACAATTTGCTGTTTTGAGAAACAATCCAAAAATTGGCTCATCCAATATAAATCAGCATGTTGATAGAAAGGTTTATCACTATCAAGCAAATCGGTTTCAAGTGGATGCACTCGATCGGCAACCTTATTTATCTTGGCATTTTCCATCGCTACAGTTAACTGCCCCGGCAAGTCCATAATGGTGATGTTGACTTGGTCATCATAGCCTGTGCAAGCAAACGCCCACTTACCTGTATTGCCGCCCACATCAACAATATGTTGTGGCTTAGATCGAAAAATTAACGGTAAAAGACTATCAAACGCATGATCGGAATAGTAATGGTCAAACTCAAACCAGCTGCGTTTAACCTGCTCAGGTAATTGGCTTAATCCCGGGTAAATGGTGTCCCAATCGCCAAGGTATTTTAAGCCTTCAGCTTTGCCATTACGAAGAGATGCTTCTAATTCAAACAAACCTTGGTAACAGACATCGTGAATAAAGTTCAGATTCTTTGCAGCCATATCATCATGTAATAAGAAATGTCCTGTTTTATCTAAGCGGTAACGCTCATCTTTGCACCAAAGCAGACCCATACTTAGACCCATATCCAGTAAAACATGAATAGCATACTCAGATACGTCAGCATCATTTACTAACTGCGCTAAGCTAATACCTTGATCGCCTGCTGCATCAATTTGTGCCAGTAGGCCGAATTGGCTAAGGCAACGGGCCACTTGAAAGCTTACAGGTGCGAAGGCTATTTTTTGTGCTTCGAATTTAGCATCGTAGGCGGATATTTTTTTCGGTGATTGATAAAAAGACATAAAATGAAGATTGCTCTAGCAGCAGGAGAAAAAGTGCTGCGATATTAGCAAACACTATTAAATAGGAACTTGATCTAGCTCTAGATGTTGAGCTTGTTAACGACATGCTAGGGCGGGATAATGCATTTTTGGGACACACGCCTTAGAAGTTGCAGATAGTTGAATTGAAACTTACTTATGTGCAGGTAGTTACGTTTGTTTAAACCAATAAAAAGCTCTGCAAATGCAGAGCTTTTAAAGTGTTTAGCGATTTTTAGCAATCAGTCACTAAATATGGTTACTGTACGTTTTCGCTATCGCTAAATTCGCCAGCAAATAGTGCTGATGATAAGTAACGCTCTGCAGCTGAAGGCAAAATAACAACAATATTTTTGCCTGCATACTCTGGCAGTTCAGCAATACGATTCGCTGCAACTACAGCTGCACCTGAAGAAATACCCACTAAGATACCTTCTTCTTTCATTAAGCGGCGCGCCATATCAATTGCATCTTCATTGCTAACAGCTTGCACAAGATCAACCAAATCTAAATCTAAGTTGCCAGGGATGAAACCTGCGCCAATACCTTGAATTTTGTGCGGTCCAGGTTGCAGAGGCTCACCTGCTTTAGCTTGAGCAATAACTTGAGAATCAACTGGCTCAACCGCCACTGACACAATATCTTTATTCTGACTTTTTAAGTAACGGCTCACACCCGCAATAGTACCGCCAGTACCAACACCTGCTACGAATACATCGACTTTACCATCGGTGTCATTCCAGATTTCTGGGCCTGTGGTTTTTTCATGAATTTCTGGGTTCGCAGGGTTACTGAATTGACCGAGAATAAGGTACTTTGAAGGATCAGATAAACGAATTTCTTCTGCTTTATCAATCGCGCCTTTCATGCCCTTAGCGCCTTCAGTTAACACAAGGTTAGCACCTAATGCTTTTAATAATTTGCGGCGCTCAAGGCTCATGGTGTTTGGCATAGTAAGTGTTAGCTGGTAACCGCGCGCGGCAGCAACATAAGCTAGTGCAATACCAGTATTACCTGAGGTTGGCTCAACTAATTCGATACCAGCTTTGAGGGTACCTTTCTTTTCGGCATCCCAAATCATGTTGGCACCGATACGACACTTAACACTGAAACTTGGATTGCGTGCTTCTATTTTTGCTAGCACATTACCATTGCTTACTCGATTAAGGCGCACTAGTGGGGTATTACCTAGCGTATATGAATTGTCTTCGTAAATGTTGCTCATGGTTTAGCTCCTTGTTTGCATTGTCTAATGATAATCGGTTTAGGTGGCTTTAACAGTGACAGTTAGTTATTCGTTATTCCTTTTAGTTATTAAAGCAAACTCTACTATAATAATAAAGCATCTTCTTAATTAACAATCATTTACTTTTGCTGCAACAGTTAAGCACATTATTACTCGCTTAGATGGTCAGACCTTTAGCAAATCGTCAATTAGTGCTTAGCGAAAATGCCAGAACCCAATAGACTTGTTTTAATTGTAAAATTTTCCCTGTATTAACCAGATGGCCAAAAGTTATCAGTATGGCAATGTCGAGGTGGGAAACTTGTTACTCCCCAATACCTTAATGGCAGATATAATATGAACAAAGTGGTGATTTCAGGAAGTGGACTTTACACCCCACCCCATAGCATTAGTAATGAAGAGCTAGTAACAAGCCTTAATCGTTACGTCGACCAATATAACAGCCAGCATGCTAGCTTAATCGCGAATGGTGAATTAAACGCATTAGCCCACTCATCGGCTGAATTTATCGAAAAAGCCTCAGGAATTAAGCAGCGTTATGTGATGGTCAAAGAGGGCATTTTAGAGCCTGACATCATGATGCCTTTGATAAAAGATCGCCCAAGTACCGAATTATCTATGCAGGCTGAAATGGGTATCGCGGCGGCGAATAAAGCCTTAGAACAGGCTAAACTGCTCGCCAGTGACATTGACTTAGTGATTGTTGCCTGTGCTTATACTCAGCGCTCATACCCTGCAATTGCTATCGAAATTCAGCAAGCCATGGGCACAAAGGGCTTTGCCTACGACATGTTGGTGGCGTGTTCGTCAGCTACATTTGCCATAGTCAATGCGATCAATGCCGTGCAGTCAGGTACAGCATCTAGGGTATTGGTGATTAATCCTGAAATATGTTCGCCGCAGGTTAATTATCGCGATCGCGATAGCCACTTTATTTTTGGCGATGTCGCAACCGCAGTTGTGGTTGAAAAAGCGAACAATGCTCAGACTGAGTTTGCTTTTAATGTGCTGTCGAGCAAATGCGTTACTGATTACTCTAATAATATCCGCAGTAATTTTGGCCATATGAATCGCTGTGATCCGCTCAATGCTAACAGCAGTGATAAGTTGTTTCATCAACAAGGGCGCAAGGTATTTAAAGAGTTGTTGCCAATGATTTATCAGCATTTAGACAAGCAACTCGAACAAGAGCAGATACAAGCTAATGAATTTAAACGCTTGTGGTTACATCAAGCCAATATCAATATGAATCAGTTTGTGGTGCGTAAACTGCTTGGTGACAATGTGGATGCAGCGCAGGCACCAGTGGTATTAGATGAATACGCAAACACGGCTTCAGCGGGCTCGATTATTGCTTTTAATAAATATAATCACGACTTTAAAACTGGTGATTTAGGTCTGCTTTGCTCGTTTGGAGCAGGCTACTCTGTTGGCAGTATTATTTTAGAGAAGACTTAATTTTAACTGTGTGTACTTTCAACTAAATCAAAAAGACTGCCAAGGCAGTCTTTTTGATCATCAATGGGTAAAATCTTAAACAACTAACGACTAATAACTACAGTAACCAGGCATAACTTACTTTCATAAAGTAGGTTTTATCTTTTTGGGTTAATGAATCGATTTCATCGGTAGCAACCAAGCCGTCGGAATAACCCAGATAAAATACACTTTGTGGATTTAGCTTATAGCCATATAAAATTTCATTGCCTAAATTCTGACTTTGCTTATTCGGCGATTGGTATTGATATAAACTTGGATCGCGCTCAATATCGGTATAGACACTGCTTAAACGTAAAAAACTATTTAAGCTGATTTGCCAATTGAGACGTAAATCAGTCAGGTTAGCGGTAAACAAAGTACCTTCATCAACATCAAGGGTTTGGTAGCGATGATTCACATCTAAGATGATTGACTCAGTCACCTTCCACTCCACCGCTGGGTTAAACATAGTCACAGTAGCCGCACGGTCGTTGGCGTAATCAATATCATCACCGTAGTTCATATCAATTTCTAATTTCAGTGACTGTATCGGGGTAAAGTTGGCGTACAACCAATTGAAATTAATATCGTACATGGTGGCATTGCCATCAATGGCCAGTGATGAGCCATCATGGCGTCTACCTACGCGGTCTTTGTGAACAAAACCGGTTGAGATGTAACTTTGTAAGCCGCCGTTAAACTCAATATACACCTCAGCTTCTTGTTCAATTTTTTCATTATTTTGATTGTGGGTAATGTCCCAATCGCCGCCAAATACCACTTTGTTGAAAAAGTTTTCCATTGGGTACCAAACATAATTACCGCCGACGACAAACTTACTGGCATCAATTCGGTCAATAAAACCTAAGTCAGCTCTAAAGTCTTCACCAATGGATTCATAACGGCTAAAGGCGCGCCAGTTACGACGAATATGGTCGTAGCTTACCCGGTACATACTGTCGGAAAAGTTATCTTGCTTGTTAGTGCGTAGCACGCGTTCATTGTATTCACAATTACCCAACTCACAGCTTTGTGGCGGTGCGCTGCAATCCTCGCCTTGGCAAAACTGTTGAAACAAATCATCAGGATATTGCGTGTCTGAAAATACATATTGCCCGGTAAAAGTATCTTGCTCAGTGGGCTGATACTTGATATCAACACTGGCAACATAGTTATGGTAATTCTCTGAGGTTTTAGCGGTAACCAGACCACCAAAAGATAGCTTCTTGTTGGGATCAAAGCGGTACCTTGCTGCAAGGTTATAGCTTTCTTCGTTAATGGTGGCGATATCTGAGCTTAAGTTACCCGGGATTAAAAACTGGGTATTTTCGTCATTAGCCGCCAACACAGCTAAAGTGTGATCATCAGTTTTACTGGTAAGCTTTACCCCATAGTCAGGTGAGGCAATATTACGAGTGTGTAATAGGCTTAATTGGGTATCGAAATAATCTTTATTATCTAAAAAGAAAGCACGTTTTTCAGGGTAAAATAACGCAAAAGTATTGTTAACATCTAGCTGACCAGAATCGGCTTCTACTTGGGAAAAGTCAGGATTAATGGTGGCATTTAATAACGTTGTAGGGGTGATGCCCCAACGTAAATCGAGCCCAGCTTCAACATGATTATCATCTTCCCAAGGCTGGTTAGGATTAAGATTACGTTGATTATTACTGGTTGCCACCACTGATGGCGTAATTTGAATATCTTTACCTTGCTTAGCGCCTTCAAGGCCTGTTGCGGTGCCGAGTTGGCATAATTGACATGACACATTACGATCAATTTTATGGCTTGATATACGATGGGTTTCATTTCTTGGGTAAAAGCGAATTAATTCAATGCCCCAAGTTTGCAGGTCTTTATTGTCATCAAAGTTAAATAGTCTTAATGGTAGCTCTAGTTCAACTTGATAACCTTGGGCTGTGATCTGACCACTAGCATACCAAATACCGTCCCAGGCATCACTTTCTTCACCTGTTAACTCATTTTCAATAGAGTCATTTTGAACCCCATAAGGGTTGATAAAAAACTGATAGGCAAGGCGGGCATTATTAAAGGTGTCGAGCTTAATACCCACTTGATCATCACCCCATGAGCTATCGCGGTCACGTAAATTACTGCGGATCTGTTCAGGGTTTGGGTCATTAGCCAAAAAGGCAACAAACAAACTGGTTTCTGTGGCAAATATTTTCGCTTCAGTGCTAACGGGGGCGGCAATGTTTTCACCCGGTGAGGTTTCATATTTAAGCTGCATAGTGGCAGCTTGTTGCCACTGTGGCTCATTCAACTCGCCATCGATTTCTACAGCCTCGGATAAGGTTGGAATGGCGATATTAAATTGACTTGCATCACCAGCGATAACAGAAGCAGGGAGCAGAAAAGTGCTAAAAAACACGCTTAAAATAGCTGCGCTTCTAATGGTGGAATTTGATAGAAACAAAGGTGTTGTCAGGTATTTTTTCACAATACTTCTCATGATGAATCTGTAACTTATTGTTAGTTTGCGAGATTGTCGCAGAAAGTCATACTAAAGTCGTTAATTTTATGTGATTAAAATGTTTTTAGTTGTTACTTGCGTTTGAGGGCTTGGAATTAACAATTGATAAATATTTACTTGTTAAAAACTAGGATGACGCATGCTCAATAGGCCGCTTCCTAACGTTAGCCTCATATGCATACTTAAAGGCAACAGCAAATAATCAAAGTATTAGTCACAAACCTCAGTAAGAGACAGATATGCAATAAAAAGCCTCAACAAAATGTCGAGGCCTCTTGATATCAATACCGCAGAATCAACAACGATATTCTCATTGCGAAACTATTCAGGTGCTATTTCTGGATGCTTATAAGCATCACGGTATTTATCAACCCACATGGCGGTGGCGCCGCAAATAGCTACTGGCATGACGATAAAGTTCACTATCGGGATCATTGAAAACAGCGTTACTGTGGCGCCAAAGGTGTAGCTGGTGCCTTTAGTTTGATTGAGGGCAAACTTCATATCCTCAAACGGCACTTTATGGTTATCGAATGGGAAGTCGCAATACTGAATTGCCATCATCCATGCACTGAATAAAAACCATAAAACGGGGGCGGCGGTTTGGCCAACAACAGGCACGATAAATAACACTAGAAACAGTAATGCTCTAGGCAGGTAGTATTTTAATTTAGTCCACTCTCGGCCCATTATTCGTGGCAAATCTTTAATTAAATCTACCGTTGTGCCAGAGTTAAGTGACTTACCCGTTAGGTGCATCTCAACTTTTTCAGCCAGCAGGCCATTAAAGGGCGCAGCTATCCAGTTCATCACTGAGCTAAAGATAAAAGACATCACCACTAATAAGCTCACAACCGCCAGTGGCCACAGGAAAAAATTTAACCATGTGAGGTATTCGGGGATTTGGCCGTTCATCCAAGCAAACATTTCATCTAATTTACCAATGGCAAAATAAATGACCGTTGAGAATAAAACTAAGTTAACCATTAATGGAATGAAGACAAAGGTTCGTAGCCCCGGTTGTTTTATGAGCTTAAACCCATCCATAAAATAATTAACACCACTTTTCATTGGTTTAATTGGCATCGATTACATCCTTGAAAAAACTAGTTATGATGATTGTGGTGATGCATTGAGCGGAAAACAAGCCTTAAAGTGTGTTTAAGTCATAAAAATCGTTACAAAATGCAGCGCGATTGGTAAAGTTGTACTTTATCCGTCTTACGCAGACGAGATGATTATTCATCGACGCTTCTTAATCAATCTCACTGGAACAACTTCACAAGCACAATGCGATTAAAACAAATAAAACTTGCTGGCTTTAAGTCGTTCGTTGACTCCACCAAAATTCCCTTCAACCAACCTTTAACGGCCATTATAGGCCCCAATGGATGTGGTAAATCCAATGTCATTGATGCCGTGCGCTGGGTGCTAGGCGAAAGCTCTGCTAAGCATTTGCGTGGCGACTCGATGATGGATGTGATTTTTAATGGCTCTAGCGCCAGAAAACCCGTGTCAGTTGCCAGCATTGAGTTGAGCTTTGAAAATCTCGATGGTCGATTAGCAGGCCAATATGCCAGTTATCAAGAAATATCGGTAAAAAGACAAGTCAGTCGCGATGGTGACTCAAATTACTTTTTGAATGGTCAAAAGTGTCGCCGTAAAGATATTACCGATTTATTTATGGGCACAGGTTTGGGCCCACGAAGTTATGCCATTATCGAGCAGGGGACGATTTCGCGTCTTATTGAATCTAAACCCCAAGAACTGCGGGTTTTTATTGAAGAAGCAGCAGGCATTTCCCGTTATAAAGAACGCCGCCGTGAAACTGAAAACCGTATTCGTCATACCCGTGAAAACTTGGAGCGATTGGGCGATATTCGCTTAGAGCTCGGTAGCCAAATCGACAAGCTTGAACAACAAGCGCAGGCCGCCAAGCAATATCGTGAGTTTAAGCAACAAGAACGTGACTTACATGCGCAATTGTTGGTGATGCGCTATCAAGAGCTTAAAAACCAAAGCGACAATATTGCCCAAGAGATTTTACAACTTGAAGTTAATTTAGCTGCTGCCAATGCTGATGGTGAAACCACTGAATTAACCCTTACTCAGCTTAAAACCCAAATTGCAGAATTAACCGCTGCTGAGCAACAGCTGGTGGCCGAGTATTATCAAGCAGGCACAGAAATCGCTAAGCTTGAACAACAGCTTAAACATCAACAGCTACAAGATAATCAGCTGGAAAAACAATTAGCAGATCTCATTTCGCAGCAGCAAGTTGCTAGTAATGCGTTGCAAACCTTGATGCTGCAAGAGCAACAATTAACGGCGCAGTTAGCTGAGGGCAAACCTGAACTTGTTGCAGCAGAACAAGCGCTGGGCGTTATTGATGCTCAGCTGCAAGATGTTGAGCAAAAAGCGGCAGACTTACAGCAGCATTTATCGGTGTTATCTGATGGCGCGGCGAATGCCAAAATGGCAGCGGCACTAACCCAGAGCAAATTGCAGCATCAACAACAAATGCTGTCGCAGCAACAAAAGCAGTTAATCGAACTTAGTGCTGAGCAGCAGCGAAATACTGAGTCTGACTCACAAGCTGAATTAACCGCACTTGACCTCAAGTTAACCGCCCTTAAAGAGCAACTTGAATTAGAAGATGAAATCAAGCATCAACTCACTGATGAACTTGAAGATAAGCAACAACAGCTAGCTCAGGCAAGTGAAGATTATCAGCAGCAAAAACAGCAGTTATCGTCACTAAGCGCCAGAAGTGAGCTGATTGAGCAATGGCTAACCAGCAATGACGATGATCAGCAAGCTTTATGGCAAACCATTGAGGTAACGCCAGGCTGGGAAAAGGCTGTTGATGTATTACTGCAAGGCATTTTAGCCACCAAAGTGATTGATGCTGGTGGTGCAATTGGCCCATCAGTGAGTGGTTTTATTGCCACAGGTGAGGTGAGCGCGCTGAATCACCAAATTAGCGCTGCGGTTAATTTATCCCCTTGGCTTCACCATGTAAGCTGGTGCGCCAGTGTTGATGAGGCAAAAGCGCAGCTTAAGCAGTTAAGCTCAGATGGCATTATTGCCACCCAAGATGGTTATTTAGTGGGTCATGGCTTTGTCTTTAAAAAGGCCGACTCTAAGCAATCACAGCTGGCACTTAAAAATGAGTACCAGCAATTACAAATACAAATTAGCCAATTAAATGAGCAATTGTTGAAGTTGCAGCAGCAAGTGAGCTTACAAACTCAGCAAGTTGGCGATGCTCACGCGCAATTGAGTCAATCTCAACTTAAACATCACCAGTTGCAATTAGATTGCAGTAAGCTTGATGCTCAGAGCCACAGTTTGGTGCTGCAGCAACAAGACAGATTACGCCGACAAAAAAGCCTTGATGAACAAGTGGCTCAGCTGCAAGGACAAATTGGCGCAGGTCAACAAGCGATAGAGCGATTAACTGCCGAGCTTGAGTTATCCCAGCAAACGCATCAACAGCAGTTGGCAACCCAGCAGCAAGTAAATCAAGATTGGCAAACTGCCAGTCAGCAGCTACGAGATTATAAAGCTAACCGCAGTCAGCAAGAGCGTGATAGCAATAGTTGCCGGCAAAAAATGCAACAATTGCACACTCAAGTAGCAGTATTACAAGCCAATATTAGCCAGCAAACCCAGCAGAGCGAGTCCACCACAGCGCAAATCAAGCAGCTGCGGGAATCTTCGCAGCAAACTAATGCCAGTTTAGGTGAGCAGCAATTACAACAGCTGCAAACACAATTAAACGCGCAACTCGACATTCAGCAAGCTAAACAACAATTACTGAATTCAAATCGTACACAGCAGGCAGAGTTACAAACTCGGCTCGATAGTGCGGTATTGATTCAAAAACAACAGCTTGGTGCACTGCAAAACTTGACTCAGTCTCTCAGCGGGTTAAAGTTACGTCGTGAAGGATTAAAAGGTCAGGCCGATGGCCAATTTCAGTTACTTGAAGAACAACAGATAAAGATTCAAGATGTGATAGCGCATATTCCTGAAACAGCTAAAGTCATTGTATGGCAGCGAAACCTTGATAAAGTAAGAGCTCAAATCAGTCATTTAGGGGCCATTAACCTCGCGGCAATCGAAGAGTTTGAGCAGCAAAGTGAACGTAAGTCTTATTTAGATAATCAAGATAATGATTTAAATAAAGGCTTAGCCACACTTGAAGAGGCCATTCGTAAAATCGATAAGGAAACTCGCACTCGATTTAAAACCACTTATGATGCGGTCAATGCGGACTTATCAAAGTTATTCCCTAAGGTTTTTGGCGGTGGTAAAGCCTATTTAGCCTTAACGGATGATGATTTACTTGAAACGGGTGTGACCATTATGGCGCAACCACCCGGCAAGAAGAATAGTACTATTCACCTTCTTAGTGGTGGAGAAAAAGCCTTAACCGCTTTATCATTAGTATTTGCCATATTTAGACTAAATCCAGCACCATTTTGTATGCTTGATGAAGTTGATGCACCCTTAGATGATGCCAACGTTGAGCGTTTTTGCCGCTTATTAAAAGAGATGTCACAGAGTGTGCAGTTTGTTTATATTAGCCATAATAAAATCACCATGGAAATGGCTGATCAATTAATAGGTGTCACTATGCATGAACCGGGCGTTTCACGTATAGTCGCAGTCGATATCGAAGAAGCGGTGGCACTTGCCGACGCTGAATAAATAGAATAAATAGGATTACAGGGTCACCAATGGAAGATTTTCAACTGGTTTTGTCAATACTAGGCGCAATAGCGATTATCGCAGTATTGGTACATGGGTTTTGGTCTATTCGTAAACAACAACCTAAAACGTTAAAAGACAACCCAATGACGGGGTTTTATAAAGGCCAAGCAGAGCAGCGTGACTCACAGGGGTTTGACGCTGATGGTATTGGTGAAGTGAGACGGGTTAAAGCTGACGAGGTCTCAGTTGAGCCTGTTATGAGACAGTCGAAGGTTAGCCCACATTTAAAGCCTAATGTAAGCAGCAGTCAACTTGATAGTGCAGAGCTAGAAATTACTGCAGCGGGTTCAAAAAAGGGCATCGGCCTACAAAACCAATCAGCAGTGAATGTGCAAGCGCCAAGTTACCATCCGGGTAGAAAAGATCCCGTAATGACTACCGCTGCCAAAGAACCAGAGCATATACCAACCCAGCAAGCGCTGTTTGGTGAAGAGTTTAATGATGACTCTAATGAACCGTTTATTGACGACCCTATTGAAAAAGCCTCAGTAACCAAAGCTGAATCTAATGTGAGCTCTGCAAGTGTTCATTCGCCAGAACATCAAACCTTAGCACAAGAGCCGCTCACTCCTGTTGTCGAAACTGCGCCAAAGGCTGAGCCAGTAGAAGAGCCACTTGGCGAGCCGCAAGATGTATTAGTACTGCATGTGGTTGCCCGTGACGATGAACAATTACAAGGCGCCGAGCTATTACCTTGTTTGTTATCGCTTAACTTTAAATTCGGCGATATGGATATTTTCCATCGTCATCAAGATAATGCCGGTAATGGAAAAGTGCTATTCTCCATGGCTAACATGTTAAAGCCTGGGGTATTTGACCCTGACAATATGGAACAGTTTGCCACTCAAGGTGTGGTGTTATTTATGACATTGCCTTGCCATGGCGATGCGTTAAGAAATTTCTCAATTATGCTTAATTCAGCCCAGCAACTGGCTGATGACTTAGGCGCTGAAGTGTTAGACGACAAGCGTAACGCCTGGACTGATACTAATAAACAAGCATACTTAAGCCGAATTCGAGCCGTTTCTTAAATTTTATTATATTTTACAATGAGGCCGCACTTGCGGCCTTGTTTGCTTTTTAGATGAGTGATTTTATGCAAGACATTAAAACAGAAATACAGCAAATTAGCAGTGAACTACACCGTCATAATATTCTTTATTATGTGGATGATGCGCCGAGTATTCCTGATGCTGAGTATGACCGTTTAATGCAGCGCCTTATCGCGCTTGAAACGGCTCATCCTGAGTTGATTAGCATTGATTCTCCCACCCAAAGAGTTGGCGGCGCGCCACTGGCCAAGTTTGATCAAATTACCCATTTAAAGCCGATGCTCAGTTTAGATAATGCCTTTGAGCAAGCAGACTTTGAAGCCTTTAATAAACGTATTAGTGATAAAGTAGATACGGTCAGTTACTGCTGTGAGCCAAAGCTTGATGGTCTAGCGGTGAGTATTTTATATCGTAATGGCGTATTAGAGCGCGCAGCAACGCGAGGCGATGGCAGCGTAGGTGAAGACATCACAGATAATGTGCGCACCATTAACTCGATTCCGTTAAAGCTTCGGGGTGATGATTTCCCTGAACTGATGGAGGTGCGTGGGGAAGTGATCATGCCTAAAGCAGCATTTGATGCGCTTAATCAGCGTCAACAGGCCAAAGGCGAGAAGACTTTTGTTAACCCACGTAATGCCGCCGCTGGCAGTATTCGTCAATTAGACAGCAAAATCACCGCCACGCGCGCATTAGGCTTTTACGCTTATGCTCTAGGTGTGGTCGAAGGTGAAAGCTCGCCAATGGCACAGAGTCACTTTGGGCAGCTTACCCAATTAAGACAATGGGGCTTACCTATTAGTCAAGAAGTTAAAGTCTGTGACAGCTTACCTGAAGTGTTTGCTTACTATAGCGATATTATGACGCGCCGCAGCAGTTTATCTTACGAGATAGACGGAGTGGTAATTAAAGTAAATGATATTGCCAAACAAACAACCTTAGGCTTTGTCGCTAGAGCGCCGCGCTGGGCAATAGCCTATAAGTTTCCCGCGCAAGAAGAGATGACGCTACTTGAAGAGGTTGATTTTCAAGTTGGCCGCACCGGTGCGGTGACGCCGGTTGCGCGTTTAAAACCGGTGTTTGTTGGCGGTGTTACCGTATCAAATGCCACGCTTCACAATGCTGATGAAATTGCGCGTTTAGGCGTAAAAGTCGGCGATACGGTGATTATTCGCCGCGCGGGTGATGTTATCCCGCAAATTGTTGCCATTGTGGCTGAAAAGCGCCCTGATGATGCTAAAGAGATTACCTTCCCGACAGTATGCCCAGTGTGTGACAGTTTAGTCGAGCGGCTTGAAGGTGAAGCGGTAGCACGTTGCAGTGGTGGCTTATTTTGTGAAGCCCAGCGTAAAGAAGCCATTAAACATTTTGCCTCTCGCAAAGCATTAAACATCGATGGCATGGGCGACAAAGTGGTTGAGCAACTGATTGATAAAGAATTAGTACAAAGCCCTGCTGAGCTGTTTACCCTTACAGCATCGATGATCACCATGCTAGAACGTATGGCAATGAAGTCGGCGACTAAGCTGGTTGCCGCCATTGATGATGCCAAAACCACTACCTTATCAAGATTTATTTATGGCTTAGGTATTCGTGAAGTTGGTGAAGCCACCGCAGCCAACTTAGCCAGCCATTATAAAACCCTTGATGCCATTAAAGCGGCCAGCATTGATGAGTTAATTGAAGTGGATGATGTCGGCGTGATTGTTGCCAAACATATAGCGCATTTTTTTGCTCAGCCCCATAACCTTGAAGTGATTGATAAGTTAGTCGCTGCGGGTGTAAATTGGCCTGCTCTTGAAGCCGTTGATGAGTCAGCCTTAAGCCTTAAAGGCCAAACCTGGGTATTAACAGGTACCTTAACTCAGTTAAATCGCAACGATGCTAAAGCGCAGTTACAAGCGCTGGGGGCAAAAGTGGCCGGCAGTGTTTCTAAAAACACCGACTGTTTAGTCGCGGGGGAGGCTGCAGGTTCTAAGTTAACCAAAGCCCAAGACTTAGGCGTGAAAGTGATTGATGAACAAGGCTTATTAGATTTGCTAAGTCACTAATTATTAATTAATAAACACTAATCACTAACAATTAGTCGCTTTAAATAATCTTAAAAAGTAGCTACTGGCAATTTATTAATAGCATAAGTTAAGGCTTACCTAGCTTCGAACTAAGCAAGTAAGCCTTTACCTAATAAACTGGATACCCTGTGAATTTTAGCAATATCACTTGGCTTGATGACAAGGGCCATATAAAACCGCCGATATTTTTGTATTTAATGCTGATCTTTCTCGCCCGTGGTTGGTGTGTCTTTATTTCATCGTTAACCCAATTTAACGATCGCACTGGGCTCGTGAGACTATTTTATCCTGAAAAAAGCGATTTTTTACTGGCATTAGCGAGCGGGGTTGGTGCGGTAATTATTTATGGATTAGTGATTGCGGAGCGAAAACGCAGCCCACAGGTATTAAGGCCGCTATTTAATCAGATTAAGTACATTCTATGGCTACTACTGATTGTTGATGCTTTATTACTTAGCCAACGCCTGGTTCACGATCATTTTGTTTTCAAAGTCAGCTTTGCACTTGATGCATTATTTATCTTTTGGTCAGCTATTTATTTATTAAAATCAAAACGATTGCAGCATTATTTTAAAGATTGGCAAAATGAAGCCGATTATATGGCAGTAGAAGCTGAACTTGCCATGGCGAAAGAACAACAAGATGCTCAACTTTATGAGCCAGATGAACAGTCACAAGCCGCGCAGCATACTCAAAAGATTGTCGAGTCAGCCAAACATAATCGAGGCGTGTCTAATAAAGTTATTGCAACAGAAATAACCGACTCGATAAAGGTGAATAAGTAAAACATGTTAAGTCATAGTAGCTGACAGAAATAAAAACCAATACCAGCGGCTGCTATGGCGGTTAAAAAGGATCTTATCTTGGCTAAAGTAGTGGCTAAAACTGAGCCTATCAATATACCGTTATCACAACTGGTGGTCGGTATGACGGTAAAACTGCCGTTATCGTGGTTTAATAATCCGTTTTTTCGTAATAAAGTACTGATTAGCTCCCAAGCAGAAATTGAACTGATTAATAGCTTAGGCATTAACTATGTGACTGTGATTGACGGTCAGCATTTATTTGTTGAGCCCGTTATCAGTCAACCTGTGGTTGCTGCGGAAGTGGCCCCCGCGTTTGATATTAACGCCATAATCAAAAAGTCAGTAAATACAAGTCGAGTTCGCTTCAGTAAAGCCTGCAGTAATCTTCGCCCCGCATATAGTAAAGTCATTAGTGATCCGCCGGTATCACATCGAGAAGCAGTGACAGTCGTGGAGTTACTATTAACCCATTTACATGAAACCAAACAGCCACAAATTGGATTAGTTAACTGTGCTGATAAAGAAATAAACATGGCTCAGCATGGGATCTCGGTTGCTGTGTTATCCATTTTAATGGGGCACAGCCTTGAGTTAGCCCCTGCGCAAATGCGAGATCTTGCGTTAGGCTGTGTGTTTCATGATATTGGCAAATTAAAAATACCTGATGCCATACGTCGCAAACGCATTGATTTAACTAGTCACGAGCGAAACTATATAAAGACCCATCCCAATATCGGCTATGAAATGCTAGATAGAAGTGGTTTATTCCCTAAAGCCATGTTGGATATTGTGCTACATCATCATGAGTATATCGATGGTAGTGGTTACCCCAATAAACTCACCAAAAATCACATTCCTTTATTGACCCAAATCGTGATTCTAGCGAATGACTATACGGTATTGTTAGAAAGCACAGGCTCAGCACAATTGGCATTAGGCACCTTATTTAAAAGCCGTGCTGATAAACATGATAAAGCCTTGATTAGCATACTAGTGAAAACGTTAGGCGTTTTTCCTCCGGGCTCCATTGTTAAATTGTCCGATGGTAGTATCGCCAAGGTAATGATGACATCAACCGCATCTAAGCAGCCCCATGTAGTTAGTTGTTCAGCTCATGGTACTCAGGCCAGTTTTAGATGCTTAATTGATGAAGGGGTAACGATTGTTGAGACGGTAAAACTAGAAGATTTATCAAAAAAACTAGCTAACTTGCTAGAAGTTCACGCCCCTGTATGTTTTTATGTTTGCCATATTAATGATTAATTTTAGCGTTTTTTAACCCGTAGGATTTTCATGAACTGTATTGCAATTATCGGCTGTGGTTGGTTTGGCCTGCCATTAGCGACAAGATTAGTTAAACAAGGTTATCAGGTTAGCGGCACTAAGCGAACCCAAGCCGGTTGTGAGCAGTTATCCTCACTGGGTATTGATGCTTATAAGCTAGATTTAAGTGAGCAAAATATTGAAGCAACACAGCTTGATGGCTTACTTGAAGCCGATGCGTTAATCATTAATATTCCGCCGGGCCTGCGCCGAGGTGAAAGTCATTATCTTGAGCATATTCAAACCTTGGTCAACTTGATTGCACCGCGCCAATATCAGCGGGTGATTTTTATCAGTACCACAGGGGTTTATCCTGCTAAAAATCGCATAATGACCGAAGCGGATGCTGCGGCATATGATGATAAAAGTGCAATATTATTGGCTGCGGAGTCGTTAATTGCTGCAATGGATAATGCTTGTATCGTGCGCTTTGCAGGCTTAATTGGCCCTAAGCGCCATCCGGGTAAGTTTTTTGCTGGTAAAACCGATGTTAGCGGCGCAAATGTCGCGGTTAATTTGGTTCATCTTGATGATTGCATTCAGGCAATAGAGGCCATATTGGCGGCGACGAGCTCAGGGAAAAATGTGTCGAGCTATTACAATTTAACTGCGCCGAGTCATCCTACTCGCGTTGAGTTTTACCAAGCAGCGACTGCTGACTTGGGCTTAGCAGCGCCGCAATTTAATCAAACCCAATTAGCCAGTAAAGTAATAAATGGTAATTTGATTTGCCAACAGCTTAATTTCAACTATATTCATCCCGATCCGCTAAAAATGCTAGCAGCTTGTTAATTGATAACTCGTTAGCGGCGAGATGGTTGGTATTAAGCAGTGATCAGGTATAATGCAACCCATATTTATGATTAAAGGCCAAAATTGAATGAGCAGCCAAGTTGCACAATTCGCACTTTTGAGTGGCGATGAGTTTGTTGAGTTATATAAAGTATTAAAAGTACAAGGTTTAGTCGATGGTGGCGGTGCAGCTAAGCATGTCATCTCTGAAGGCTTAGTCACAGTAAACAACGAAGTTGACACACGTAAGCGTAAAAAGTGTGTCGTTGGTGATGTCATTGAATTTAATGGCGATAAAATTCAAATTGTTGCCACAGCATAAGGATACAAGCATGCAATTCCCTGATGATGACAATGGTAAAATGTTAGCCGCAATGGCTGAGTCTGGTATTGACTTAACTGTAGCACTTGATGTTGATTTCTTTTTGATTTTTGATGATCAACGCGATGCAGAATCAGCATTAGAAGCACTCGCAGCAATGGGCTCAAATGGTGAGTTAGAGCTTAACTTTAGCGAAGAAATCGAAAAGTGGGAGCTGATTGTTTGTTTAAACATGGTGCCAACTTATGATGACTTGGTGGCTAAAGAACTTGAGTTAAACACCTTTGCCCAAGAGTTTGACGGCATGACAGATGGATGGGGCGTAATGCAACATCAAGAAGGTGATGACGAGTTTGCTGATGATGAGCATCAATGTGACGACAACTGCTCACACACCCACTAGTTAGCCTGTTAAAATATTGAAAACAAAAACCACCAATTAGGTGGTTTTTTTGTGTCTTTATATTATAGGATGGAGCCATATGCAGTTAAGGGAAGTTAATATCCCGCAGTATTTATGGAGTCGCATTTTAAATGGCAAGACACATTAGCTTTGGTACCCCAGTCAATGATGCCGAACGTTGGGCATTTTCTCTTTTATCTGACGAACTTCCTGAAGATTATCTCCTTTTAACCAATGTAGAAATTCCTACTCATACTGGCCAAGCAATGGAGGTTGACGCCTTAGTTGTCGGTGAGTTTGGTGTGTATGTGGTTGACGTAAAAGGCTACATTGGTCGCTTAAACGCTGGTTTACATGCTTGGTCACTGGATGGTCGTCATGTGGACAATAGTTTATCAAAAGCCAATTATGTCGCCCGAGTATTAGCGGGTAAATTAAAGAACAAAATTCCTGTGGGCGTTTATGCTCCTTGGTGTCAGGGCATGGTGTTTGTTACAGGGCGTAAAGGCGAAGAAATTCTGGTTGAAAAAGATACCGGTAAACTGAGTATTTATACCCCTGCAAAAATCATCGCCGCGTTAACCAAAGAGTGGGGCTTAACGGCGCCGCATATTCATCCTGTGACCGACACTCAAAAAGAAATGGTATTAGACACCATAGGCCAGGTGGCACTGGTTGAGCAACGTAACAACAAAATTCAAGATTTCATTAAGCTCAAATGTTTATTCCTGCAGCAAGGCTTGGAAGTTTGGCAATCAGAATATAATCCGGGTGGCTGGACCGCGCCATGGCTGCTGAAAATACTGGTGACCAGTGAGTTTGACGACAGTATTGATGCCAATTATCACGAGCAAAAATTGCGTGATGAATTTAAACGGATTCAGTCACTTTCAGGTTGTAGCTGCGTGCCTTTTTGCGCGCCACTTATTCAAGATGGTGAACAGGTGGTCTTGCCCATCAGAATGCCCCGTGGTGTGCCACTGAATATTTTTGATATTGGACAGCAAACCACTTATCAGCTGTTAGAAATTCTGCGCCGCAGTGTCACCGGCTTACAGCAAATCCATCGCCGCGGTTACACCATAGGTGGCTGGGAAGATAATTGTATATTTATCTCAGATGACGCTGACGTTGAATTTATTGATATTAAAGATTCACTTAATACCAGTGAAGATATACAAGCTTATGCCACGGCCTTTTTAGAATTAGCTGAAAAAACCGTACAACCACGTATTTACCAATGGTATCGCGCTGCAGCCAAAGGCAGCACCATTGACCTTGACGCGATTCGTTGTGATTTATCTGCAGTTATCGATTTAGGTGTGTGTGACACTTTACCGCACAAAATCGTTATCGAGCAGGGCGCGGTGGTTGATCATCATTACCGCCTCGATCACTTTATTTCAGCAACGCCTCGCAGCCAGCTATGGCGGGCATTGCATTTACAAGGGAACTTCCCATGCTGCGTCAGTGTTTATCAAGATGTGGATAACCAATGGCACACCCTGAGTAACATGTATCGCAGCCTGGCTAAAATTTATCATCCACATGTTGAGCGTGTGCTGGCATTTGGGCAATTGCCACAGTCGGATGATTTATTCATTGCCAGAGATTGGGTACAAGGAGTCGCGCTAGATGAAGTGGCCACAATACAAGTGGGTCAACCCAGGTTGTGGTTTATTCAACTATTAACAGCACTACAATACTTGCACAGTTTAGATATTCACCATGGGGCCATTTGTCCTAAAAATATCATTTGCCGAGACGGTAAGGCTACCTTAGTAAACTTTGGTATAGGTTCTGATATAGCTGCCAGCCATTACGCTGCGCAGTATGCCGATCCGACTATGTGGTCTGTAGAAGGCGATGCTGAAAAAGATTTATATGGCTTGGTCGCAAGTGTTGTCGATGCGATTTCTCCAGAGTCGATTAAACAAGGCAGTGGCGCAGATGCCATGATTAACGCCTTAATGAGCTTTGATAAGCAGTGGCTTGGCGAAGGCTTTTTTGAGGCTTGCTTAAGTATTTTGAAATTTGAATTTCGTATCGTTCCTAACCGCAGTTATGCCGAGCAGTTAGGGCTCGATGAAGTTGAGTATCAAAACTCTGGCTTGTAGTTATCTTGATTTATAGCCCTTCAGGCTTATGTTAAGGATGTTTGCCCCAAAAGCCGGTACAAGCCGTATTGGCTTATATGATTCGAGGATAATGTAAGAGGGATCCCATGATTATTAAACGCATTACTGCTGAACGACTTGATGATGTTTTGCCTCTGTTTAGCCAATATATGCATTTTTACGGGGTTGAGCAAGCCGTGACTGAGTATGCTACCTATTTGCTGGAACGGTTAAATAATCAAGAAGCGTTTATTTTTGGGGCTTACACTGAAGCGGATAAAGCGATTGGTTTCGTGCTTAATTATCAAAGTTTTTCATCCACAGAGCTAGGTAAAGTATTAGTGTTAAATGATCTATTTGTTGAGCCAGACTATCGAAATCAAGGCGCCGCTAATTTACTTATCCGATGCTCTATTGAATTGGCTCGCGGTATTCAAGCCGTAAGGGTTGATTTAAGCACCGCGAAAGTGAATTTTCCTGCTCAATCTGTCTATGAGAAAATTGGCTTTGTAAAAGATAGCCGCTTTTTTTCGTATAGCTTGTCGGTTAAAGATCATCCTTTGCTAAATGAATAGGCACAAGTGATGTGTAGCTTAGCGTGACTTTATAATTTTCTTGTTGGTTACTTTAACTAGAACGGCACTTCTTGGCTGATAAACTCGAAAAATACAGCGCCCCTATAAAGCCCATTTAAGCGGCCTATTTGAAGGGTGAATCATCGCCAGTATTCTTATACTACACTTGAGTCATGCAAATTAGCTTGTGGTAGGGTCATATCCTTCATATGGGATTTATTCAATTGCTGTAAGTTGATTAAAATAGCTATAACTTACGATATTGAGGTAACACCTGATGAGCTCTTTTAAAAAAACACTACTCGTTTCAACTTTGAGCATCGCCGCGCTGACAGGTATGGCGCATGCAAGTGATCTATCATGCACTGTTGCTGGTGGTGATGATATCACCATGGCTAATATTGATATTTTACGTTCAAATGAACCTGTGGTTAACATTGATGGCTATAAATCGCCGATCTTAAGTAATATTTATCGCATCGATGCAGTTGATGGCCAGGACATCAGCGAAACACCCACTTACCTTTTATACAATCATTACCCGCTAGCTGATCATAAGTTATATGCCAAGGTTCAAGTGCACGGTGAAGAGGCCGTTACTGGTTACTGCATTGTGACGGGTGAAATCTAAGCTCGCGTTATTGCATCGTATAATCGCATAACGACTAATACTCAGTAAGGCGGATGTGCCTTACTGAGTTTTTATTTTACTTTTTAAACGCCCCTATTGAGCATTCCTGCTGCTAAAGGATCTTTTTTGCTAAGCTAGTTTTACTATTAATAGCCCGTCACCCATCACCCATCACCCATCACTATTTTATCATTTCTCTAAGCGGCATTTAAAACCACTTATGGTTATTACAGATCACGAAACGCTAATTAATTTTGTCTTATTACAAGTTTATCCTGGGCCAGCTAGATCTATGTCACATTATTTAAACGCTAATAAACATTCAGTTTGAGAGTACTAAATGGCGAATTCCGTCAATTTGAAACTTAATAACCACAATACATCTAGTGTTACTATTGTTGCGCGTCACAACAGTGGCTGGTAATGGGATTCATCTCACGCCGCGCAGGCTTGACTATGTAATCAAGCAACCAAAAACAATGCTTTATCTTACCTATTACTCTGTTTACATTGTTGTCATTAAAAAATAAGGGAGAACGCTTTAATGGAAAACTGCCCAACAAAGTCGACGACAACCAAAAACAATAAAACTGACTTCATCATCTTGTTTGGCAACATTGCCTTGTTTGCCTTGCTATATCATTTATTACCCTTTGAACAAGGGGTCAATACCGGTCTATCGCTACTTATTTTTGCAGCTATTCTATGGTTAACCGAAGCGATTCATATCAGTATTACCGCCATTTTAATTCCGATATTAGCGGTGTTTTTGGGGGTGTTTGATACTTCCACCGCCATGAGTAATTTTGCTAACCCGATTATCTTCTTATTCTTTGGTGGTTTTGTGTTGGCGGCGGCGCTAAATCATCAGGGCATTGACCGCTTAATTGCGCAAAAGGTGTTGCTGCTGTCTCAAGGTAAGTTGAGTATTGCTTGTATGTTACTGTTTTTAGTGACCGCAGTGCTGTCGATGTGGATCAGTAATACGGCAACAGCCGCAATGATGCTGCCACTAGCCTTGGGTATTTTGCATCAACTGGATTTTAAACAGTACCGTAAAACCTATTTGTTCGTGCTACTGGGAATCGCGTATTCTGCCAACATTGGTGGAATTGGTACCCTAGTGGGCAGTCCGCCTAATGCCATTGCTGCGGCACAAGTGGGCTTAAGCTTTAGTGATTGGCTCGAGTTTGGTTTAATCACTGTGGCTATTATGTTACCAAGCATGTTAATCGCGCTTTATCTATTTTTAAAACCTGATTTATCGACTGTGTGTGAGATAAAAACAGAAAATGTAAAAATGACCGTTAGTGCAAAATTAACCCTGATTATATTTTTAGCTACAGTTTGTGGTTGGATATTCAGTAAACCATTAGCCCAAGCACTTGGTGGGATCAGTAAGTTTGATACCATTGTTGCTTTAGGTGCGGTAGTTGTGCTTGCCAGCCTTAAATTAGTGGACTGGAAAAAAATCGAATCGACCACGGACTGGGGAGTACTTATCCTGTTCGGCGGTGGCCTCACGTTAAGTGCAGTGTTAAAAGCCACAGGCACCAGTGTGTTTTTAGCCCACTTTGTGACAGATATTTTTGGCGATGCCCACATGGCGCTATTTATGATTGCAGTGATTACCTTTGTGGTGTTATTAACTGAGTTTGCCAGTAACACGGCTAGCGCCGCATTGCTGGTGCCAGTTTTTGCTGCAATTGCTGAGCCCTTAGGTTTATCGCCAGTGATGATTTCAGTGGTGATTGGTATTGCAGCTTCTTGCGCCTTTATGTTGCCTGTCGCCACGCCGCCTAATGCCATTGTCTTTGGCTCAGGTTATATCAAGCAATCTGAAATGATGCGTGCAGGTATGATTATTAACTTCATAAGTATGTTGGTGCTGTTTTTAATCACCAACTTGTTCTGGGGCTTTTAATTGCACTGTTAATCGCAGTTAAAAAGCGCAATCACTTTACTCACTAATAAAAAGGTAACTTAGGTTACCTTTTTGCGTTTTTTAGCCGATATCTGTCAACAATTATTAAATGTTCACAGGCTCTGTGTTATTAAAAATAGCGACGTAAACGTTTGGATAAACTAAGGCACAATCTAATGCAGATAGCTTTTGAATTTTGCCATTAAAGCAGGTCTAATAGCGTATTATTTTGATTTATAGACCTATCTAATGTTCGAGTTAACCCTACAAATTGCTGTTATATTATTTTTCGTCGCCATATTGGCGGGTTTTATTGATGCCATTGCCGGTGGTGGCGGTTTACTCACTATTCCTGCATTGATGTGGGCGGGTTTACCGCCAGCTGCGGCTTTAGGTACTAATAAGCTGCAAGCTTGTGGCGGCAGCTTTTTTGCTAGCTTGTACTTTATTCGCAAAGGCATGGTTGACTTAAAACAAGCACGCTTATCCATTGTGTGCGCGTTTATTGGCGCTGCAGTGGGCACCATTATTGTACAAATGATTGATGTCACCGTATTAGAACTGGTATTACCATTTCTTATCCTCGCCATTGGCTGTTATTTTTTGTTTTCTAAAAAAATCTCAGAAGAAGATAAACAACAAGTGCTGACACCTGCCATGTTTGCTTTTACTGCCGCTCTTGGGGTGGGGTTTTATGATGGATTTTTTGGACCCGGAACCGGCAGTTTCTTTGCTTTAGCCTTTGTGTCACTGGCAGGTTACGGACTGGCTAAAGCCACCGCCCATGCCAAAGTGCTTAACTTTGCTACTAATGTGTCATCGTTAATCTTTTTTATGATTGGCGGCCAAGTGGCGGTTTTATTAGGGCTTATTATGTTAGTCGGGCAAGCTATCGGCGCAACTTTTGGCTCACGCTTAGTGATGACCAAAGGGGTAAAAATTATTAAACCGCTGGTGATCACCATGGCATTTTTAATGAGCTTTAAATTATTGTGGGCGCAGTACGGGTAAGTGACTTATACCTCCAGACTAATTAAGCGTTTTATGACAGATTTCAATAACAACACATCGAACAGAAAAGGTTTTCATGCGCATTATTCACACATCTGATTGGCACCTTGGTCAAAACTTTTACGGTAAAAGTCGCGCTGTTGAGCACAAGGCATTTTTGCAGTGGTTGTTAGCACAAATTAGCCAGCATCAGGTTGATGCACTGATTGTCGCTGGCGATATTTTTGATACTGGCACGCCGCCAAGTTATGCCCGCAGTTTGTACAATCAATTTATTGTCGATATTCAAGCAACAAATTGTAAGCTTATCGTTCTTGGTGGTAATCACGACTCTGTTGCTACCTTAGGTGAGTCAAAGCAGTTGCTGGCGTGCTTAAATGCCACGGTTATCCCAGGTGCACTTGATAACGCAGCTGAGCATGTGTTGTTAGTGGCTGATAGTCATGATCACCCCTGCGCGATTGTATGTGCGCTACCGTATTTACGCCCTAGAGATATAGTATTAAGTGAGTCGGGTGAGTCCAGTGAAGATAAACAGCGAAAGTTAGCTAATGAAATCGCCGATTTATATCAGCGCTGTTTTGCTCATGCCCAAGCAATTAATAACCAGCAAACTACGCCATTACCCATTATTGCCACAGGGCATTTAACCACAGTGGGTGCCAGCACCAGTGAGTCGGTGCGAGACATTTACATTGGTAGCCTTGATGCATTTAATGCCAACTTGTTTCCTGCAGCGGATTACATTGCACTAGGCCACATTCATCGACCGCAAAAAATCGCCAAAACAGAGCATATTCGCTATAGCGGCTCGCCAATCAGTTTAAGTTTTGATGAACTTAACAGTCAAAAAAGTGTGTATTTGGTTGAGTTTGATAAGGCTAAATTAGCCGAGGTCAGTGCCCTTGAAGTGCCCAAGTTTCAAGCCATGGCAAGTGTAAAAGGCAGCTTGGCCGAAATCGCATCCCAGCTTGAAACCTTAGTTGAGCAAGGCTGCGATCAAGTCACTTGGCTGAGTATCGAAGTGGCCGAGCAAGACTTTTTAACCGACTTACAAAGCCGAATAGCCGAATTGACCGACGCCTTACCTGTAGAAGTACTGCAACTTAAGCGTGCTCGTAGCCAGCGCCAACAGCAAATTCAGCAAATGGATAATGAAACCTTAACTGAATTAAGCGTCACAGAAGTGTTTGAGCGCCGTTTAGCCCAAGAAGACTTTTCAGAACCCGAGCAGCAACAGCGACTTGAACGGGTAAAACAACAGTTTGATATTATCCTTGATGAAATGAATGAGCAGCTTAATGGCACAGCGCAACATGTTGAGGAGGCAAAATAATGAAAATCCTTAGCCTGCGTTTTAAAAATATTAACTCATTAAAAAATGAGTGGAAAATTGATTTTACCCAGTCGCCATTTAAAGAAAACGGCCTGTTTGCCATTATTGGCCCTACAGGCTCGGGTAAAACAACCATTTTAGATGCTATCTGCTTAGCGCTGTATCATCAGACCCCGCGCTTAGGGGTAATTTCAAAAACCACCAATGAGCTCATGACTCGTGGCACCAGCGATTGTCTGGCCGAGGTTGAGTTTGAAGTGAAAGGTAAGGCGTATCGCGCCTTTTGGAGCCAACGACGCTCCCGTGGTCAAGTTGATGGCAATTTACAAGATGCCCAAGTTGAGTTAGCGCAACTTGAAGATGGTAAAATTCTTGCCAGCCAAATTAAGCATAAAACCGAATTAACCGAAGCCATTACCGGATTAGATTTCGCGCGATTTACTAAATCGATGATGTTATCCCAAGGTCATTTTGCCGCCTTTTTAAATGCCAAAGCTAATGAACGGGCTGAGTTACTTGAAGAGCTTACCGGCACAGAAATATACGGGCTTATCTCGGAGCAAGTACATCAAAAATTTAGCCAATCAAAGCAGGAGCTTGCCTTGCTTGAAGCTAAATCAAACAGCGTTGAATTACTAGATGATGACAGTATTAGCCTTAAACAAATAGAGCAAACTCAGTTAATTGAGCAAGCCGATTTATGCCAGCAACAACTGCAGCAACTGCAGCTGCAAGTCACGTGGGCTAAGCAGCTTGAGCAAGCAACTGAGCGACATCTTGCCAGTGAGCAACAATTACAACTAGCGCAGACTGAACTTAAAGCCCAGCAAGCGAGTTTAGCTAAGTTAGCTGCCAGTGAGCCAGCTGAAAGCTTAATTCCGTTATTTGAAGGCATGAGCAAACTTGAAAACAGCCATGCACAGTTGCAAAAGCAGTTACAGCAGCGCAATACTGAGCTTGAACAGGCCAGCGCACAATTAAGTCAAATCGCCACTGAGCAACAGTTGCAGTCTCAGCACTTTAGTTTAGCTAAGCAGCAACATACGGATTTAGTGACGCTAATTGATACTCAGGTGCAGCCACTTGATAATCAAATTGAGCAAGTGAGCTTTAAACATGCTCAGCAGTTACAGTCTCAGCAGCAACAAACCCAGCTGCTAGAGCAATTACAGCAAAAGCAGCAGGCCATCGGCGGACAAATTCAAACCGTTACGGCATTACAAGCCCAGCAGCAGCAAGTCATCAACCAATATCCCCAGGGCAAGTTGATCCAAACTCGCCTTGGTGTGTGGCAGCAGCAATATGCTAACTACGCCGAGCAAGTGACTCAGCAAACTAAGTTGACGCAACAAATTGCCCGTTTTCAGCAACAGCAAATTCAGCTCCAACAGCAGCAAAGCACACTGACAGCGCAAGTAACCAGTGAGCAACAGTTACTTGGACAATATCAACTCAGCCGCCAACAAGCCCAGCTGCAATTACAGACCTTGTTAGCCGGTGATGAAGAAGCACTCATTGAGCAGCAATATAATGACATAGTGACTCAGCAGCCAAAGCGCAGTCAGCTTGAACACTTGTCGACTCGTTACAGTGAATTGCAATTAGATCTTAATCAACATCGCCAGCAAAACGCGCAAACCCAACACGATATTGAGTTAAAGCAAGCTGAGTTAACCCAAATACGAGCCTTGTGGACAGATAAAAATCAGCAATTAAAAGACTTAACAAGCTTGCTAAAACAAGAGCAACATATTGCTGATTTAACCCAGCATCGGGCTAAGTTAGTAGAAGGTGAGCCATGCGCCTTATGTGGCTCGTTGGATCACCCTTTAGTGAGTGAATATCAAGCGGTTGATTTGTCGCAAACAGAGCTGCGCCATCAACAAACTAGCGCGCAATTAGATAAGATTAAAACCCAAGGCGAGCAAGCTAAATTGGCATTGCAAACCTTGCAGTTACAATATGAGTCAGCCTCACAAGCGGTGGCTAAGCTAACGGCGCAGAGTCAGCAATTACAACAGGACTGGCAGCAAACTTGTCAGCAACTTGGAATTGCATTTGCTATTGATGATAGCCAGCTGAGTGATTATGTAGCGCAAATGGCGCAGTTGCAGCAAAACTTATCCCAGCGATTAGCCGATATCAGGCAGGCTAAAACTCACCTGCAACAACAAAACGATCAGTACCAGCAAGCGAATAACGCCGCTGAGCAACAACAGCACCAATTAAGCTTATTAGCCCAAGAGCATACAAGCTGCAACAATGGCTTACAGGACGCTGAGCTGCAGCTTATTGAGGTGAATAAAACCCTTAATAACCTAGTGACTGAATTAAGCGATTCAATTGCGCAAACCGCAGAGTCTATGCCAGATATGGCTGGGTTTAAAGCGTGGTTAAGCGCCCTTGAACAACAAATAATGCAGTGGCAGCAAGCAAGCGATCAGCAACTTGAAGCACAGCAGCAATTACAATTATTGCAGCAGCAACAGCAAACCCAGGCGAGTCAACTAGAAGAGGCGTTGCAGCAATCACAGTCGCAGCAAGCGCAATTAACTGAAGTTGCAGCTGAGTTAGCCAAGTTGACGAGCCAAAGGCAGCAGCTATTTGCCGATAAGCAAACATTAACTGAAAAGCAGGCTAGCCAAGCCATGCTTGAGCAAGCAGAAAGCCAGTTAACAGCGCTACAAAGCCAATTGAATCAATATCAGCAGCAGCAAGATAATGTTAAGGCGCATATTGAAGCCGTTAATAAACAAATTGCAGTGGCATTGACTGAGTTAACCGCGGCAACCGAGCAGTGGCAGCAGCAATTAAGCCAAAGCCCATTTGCCAGCCAAGCGGAATTTGAGCAAGCCATTATTCCTCAGGCTGAGCGTGAGCAGTTAATTAACTTGCAGCAGCAACTTAATGAGCAGCAGTTAAAAGCGCGCACCTTGGTAGAACAAGCCAAGCAGCAATTAACAGCGTTAATGACCCAAGCAGAGCAATTTGGTTATGAGCAGCTAACGACTGAAAAGCAGCAACAAGGCTCAGACAAAGTCTTACTTCAAGGGGCTGATCTAGATTCAGAGCTAAAGTCAGAGCAAGAATCTGCACAAGGCTATTTAGCACAGGTCAGTTTGCAGCATCAACAAGTCGAGACCCAGTTAGGTGAGATAAAACAAACCTTATGGCAAGTGAACCATTTACTGGATGACGATAAACAAAAGCGCCTAAGTCAGCAGCAAATGCTGTTAGAGCTTAACCAAGCCAAACAAGCTTATGATGATATCGCCTATTTACACTCACTCATCGGTTCGCAAAAAGGCGATAAATTCAGAAAGTTTGCCCAAGGGCTGACATTAGATCATCTGGTTACTTTGGCTAATCGGCAGCTGGATAGGCTTCAAGGACGCTATTTGCTTGAGCGCAAACAATCGGTAGATCTAGAGCTGCAAGTATTGGATACCTGGCAAGGCGATGCAATTCGAGATACTCGCACCTTATCAGGTGGTGAAAGCTTTTTAGTCAGTTTGGCATTAGCGTTAGCGTTATCGGATTTAGTCAGTCATAAAACCAGTATCGACTCGTTATTTTTGGATGAGGGCTTTGGCACCTTAGACAGTCAAACCTTAGATACCGCCCTTGATGCGCTAGATAACCTTAATGCTTCAGGCAAAATGATTGGTGTGATCAGCCACATTGAAGCGATGAAAGAGCGCATTGGGGTGCAAATTAAAGTGCATAAAATGAATGGACTTGGAGTCAGTAAGTTGCAGAGTGAATATAAAGTTAATAGCGATGTCGAATTGGCTTAAGTTTGTCTCTAAAGCTTATCGCTCAGACTCGCGGCTAGGCTAACAACTAAACCGTCACTTGAGGTTAATGCAGCCTCATTATTTGCTTTGGGGTAGGGTTATTTTTAGGTCAATAAATTCTAATGATAAATCAACCATGCTGAGTAAAAAGCTGCCATTGTTGCAGCGCTTTTAGGTTAATTAAGCGAGTAATAGATGTAAATTAAAAACATCATGACTGATAACAGTCTTTTCCCATCTCAGTTACTTTCAATTGCCTAGTTCAAAGTTATGCAGGCGTGGTGAGTTTTTATATTTGTATTTGCAGTCTTTTTTGATATAACTCCCCCTTGGTATATAGTACTTAAGCACTCATTAAACTAGTGCTTAAGTATACATTCTTTTATACGTATATTAATACGTGCAGTAGGGCGGACACGAGATTGCTTTCAGCTCAAATGGATAAGCTACAAACGCTGGTTGGTAAAGCGCAAAACTTACCCACATTACATCGAAAATTATTGCTAGCAAGCGTGTTTATTGTCGCGGCGGCATTACTGTGGCCAACCCCGCAAGAATTTGCCTCGCAGCGGATCCCTGTTGCCCTTGATATCGAAGCCTTGATCCCACAGGTAGCCAATCATACTCCGGTTGAGATTAGTGAGCCGGTTGCGCCGACATTTGAACGTATTATTGAGCAAGGTGACACCTTAAGTCAGTTATTTGAAATAGCTGGTATTGGTCAACAGACCATGTACAAAGTGCTTGAAGCTGATTTAAATGTACTGGCATTAGATACATTATCGCCGGGTAATCGTATTCGATTTTGGCAAGACGAACAGCAAAACCTAACCAAACTAGAGTTGTATTTTAATCCAGCTTACCAAGTGGTATTTAGCCGTTTTGACGATGGCAGTTACGAGGTTAATGAGGTCAATATAGAAGGCATTTGGCAAAACCGTATTATTAGTGGGGATATCAATGGCTCATTTTATTTATCGGCCCAGCGCTCAGGTTTAACTGCAGCGCAAATTCAAACCATAGAAACGCTACTTTCAAGCAAGCTAAATTTCTCCCGTGATTTGCGTGCAGGTGATCAATTTTCAGTATTAATGAATGATCAATTTATTGAAGGCGTATCCACCGGAGCCAGTAAATTAGAAGCAGTGCGTATTGAAACCAGAGGTAGAAATATTAGCGCCTTTCAAAATGTGGATGGTAATTTTTATGATGACAAAGGCCAAGGTCTAGCCAGTGCCTTTCAGCGAATACCGCTGGAAAGGCAGTATCGCTTATCTTCACATTTCAATCCGACCCGTAAGCACCCTGTTACTGGCAGAACCTCGCCACATAACGGTACTGACTTTGCCACTCCTACTGGCACCAGAGTGGTAGCGCCAGGGGATGGTGTGGTGTCAATGGTCACTAATCATCGCTTTGCAGGCAAGTATATTGTGATTGAACACGACAATAATGTTAGAACCCGCTATTTGCATATGTCGAAGTTCTTGGTCAGAAAAGGCCAGCGGGTTAAACGCGGGCAGGTGATTGGCTTATCAGGCAGCACAGGTCGGGTGACGGGACCACATTTACATTATGAGTTTCATGTTAATGGTCGCCCAGTTAACCCAATGAAGGTGAGTATCATTGAAGCCTCGGTATTGCCTAAAAAGCAAATGAACGCCTTTAAGCAACTGGTGAAAACCAAACAAATGATGATGGATTTAGGTTAACCCATTTAATCTTTTTATCGTTAAATTAAAACCACTTTTAATTCGTTTGAAAGTGGTTTTTTATTTGCGCCATTTGGTTTCTGAGTGATTTGATTTACCAAGGTTACATTGATCGCATAACACTTGTAGGTTATCGATATCGAGCGCAAGTTCAGGATATTTGGAGCGAGGTTTGATGTGGTCAACGTGCATGACTGCGCCATGTTGTGGGCTAGTGCCGCAGCACTGACAAACTGAGCCGTACTTTTCAAAAGCGTTTAGACGCAGGCTTAACCATTTTTGAGATGAATAAAAAGATACCGATTTGGGTTCTTCAAATGGGATTAACTCCCAATCATTAAATTCGCATGGCGCCAGATCGGGTCCCATCAAACCCACCGAAAACCCTTTAAGTTGATTATCCTTAAGCCAATTACGAATGGCTTTCATGGCTGCTTTTTCGGTTTTGTATTTTCGAGTGCGACGATTGTCGCCCCTAAAGCTTGCTACATACATTAATACCCTCCTAAGAAAATAGGTTTATGAATATCTTAAGCTTAATAAGGGGCTTTTCCTAGCTCAATACAGGTCAGTAATAAGCGTAAGTCGAATTCCAGCTGGTGGTAATCGCTGGTCATATATTCGCACAGTTGATAAAAAGCTTTGTTGTGATCTTTTTCTTTAAGGTGGGCTAATTCGTGCACCACCACCATTCTCAGTAATGGCTCAGGCACATGGCGTAGTCGTGATGAAATTCGAATTTCATTCTTAGCTTTGACCTTACTGCCTTGTACGCGATTGGCGTAGGTATGTAGGCCTAAGGCTTGATGACTGAGGGTGATTTTGTCGTCAAAAACCACTTTAGAAAGCGGCGCAGACTGTTTTAAGAATTGCTGTTTAAACACCATGGTGTAGTCATAAAGCGCTTTATCAGTGCGTATATCGTGCACACTTGGGTAACGCTTTAATAGCACGGCAGCTAAGCTGTCATTGGCAATATAGCCTTTTACCTGTTCGATGGTTTGGGCTGAATAACCGGCAATGTATTTAAGCTGGGCTGTTTGCTGTTTTTTGGCCTTTACCTCATCACTGGTTACCAGGCTTGCTAGGGCTTGCTTAGCCGCCAGTTTAGTCGCTGTAGCTTGATTAACCGCTTTTACCGTCATTTTCGGCGGCGCACTTGGTCTGACTTTTTTTGATGTAACAGGAGTGGAAAATGAGGCGGATTTTCTTGAATTCATAGGGATATTTATTGCTTACTTTAAGCTTATCAGTAAGCTGCTTTTACCCACAAACAGGCCATAAAGCAGCTTACTCACAAGAAAATCTAATTCAAACTGAGTTAGATTTTGCCATACATGTGGCGGTTTTGCTGAGCGTATGCGGCTTCAAAAGCAGGTAATTGCACACGTTTAAGCTCAAGGGTATCAAGATCGGCTTGTGGCGGATTACGCTTTAGCTCTTCTTTGATAGTCACTGGGCTAATAATCGCTACTGGTAATTCAGTAATTTGAATTGCTGCTTCAAGTTTAAAGCTAGTAGCAGAGCCGGAGAACTTGCCTTTTTGTTCACGTTCAATAATCACGATTTCATCAACTTTGTAATCTTCCATTAATTTATGGAAAGCAAAATGAAATTCACGAATTGATTCTGTTTCAACAGATTTTGAAATGCTGAACGAGATTTGACGACATTCCGGTACGTTGAATGACTCTTTCTCATAATTTAATAAGCTGATGATGGCTTCGCCACCTTTTAATTCTACACCACAAATCTTCATGTTATACCTTACTTAGAGCGAGTTTATTTGGCATGTTGTTGAGCTGTGCTCAAATATGTTCATGCTGTCAAAATTACGGTTATTCTTCGTCACTGACAATTGAATCATCAGTTTCGATAATTTTTGCTGGTTTTGCTTTACGGCGCATTGGTGCGTCACCAATATCAATGCCGGTGGCAAAGCGCTTGTCGCGTTTAGGCGCCACTTTTGGCTTCTTGCTAGCGACACGCTTGGCATTACCTGTATTGGCATCAGCTGATTTTGCATTGGCGCTTGATGCCTTAGGATTGTCTCTTAAGCCTTTAAATTTAGCTTCAAGGCCTGCGATAGTTGAGAAGTCAAAGTTCTTACGTAAGAACACCTGTACTTTCTTAAAGCTATCCCAGTCTTTCGGGCCTACTAATGAAATAGCATCGCCTTTAGCGCCTGCGCGGCCAGTACGGCCAATACGGTGAACATATTCTTCTGCAAACTTTGGCATGTCAAAGTTAATTACTAATGACACATTTAATAAGTCTAACCCGCGAGAAGCAACATCTGTGGTGACTAAAATCTTTTGTTGGCCACGGCTGAATTTGTCCATAATTTGATTACGTGCTGACTGACTTAAGTCACCACTGAGCGCAGCGGTTTCTAGCCCTTCAGCAGACAATAGTTTGGCGAGTCTGTCAGTGTCTGAGCGAGTTGCAGTAAAAATGATCACTTGCTTGTGTTGCTCATGTTTTAAAATATGCTGCAGCAGGGCTTGTTTGTGATCAAGGTGGTCAACTAAAAAGATGCGCTGAACAATATCTTTATGCTCTGCATGCGATGCGCCAATAGCCACATGGCTAGGGGTCTTTAATAATGTTGCGGCGATATCATTGATGTCATCGTGATCTAATGTCGCTGAAAACATCAAGGTTTGTCTGCGCTTATGATCTGCAGCGTCATTAATGGCTTTAAGTTGTGGCGCAAAACCAAGATCTAACATGCGATCGGCTTCATCAAGTACCAGTAACTCTAAGCCATTTAGGTATAAGTGGCGCTGTTGAAGATGATCGGCAATACGCCCAGGTGTTGCCACAATAAAGTGTGGGTCACGAGATAGCGATTTTGCTTGATCGTTAAAGTTCTCGCCACCTAAAATACTAATGGCTTTATATTGGGTATTGGCAACCAGTAAACGTAATTGACCATAGACTTGCTGAGCAAGTTCACGGGTTGGCAATAAAATCAGAACGCGAGGGTCTTTTTTAGAGAGGGCCCTAGTCGATATTACCCGCTGCAAAGCAGGTAATAAAAACGCCAGGGTTTTACCTGAACCGGTTTTAGATGATGCCATTAAATCTTTACCCGCTAGGGCAATTGGCAGGGCTTGCTGCTGAATTTCTGTTGGCTCAGAAATGCCCATATGCTTTAGACTGTCTAGTAAGCGTTTATCTAAAGAAAAATCGGTAAATAACAAAGGTAAATCCCCTAAAAAATGATAGCCAGATATTATAACGTGTAAGCGACTTGATAGCCAACAGCTTAAGCGTAAGATAAGCTACTTAGGTGTGCAAAAATGGTTAAGGGTTTGGTAAATGTCTAAGGCTTCAAAAGAAAATAAATCATCACTTCGTGTTGGGATCGCCCTCGGTAGTGGCGCGGCTAAGGGCTGGGCTCATATTGGGGTGATAAAAGAGCTGGCCGCCATGGGGATCCACCCTGAAAAGATTGCTGGCTGCTCTGTTGGGGCTCTGGTGGGCGCAGCTTATGCTAATGATCATTTAGAAGAGTTACATGAGTGGGTGAGTGGGTTTTCTAGTTGGGATGTTTTAGGCTTAATGGATTTAAGCTGGCGCAAAGGTGGCTTAATCAGTGGTGAAAAAGTATTTGATGTTTTAGCTGGTCGAATAGGCGATCTAAAAATAGAGCAATTGCAAAAGCCGTTTGCGGCAGTGGCGACCGATTTATATTCTGGCCAAGAAATTTGGTTCAAAGAAGGCGATTTACGTCATGCGGTAAGAGCCTCGTGTTCAATGCCGGGCTTTTTACCCCCAGTACAATTGCATGATCGCTGGTTAGTGGATGGCGCAGTGGTAAACCCTGTGCCAGTGTCAATGTGCCGCACCATGGACGTTGATGTAGTGATTGCAGTGGACTTAAATGGTCACCGCCGTAATAGTATGCATATGTTGCCTCAACAAATGACCAGCTGTGCGCCCACTGAAATTGAAAAGCAATTAGTGGCCAAAGAGCCAGAGTCGGCGTTTATGGATCTGCTAGGTAAAGGTAAAGAGTATATAAATAGTTTCTCAGAAAAGTTTTCCACAAGCACGAAATCTCACCCTGGGATGATTGCGGTGATGTCGCAATCAATGGATATTTTAGAGCAGCGCCATAAACGCGCCAGATTAATGGGCGATCCACCGGATGTGTGTTTAGTGCCACAGCTTGCTGATATCGGTACCATGGAGTTTCATCGTGCTGATGAAGCGATAGAAGCAGGCCGTCAATCTGTGCGCCAATCTGCGCATTTAATTTATGCAGCCCTTGGTATTAGCCCAAATGATTAACGCCAATTAAAGCGCTTTGCTTTAATCATACTGATTTTTAACGGTTGAAATGACCTGTTTAAGCATCAATATACCAGTATAAATCTGTGATAACTATTTGTATAAATCTGCGATAACTATTCGTATAAGCCTGCAATTACCAGTTTAAATCTGTAATAAATAGCAATCTATTTATAGGCGTTTCAGCACTCAGTAGCTGCTTTTTATAACCTGGTCAAGTTCAACTTTTCTAAATAGTGTTGAGCTTGGCAGTAATTTTTTTCATTTTGTTCCCCTTCATCAAAACATGATCTAGATCATGGATTTTTAGTGCCTATTATTGCCTAATGCACCATATATTGTGTTTGTTGATAATTATGTGTGGATATATAGTGTTTATATCCTGTGCATAAAAGGAGTAAAAGTAATGCCTGTAGTAATTAAAAGGGACGGTTGTCGTACTCTATTTGATGAGTCGCGGATCAAGGATGCCATTGTTGCAGCAATGGAAACTGCTACAGGTAGTGCTGATGAAGACTATGCTTCAACAGTCGCTTGTGTGATTAGAGATCAAGTTGCTAACGATGAAGAAGTTGAGATCCATCATTTACAAGCTTTAGTTGAAAACTTATTAATGGAAGGTCCTCATAAAGAGGTTGCGCGTCATTATATTGAGTATCGTCACGACCGTGATATTTGCCGTGAAGCCAAAAGTAAATTGAACTGCGAAATTCGTGGTTTGGTTGAACAAAGCGACGCGTCGATTTTAAATGAAAATGCCAATAAAGACGCTAAAGTTATTCCAACTCAACGGGATTTACTTGCTGGCATCGTGGCCAAACATTATGCCAAGTCGCATCTATTGCCAAAAGATATTGTTGCTGCACATGAGTCAGGTCAACTGCATTATCACGACTTAGACTATGCACCATTCTTCCCAATGTTTAACTGCATGCTAATTGATTTAGCAGGCATGTTAACCCATGGCTTTAAAATGGGTAATGCTGAAATTGATACCCCTAAATCAATTTCAACTGCGACTGCAGTAACTGCGCAAATTATTGCCCAAGTGGCTAGCCATATCTATGGCGGCACCACCATTAACCGCATTGATGAAGTATTAGCTGAGTTCGTTCAAAAGAGCTATCAAAAGCAGTTGGTTATCGGTAAAGAGTGGGGCGTAGCAGATGTTGAAGCCTTTGCCATGGCGCAAACTGAAAAAGAATGTTACGACGCATTCCAGTCTTTAGAATATGAAGTAAATACCCTTCATACCGCCAATGGCCAAACGCCATTTGTGACCTTTGGTTTTGGCTTAGGCTCGTGCTGGGAAGCGCGTTTAATTCAAAAGTCGATTCTTAAAGTACGTATGGCAGGTCTAGGTAAAAACCGTAAAACAGCGGTATTCCCAAAACTGGTTTTTGCTATTCGTGATGGCCTAAATCATAAAGCTGCTGATGCTAACTACGATGTGAAGAAGTTAGCATTAGAGTGTGCCACCATGCGCATGTATCCAGATATTCTTAATTATGAACAAGTTGAACGCGTTACTGGTTCATTTAAAACGCCAATGGGTTGTCGTTCATTCTTAGGAACTTATGAAGAAAATGGTGAGTTAATTCATGAAGGGCGTAACAACTTAGGTGTTGTCAGCTTAAACTTACCTAGAATCGCCATTGAAGCCAAGGGCGACGAAACCGCTTTCTTTGCCTTATTAGAACAGAGAATGACACTCGCTCGTAAAGCACTCGATACCCGTATTGCCCGCTTAGTGGGTGTAAAAGCGCGTGTTGCACCAATCCTATATATGGAAGGTGCTTGTGGTGTTCGTTTAAATGCAGATGATGATGTGTCTGAAATCTTTAAAAATGGCCGCGCGTCAATCTCATTAGGCTACATTGGCTTACATGAAACCATTAATGCACTTTATGGTACTGATGAGCACGTGTTTGATAGCGAGCTGTTACGCACTAAAGCCATTGAAATTATCTCAGTGATGAAGCGCGCGACTGAAGCGTGGAAACAAGAAACAGGTTATGGCTTTAGCCTATACAGCACCCCAAGTGAAAACTTATGTAGTCGTTTTTGCCAGCTAGATGCCAAAGAGTTTGGTGTGGTTGCAGGGGTTACTGATAAAGGTTACTACACTAACAGTTTCCATTTAGACGTCGAAAAGAAAGTCAATCCATACGATAAAATTGAGTTTGAATTACCGTACCCAGAAATCACCAATGGTGGCTTTATTTGTTACGGTGAGTTCCCGAACATGCAGCACAATATTGAAGCATTAGAAAACGTCTGGGATTACAGTTACACCAGAGTGCCTTATTACGGTACCAATACCCCAATCGATGAATGTTATGACTGTGGTTACGTTGGTGAGTTTAACTGTACCAGTAAAGGTTTTGTGTGCCCTAAATGTGGCAACCATGAGCCAAGCCGTGTGTCGGTAACCCGTCGTGTATGTGGTTATCTAGGCAGCCCTGATGCAAGACCATTTAACTATGGTAAGCAAGAAGAAGTTAAACGCCGCGTTAAGCATTTATAAATAGCAAATTCATGAAGTTAGCAAAGCTAATTCCGTGATTAACCCAACAAGGCGCTTTAAGCGCCTTGTTTTGGTTTGGCCTTAGTGATGCAAATAGGTTTACAGCGTGAGTGTTTACGCGACAATGAGCAGTAAGAGAAGTGATTATGAATTACCATCAGTATTTTCCTATCGATGTGATCAACGGCCCAGGTACCCGCGCGACCTTGTTTGTTTCAGGTTGTGAGCATCAATGCCGTGGTTGTTATAATCAGTCTACTTGGGATCCTCGTTCAGGCCATGAATTTAGCCAAATGATGGAAGATCAAATTATTGCTGATTTAAATGATACTCGTATCAAGCGCCGTGGTTTATCACTTTCTGGTGGCGACCCATTATTCCCAGCTAATCTCGACAGCATTTTGTCTTTGGTTAAACGGGTAAAACAACAATGCCCAGATAAAGACATTTGGCTATGGAGTGGCTACAAGCTCGATCAAATGTCCCTCAAACAACTGCAAGTATTAGACTATGTAGATGTGTTAGTGGATGGCAAGTTCGAGCAAGATTTAGCGGATCCCAGTTTGAAGTGGCGTGGTAGCAGTAATCAAATTATTCATGATTTAGTTCAAATAGATTAACCATAAGCTGCTGTGGATAATGTGTTTCGTCTAACGAACTGTTATACTTCGCCTCCGTAAACGTGTTGGATTGATACAAGTGCTGTGTTTGAGCATGTTATTGTGTCAGTGGCACAATGTTGAAATTTAAGGTAACACAATGAATTTAAAAGAAGAACTGCAAGCATTAAACGATAAAGCAGAAAAGTTTCGCCGTAAACTTGCTGCTGCACAAGCCCGTGAAGATAAAGCGGTTATCATGCAGTTTAAAAAAGAGATCGCGACAGTAACAAAACGTATTGCAAGTTTGAAAAATCAGCAATCACGTCAATTAAACAAAGCCGGTAAAGATGTAAAAGAACTAAAATTTAGTCGTGTGCTGACCAAAGCGGAACAAGCAGACATGGGTAAATTAAAAAAATCAGTTAAAGGATTAGTTGTTGTACATCCAATGACTGCGCTTGGCCGCGAAATGAATATTAAAGCAGTAACTGGTTTTGCCCCAGCAAAATTCTAATCCAGTTTATCCCTATTAGTTATGACGTAAGTCAGTTGCATGGATGATGAGACTCATAAATTGAGCGTTGTCTGAAAGGTTGGTCAATGTCGATTAAATATATCGCCACTTCTAAGTTACCTACGCCTTGGGGCGTATTTGCAATGCATGGTTTTGAAGATACCGAAACCGGTAAAGAACATGTTGCGCTAACGTTTGGTGAGCTAAATGCTAATGAGCCAATGTTAGGTCGTATTCACTCTGAATGTTTAACCGGTGATGCCTTGTTTAGTTTGCGTTGTGATTGTGGTTTTCAGTTGCAAACTGCAATGCAAAATATTGCTGAATTAGGCCAAGGTTTTATTCTTTATTTAAGACAAGAAGGCCGTGGCATTGGTTTACTGAATAAAATCCGAGCCTACGAACTGCAAGATCAAGGTGCCAATACTGTTGAAGCTAACGAACGTTTAGGTTTTGAAGCTGATATGCGTAAGTACGATATGATTGAACCTATGTTAGCTCAAATTGGTGTTAGCAAAGTGAAGTTAATGACCAATAATCCACGTAAAGTGAAGGCCATGCAGGCAGTTGGCATTGAAGTGAGCGAAAGAGTTCCATTGCAAGTGGGCAAAAACCGTTACAATGAAGCATATTTAAAAACCAAATCAACCGAGTTAGGTCATATGATGACAGAACACCATTTTATTGATGACAATAAATAACAGTTGACGAAATAGCGTAGATTAAATCATGTTACTGAGTTGGTTTACTGGTTTTAAAGCAAATCAATTTCCATTATATAAAAGCGCTGTAATAGCTATTGCAGCGCTTTTTGTTGTTCAACCTTGTCAGGCTCAATTTGATGCTGACAACCCCGATCTTTCCCATTATGCTTTTGCAAATTATATTGGCAGCGGGATTTATCGCGCTTCTGGCCAGAGCGCTGCAGTGGCCAATATTCCTTTCGCATTTGATATTGAACAGGCCGATGATCACCTGCTGACCCTAAGGTTGCCAGTTTCATTGGGCTTTTTTAATTACTCTTTTAGTGACTTGCCAGAAGGTGAACTACCCGATGGTGTCGGCACTATGACCATAACCCCAGGGATTGAGTACAAATGGTTTTATGACGAGCAGCTCACCCTAGAAACCTATTTAGATTTGGGCTACGGGCATAACTTTTCAAATTCCAGTAATGTGGGGATTTTCTCTACTGGTTTTTCAGCGTTATATGAATTGGCACAACCCAAATATAATCCGGTGTGGGTTAACCGAATTTATTATGCTGGCTATAAAAGCAGTATCAATGACAGCTCTGATGGCTATTCTGTATTGCAATCTGGCATTGATTTTGGCTTAAATCAACGCTGGGATTGGGGTGAGTATACCGTTGAGCCACGCTTGTTTGTAGCGGGGCGCTGGTATTTCGATAAACTTAAGTTTGTTACCCCAGTGCAAGAAAATGTGCTTACGCAATATTCCTATGAAGTGGGAGTGACATTAGCCTTGTCTAAGCCGTTAGGTTGGGGATGGTTCAGTACAGACCGATTTGGTATGAGTTATCAAACTGATGGGGAGTTACAGGTGTGGCGATTAATTTTTGAATTCCCTATGTAGTTTCATCGGTTACAAAAAAGCCTGATGGTTTAATTAAACTATCAGGCTTTTTTGTACTATTTACCGAATAAACAGGTAGTTAGAGGTTTGTTTCAGACCGCTTGTTTATCAATGGTGTTTATTTGCCCCAAATATCAGCGTTAACACCTGCAGTGCATTTATTATTTTGCGCTTTGGACACAGGTTTGGCACCCGAGCCTTGATGAGCCTTTGTCGTTGATTTTGCTGCATCATAAACTTTAGGAGCAGGCAAAGGCAGCTTGTTGGTTTTTAGCCATAAGTATTCAACTTTATCACGGGCCCATTCGGTTTTTCTTAAAAACTTGAGGCTGGATTTAACACTTGGATTATCTTGAAAACAGCGAATATTAATGCGGCTGCCTAATTCTTCCCAGCCATACTTTTCCACTAATTCAGTGACAATAGTTTCTAATTTAATTCCATGAAGAGGATTGTTTGCTTGAGTCATGTACGCAGCTTAATTTACCAATTTGCCGACATTATAACATTGGCTTGCTGATGACGTTAGTGCTGAAATGTTTCAGTGCTAAGTTAACCACACTGAAACTTCAGCATATCAGACCTAAAACTCGAAGCTATTATCTGGTGGAATGGCAAAAAGCTCTTCGGCTATGGCGCGAATTTCTACTGCTGCTTTACCTTCAGGGTCAATCTCAAGCACTGACGAGCCACTTTCTTCGCTGTCATCATAAATATTACGATTGAAGGTAATGGCATTTAGCGCTTTTAAGCCAAATGATTGCACTACTTCCTTGGCCTCTAAAATACGCTTAAATTGCGATGGCAGAGCAGGGCATTGACTGACGACTATTGCAGCCACCATTTTTGGGTTGACCATTTTACAGGTGCTTAGCATGTCCTCCATGTGTGGAAGCGTTTTTAAATCACGTCTTTTGGGCCTAAGCGGAATGAGTACGTAAGTGGCGACTGACATCGCTGCGCGCATGGCAAGGTTATCTTGACCACCGCAATCGACAATAACGTATTCAAAGCGCTCATTAAGACTAAGTAAGTCATTACGGATTTTGCCGTATAATTGAATGCAATTAATGGGTTTTAAACTGGGGTGTTCATTTCTGGCTTGGATCCAATCTGAGGTGGTTTTTTGCGGGTCACAATCAACCATCAATACACTGGCATTGAAGGTTTCGGTTACATATACAGCGAGGTTTTGCGCTAAACAACTTTTGCCACTACCACCTTTTTCGCCGCCGACTAATATAATCATAGTATCACCTTAATGTTAAAGATATTGCACTGCTTTAAGCGTTTAAAGCAACTGCATGGCAATATGATAACTCTGTGGATTTGACTCAAGGCAACGACATACTTGGCCTTTGATGGTATTTTGTTTGTCAGTGTTATGGTTGAAGGTGACTGCGATTAAGTCGCCTAAGGCAAACGGCGCTTTATAGTCGATTAAAATTCCTTTACGGGCTAAATCGATACAAATGCCAGCATCTTCCTGGGGCTGGCCATTAGCGTCAATCCAATGCAATAAAACTCGCTCGGCTTCCATATCGACTCTTAAAGAAGCTCTTTTTTCTTCAAACCCTATAGGCTCATTTGACATAACCTTATCGCTCCCTGTTTGCTTAATCCATCATAAGTATTAGTCATTATTAGTGATAGTAATCAACATCGTTAAAAAAAGCGATAAGTAAGTCACTTATCGCTTTATTTGTTGATATAAATTAACAAAGGTGTCTACTCTGTGAGCTTAGTCGAAATCTTTGCTTTTAGGGTAGGGCAGTTTCAGTTGTCCCCAGCGAATGACAATGACCGTGGCTGCTAGCACAATCGTTGAAACAGAAATCGCCAGTATGCGCCAGTCATCCATATCTTTCATATCAAGAATTAAGTAACGGGCCAGTGCCACAATAGCAATATATAGTGGCATGCGGATAGGTAGCTTACCTGACTCGAGGTAATTGACCACCATGGCTAAGACTTCAAGATAAATGAAGAGTAGTAGCAAATCGGCAAGTTCTACGGTTCTAATATCGAACATATGCATCACCTCTTCGCCAATGGCAAAGACGGTCGCAAGAGAAATAATGAAAAGAACGATATGTTCGACGCCTTTAAGGCTTTTAACACCTATTTGGCGGAGTATAGGGAGTGGCATGATTATTACATCTCTTATTATAAATTTGATTGATAATTCAGTATATTCTGCTAAATGGAATAATACTGAGTGATCTAGTTCAAATAATATAAATTTATCCCAATATCATCACTATTTAGCAGTGCCATTGAAGGCTAAAGAACTGCAGATACAAAAAAGCCGCCATAAAAGGCGGCTTTTGGCGTTAATTGAAATTAGCGTTTTAAGCCTTCATTTAATAAAGGACGCATAATTTTAACTAACTCGGAAGTCACTTTAGGAGAACCTGCAACAATATTACCTGAAGTCATATAGTTATGGTTTCCGGTAAAGTCAGCTACAGTACCGCCAGCTTCACGACAGATTAAGTCGCCTGCTGCGATGTCCCAAGGCTTAAGACCGATTTCAAAGAAACCGTCAAAACGACCCGCGGCAACATAGGCTAAATCAAGTGCTGCTGAACCGGTGCGACGAATGTCTGCACATACAGGGAATACTTCACCTAAGATGTTTAGGTAAGATTCAGTGTGTTGGCGAGCTTTGAACGGGAAACCAGTACCAATAATGGTGCCATCAAGTGTTTTAACATTAGTTACACGTAGACGGAAGTCATTAACTTTAGCGCCTTTACCACGAACGGCAGAGAACAGTTCTTCGCGTACAGGATCGTAAACAACGGCAACTTCAATTTTGCCTTTGTATTGAACAGCGATAGAAACTGCGAAATGAGGGATACCACGAACGAAGTTGTTGGTACCATCCAAAGGATCAACTATCCACACATAATCTTTATTGGTGCCACGGTTTTCACCGTTTTCTTCGCCAACAATCGTATGATCTGGGTAAGATTTACGAATTTGGTATGTAATGGTAGATTCAGCTTCCTTGTCTACACTCGTAACAAAGTCATTTAGACCTTTTGAATCAATCTCAACATTGTCGAGTTCAGTGTAGGCGCGCATAATAGTTTGGCCCGCAGCGCGTGCAGCGCGCGTGGCAATAGTCAGCATCGGATGCATAGCAATCCCCTGGATGTTAAAGAACGAATAAATCAGCGGCATATTATACGCTTTTTGACAGTTATATCAAATGCAGATTTTCATATAACGAATTAATTGCTGCTTGTGTTACTATTCCAAAATAGTTTTTTAAAGAATAAAGTAGTTTCATGCTGAGTAATATACGCGTTGTTTTAGTGGGTACATCACACCCTGGTAATATTGGTTCTACAGCAAGAGCCATGAAAACCATGGGGTTATCAAATTTATATTTGGCTGAACCAAGAGTTGAGCCTGATGGGCAATCTATTGCACTTGCTGCTGGCGCAGCAGATTTAATCCGAGATATCACTATTGTTGATTCTTTAACAGATGCAATCAAAGACTGTAGCTTAGTCATTGCAACCAGTGCCAGAAGTCGTACTTTAGATTGGCCAATGCTAGTGCCAAAAGAAGCAGGTGAAAAACTTGCTCTTGAAGGGATAAAAGGGCCTGTAGCGATTGTCTTTGGTCGTGAGAACCACGGGTTAAGCAATGAGGAATTACAAGAGTGTCATTATCATGTAGCCATACCTGCAAATCCAGAATATAGCTCATTGAACTTGGCGCAAGCGGTACAAATCATTTGTTATGAAACCCGCATGGCCCACCTTGCGTTAGATGAAAAAGCAACGGTTGAAGAAGAATACCCGTTAGCAGAAGACTTACAGCGTTTTTATGTACACCTTGAGTCAACACTAACAAAAACTAACTTCATTATTAAGAATCATCCAGGGCAGATTATGACCAAACTTAAACGTTTATTCGCCCGTGCAAGGGTTGAAACTGCGGAGATGAATATTCTGCGCGGTATATTGACTTCAATCGATAAAAAAGTCGCGAAATCAGACGAGAACAAAGATTCATAACGTTAACGTATTAAGGATTGTTATATGGGCGTGATTGCGCGACTAAAAGAAGATATTGAATCTATATATCACCGCGATCCCGCGGCGAACAGTAGTTTCGAAATATTAATGAACTACCCTGGTATGCAGGCAATTTGGATCCATCGCATCAGTAACAAGCTTTGGAATGCAAATTGGCGTCTGCTATCTCGATGTTTGTCTACTTTTTCGCGTTGGTTAACAGGGGTCGAAATTCATCCTGGTGCGACTATTGGCCGTCGATTCTTTATCGATCATGGTATGGGCGTTGTGATTGGTGAAACAGCCGAAATTGGTGATGATTGTACGCTTTATCATGGCGTTACCTTAGGTGGCACAACATGGCAAGCGGGAAAACGTCACCCAACACTGCAAAATAATGTGGTGGTTGGTGCTGGGGCACAAATTCTGGGGCCTATTACGATGCATGATGGCGCAAGAGTTGGCTCAAATTCAGTAGTGGTTAAAGATGTTGCTAAAGACACTACTGTAGTGGGTATACCTGGCCGTGTGGTATCAAGTCCTTCAGCGCAATCGAAAGAACAAACTGAGCGTAGAAGCGCCATGGCGAAAAAATACGGCTTTGATGCCTATGCAGTGTCGCCAGACAACCCAGATCCTGTTGCCAGTGCCATTGGGCAAATGCTTGATCATATGCATTTAATGGACTCTAAAGTACAAGAGATTTGCCAAGCGGTGCAAACCATGGGCGGTGAAGTCTGTACTGAAAAGCTACCAGAGTTGAATGTTGACGACTTTACTGAAGCTGAACAAGAAGCGGCTGAAAAACGTACTCAAGAAATTGATAAGTTTGACCCGATTATATAATCAGTAGACTTGAAAATGACACAATCGACACCCACTTATCTGGGTGTCGATTTTTTATTTCTGTACTGCAAATTTTAACAACTGAAGCATTTTTGTAAAAGTAGGACGAATTTATCACAAATTAGGGCTTTTAATGGCTCGCTGGCATTGAATCTTGCACTATAAAAAGGTTAAATAGCCCTGCAAATTTTAAGACCTAAATTGTTAGATGTGAACGAGAGATAATACTTGAGTAAATTACTTGGTTAAATACTTGACTAAAATACTCGGGTATGGTGAAATTGCTCTATGGTTTATGGGAGCAAATAACGTTATGAAACTGACATCAAAAGGTCGCTACGCAGTGACAGCTATGCTGGACGTTGCAATTCACTCAGCTACCGGGCCAGTTCCCTTAGCGGATATTTCTGAGAGACAGGGGATATCGCTTTCCTATCTTGAGCAACTTTTCGCCAAGCTTCGTAAACATGGTCTTGTATCAAGCGTGCGTGGTCCTGGTGGCGGTTATCGCCTAGGCCAAGAAGCCAATGATATCTCTGTAGGCATGGTTGTCCATGCTGTTGACGAGTCTGTCGATGCGACTCGTTGTCAGGGAAAAGGGAACTGCCAAAGTGGCACCCGCTGTCTAACCCATTCGCTATGGGGTGACTTAAGTAAACAAATTTCAGATTTCTTAGATGGCATTACACTTGCTGGATTGATGCACAAACGAGATGTTCAATTTATCTCACTAAAGCAAGATGAAATGCAGAATGAACATAGAGTTAGTTTATAATTTCCTGTTCATATATTGATAACTATTTATATGTACGTTGTTAGTAGCCTCCTTTGGGCTACTCAGTACGGAGTGTATGATGAAGCTTCCTATCTATTTAGACTATGCCGCAACAACCCCTGTCGACAAACGCGTTGCCGACAAGATGGTGCAATTTATGACAATGGACGGTGTGTTTGGTAACCCAGCATCTCGTTCTCATCGTTATGGTTGGCAAGCCGAAGAAGCAGTTGATATTGCTCGTAACCAAGTAGCAGATTTAATCAACGCTGATCACCGTGAAATTGTATTTACATCTGGTGCGACTGAATCAAGTAACCTTGCCATTAAAGGTATTGCGCATTTCTATCACAAGAAAGGCAAGCACATCATCACTAGCAAGACAGAACATAAAGCAACGTTAGATGTATGTCGTCAGCTTGAACGTGAAGGCTTTGAGGTCACTTACCTTGAACCAAGTGCAAACGGTTTAATTGCATTGTCAGTGATTGAAGCTGCCATGCGTGAAGACACTATTTTAGTGAGCATCATGCATGTAAACAATGAAATTGGTGTGATTCAAGACATCGAAGCCATTGGCGAATTATGTCGCTCAAAAGGTATTTTCTTCCATATGGATGCAGCACAAAGTGCTGGTAAATTACCGATTGATGTACAAGCAATTAAAGTTGATTTGATTTCAATTTCTGGCCATAAAATGTATGGGCCTAAAGGCGTAGGTGCATTATATGTGCGCCGTAAGCCTCGTATCCGTTTAGAGTCACAAATGCATGGTGGCGGACATGAACGTGGTATGCGTAGTGGTACATTAGCGACACATCAACTTGTTGGTTTAGGCGAAGCAGCCGCGATTGCTAAGCAAGATATGATTGAAGACAGTGCCCGTATCCTTCGTCTACGTGACAAGTTATGGAATGGCATTAAACATATTGAAGAAACTTATATTAATGGTGACATGCAGCAACGTTATTGCGGCATTTTCAACGTCAGCTTCAACTTTGTTGAAGGCGAGTCATTAATGATGGCGCTTAAAGATTTAGCGGTTTCATCAGGGTCTGCATGTACTTCAGCAAGCCTAGAACCAAGTTACGTATTACGTGCACTAGGCTTAAATGATGAAATGGCACATAGCTCAATTCGCTTCTCAATCGGTCGTTTTACCACTGATGAAGAAATCGAGCATGCAATTAAAGTAATTGATGAATCTATCGGTAAATTACGTGAAATGTCTCCATTATGGGAGATGTTCAAAGATGGTATCGACCTTGATCAAGTTCAATGGGCACATCACTAATACATTATTATCGATAGCGATAAACGGAGCAGAATTGTTATGGCTTACAGCGAAAAAGTAATCGAACATTATGAAAATCCACGTAACGTTGGTTCATTTGATAAAAATGATCCATCAGTGGTAACCGGAATGGTAGGTGCACCCGCATGTGGTGATGTAATGAAATTACAACTTAAAATAGGCGAGAATGGCATCATTGAAGATGCTAAATTCAAAACTTATGGTTGTGGTAGTGCCATTGCATCAAGCTCATTAGTAACAGAATGGGTTAAAGGCAAAACTGTTGAAGAAGCCGCTACGATTAAAAATGCAGACATTGCAGAAGAGTTAGCGCTTCCACCAGTTAAAATCCATTGCTCAATTTTAGCTGAAGATGCTATTAAAGCAGCGTTGGATGAGTACAAATCAAAGCAAGATAAGTAATACCTGGAGTTAAGATGGCAATTACAATGACCCCAGCTGCGGCTGATAGAGTTAAATCTTTTCTAGTAAATCGTGGGAAAGGTTTAGGTTTACGCCTTGGGTTAAGAACATCTGGTTGTTCAGGTATGGCTTATGTCATCGAGTTTGTCGATGAAATTAATGACGACGATGAAGTTTATGACATCGAAGGCGTAAATATCATCATAGATGCCAAAAGCTTTATTTATCTGCAAGGTATAGAGTTAGATTTTGTTAAAGAAGGCCTAAACGAAGGTTTTCAATTTAACAACCCTAATGCCAAAGGTGAATGTGGTTGTGGTGAAAGTTTCACTGTTTAGTTAATCTATACTATGAAGCTTGTATCGCAAATCACCAATCAAAGAGCATGATATCTGCCAATGAATTATTTTGAGTTATTTCAATTTTCACCTTCCTTTGATATCGATATCGCCCAACTTGCAGAACGCTACCGCGAACTGCAACGGGCGGTTCATCCCGATAAATTCGCTAATGGATCTGAGCAACAAAAATTATTATCCGTGCAGCGTACTGCACAAGTTAATGATGGTTATCAGACTCTCAAGAATCCGCTCAGACGTGCCGAACACATATTGAGCCTTCGTGGTATTGATATAAGCCATGAAACCACCACAGTTAAAGACACTGCATTTTTAATGCAGCAGATGGAATGGCGTGAAGCATTAGAAGATATCGAGCACAGCCAGCAACCCGACGACTTAATCAGTGACTTATTTGACTCTTTTGCTGATTTTGAAAAGTCACTCTCGCAAAGCCTTGCTATTTTACTGGTTAAAGACACCGATAATGATAATTTATTAGCGGCAGATCAGATCAGAAAGCTAAAATTTATGGCAAAATTGCAAGATGAACTCGCTAAAATTGAAGATTCATTACTAGACTAATGGATTGGTAAACTTAATGCTCTGTTTTTAACAGAGCATTTTGTTTTGACTTAATCGATGAATGTTCACTAATAAACTATTGGATTACTATGGCCCTTTTTCAAATCGCTGAGCCCGGTCAAAGCGCCGCGCCCCATCAGCATCGTCTCGCTGTTGGTATCGACTTAGGTACCACAAACTCTTTAGTAGCGGCTGTTAGAAGTGGCGAAGCATCAACATTAGTTGATGATAACGGACAGCATTCTCTTCCTTCTGTGGTCCATTATAATGCCGAATCTATTGATGTTGGTGTTAATGCGCAAGCACAATCTGCCCAAGATCCTAAAAATACCATTGTTTCAGTAAAACGTTTTATGGGTAGAAGCCTTGCTGATATTCAAGCAAAAGAGCAACAGTTACCCTACGACTTTAGCTCAAGTGACAATGGCTTACCGATTTTTAATACTGCTTTTGGTGCTGTTAACCCCGTGCAAGTCTCGGCTGAAATTTTAAAGCCTCTTATTGCTCGCGCCGAGTTGACATTAGGTGGCAATCTTGAAGGTGTGGTGATTACCGTACCGGCTTATTTTGATGATGCCCAGCGTCAAGGCACTAAAGATGCAGCAGAGCTATTAGGTGTTAAAGTATTACGTTTACTCAATGAGCCAACGGCAGCAGCAATTGCCTATGGTTTAGATTCAAAACAAGAAGGTGTGATTGCCATTTACGACTTAGGGGGCGGCACATTTGATATTTCAATACTGCGCCTAAATCGCGGCGTGTTTGAAGTATTAGCCACTGGTGGTGACTCTGCGTTAGGTGGTGATGACTTTGACCATTTATTGCAAGCACATCTACAGCAAGCTTTTGGTTTAACTGATTTGTCTGCCACGCTTTCACGTCAATTATTGATTGAATCGAGAAGAGTTAAAGAGCACTTAACCACATCTGAGAGCTGCATAGCATCGATTACGTTAGATAATGCTGAGCGCGTAGAAACACAAGTGACTAAAGCTGATTTTGAAACATTGATCAGTTCACTGGTGAAAAAAACCATTGCCAGTTGTCGCCGCACGTTACGTGATGCCGATGTCAGTACTGATGAGATTATCGAAACTGTAATGGTTGGTGGTTCAACTCGCGTGCCTTTAGTACGTGAACAAGTTGAAAATTTCTTTAAGAAAACCCCGTTAACCTCAATCGATCCTGATCGCGTGGTTGCCATTGGCGCTGCGATCCAGGCTGACATTTTGGTGGGTAACAAACCAGAATCTGACTTATTATTACTTGATGTTATTCCATTGTCTTTGGGTATCGAAACTATGGGTGGGCTGATTGAAAAAGTCGTCACCCGTAACACCACCATTCCAGTGGCGCGAGCTCAAGAGTTTACCACCTTTAAAGATGGTCAAACGGCGATGGCATTTCATGTGGTGCAGGGCGAGCGTGAAATGGTTGACGATTGTCGCTCATTAGCGCGCTTTACCTTAAATGGTATTCCAGCACTTGCAGCCGGCGCTGCGCATATTCGCGTGACCTTCCAAGTGGATGCAGATGGTTTACTTAGCGTAACCGCTATGGAAAAATCAACCGAAGTGAAGACCACGATTCAGGTTAAACCTTCATTTGGTTTATCTGACTCTGAAATAGCGACTATGCTGAAAGATTCAATGAAGCATGCTAAAGATGACATTAGCCGTCGTATGCTAGCTGAGCAGCAAGTTGAAGCGTCTCGAGTAGTGGAAACACTAACCGCAGCATTAGCAAAAGATGCGGACTTATTAAATGAGCAAGAGCGCAGTGCTATTTATAGCGCCATTGAACAGTTACAAGTGACCGCTCAAAGCGATGATACTGACGCGATTGAAAAAGCGATTGAAGCGTTAGATGCACAAACCCAAGAGTTTGCTAATCGTCGTATGGATAATTCAATTCGAACAGCGCTGAAAGGTCAGTCTGTCGATAATATATAGGTGATAACATGCCACAGTTAGTTTTTTTACCACATGAAGAACTGTGTCCAGACGGCGCAGTTGTTGAAGCTGAAATCGGTGAGACCATTTTAGATGTTGCATTAAAAAATGGTATTCATATTGAACATGCTTGTGAAAAATCCAATGCATGTACAACTTGTCATTGTATCGTACGTGAAGGCTTCGATGCCCTTGAGGAAAGTGATGAGTTAGAAGATGACATGTTAGATAAAGCTTGGGGGCTTGAGCCTGAGAGCCGCCTATCTTGCCAAGCTAAAGTTGTTGATACTGATATGGTTATCGAGATACCAAAGTATACCGTTAATATGGTCAGTGAAGGCTAGAATCTTCAAATACAGTTAACGGGTGTAATAAATTGAGCAACGTCTATATCTATAGAGGTTGCTTTTTTTTGGACAATTTTTAGAAACAGTTAACTTTTCTTTGCGTCATTATTCATATCCCCCTTCGCTCGATATTCTTTATGTTCGTTATGCTAATTATCTCTAAAGCAATTTACTTCTTTACTCATTGACACGATTTTAAGTTGCAATGTTGAATTAATGTAACTATCTTGTTTGTGAATTTGCATTCGCAAACTAAGTTGGCATCATTTTATCTAGAGGACTATATGAACATCACCGGACATTGCCATTGTGGTGAGTTAGTTTTTACTGCCAAGGTTTTACCAGAAAAAGTTGTCATCTGTCATTGCACTGATTGCCAATTACTATCGGCTAGCGCCTTTAGGACGGTAGTGATGTCAGAAGTTGACGGTATGAATTTTATCAAAGGCACGCCAAAGGAATACATCAAAGTTGCCGAAAGTGGTAATCAACGAGCCCAAGGTTTTTGTCAGCAATGTGGCTCAGCAATGTACGCCACTTCCGTTGGTGATAAGTCTAGGGTGTATGGAATTCGTTTAGGGGTTGTGGATCAAAGAAATGAATTAACGCCGGTTATGCAAATCTGGCATCGTTCAGCACAACCTTGGTTGAATACTTTAAATGACATAAGCACATTTTCAACAACACCATAATATTAAGGGATGACAATGAAATTGATCGTCAGTTTATCTATTTTAGCGAGTTTTTATGTTAATGCTGTGCAGAGTTCTGAACAGAAAGTGCTGCCAGTAAATCTTGGTAGCTATTCAGAGGGTGAAGTTAGTTTTTTAAATACCCAGCAAGGTGACATGACCTTGCCATTTTCTGAAGGGGTGAAAGTCGGCGGGACTGTCTATTTATCTGGTCAAATAGGATTTAACCCTGAGACTAAGACCTTAGTTAAAGGTGGCATCGTTGCGGAAGCTCAATCGACATTATTAGGCATTAAAGGGTCTTTAGGTCGAATGGGTTATGAAATGAAAGATGTGGTTAAGTGCACTGTGATGCTTACGGATATTGAAGATTTCTCAGCATTTAATCAGGTATATAAGCAGCATTTTAGTTCCCCATATCCCGCAAGAAGTACTATGGCAGTCAAAGGTCTCGCTCTTGGTGCCAGCATTGAAATTGAATGTATTGCTGCAAAATAACAATAAAAACCGCGCCTAATGTGAATCTAGATTTACATAAATCTGTTTGCACGATATCATCTTGTTCAAAATAAATTTGAATAAGGTTAAGGATGAATCAATCTAAATTGTTTTGCACATTAGGTATGCTGCTTTACAGTATTTCTTTAAGTGCTGTGGCGAGTGGTTATGTATCATATGATCAACCTAAAATTGCAATTACCAATGTCAATATCATCGATGGCACTGGCAGTAAAATTAAGGAAGCGCAAACTGTTGTTATTGAGGCTGGGAAAATTAAAACGATAATGGCTTCTGCTTCGACAACGATTGCAGAGGACGTCACTATCATCGATGGTAAGGGAAAAACCTTAATTCCTGGCCTGATCATGATGCATGAGCATATGTTTTATCCCACCGGAAATGCCCATTACACCGAAATGCTCCACAGCTTTCCCAAACTTTACCTAGCTGGCGGTGCAACCACGGTAAGGACTGCTGGCACCACTTCACCTTACGGGGATTTAAATGTAAGAGATGCCATTAACTCAGGTGACACTATTGGGCCTGCTATGGATGTTACTGCGCCGTATTTAAATGGTCCTGGGCTGCCAATTCTAAAACTCAAAGCGCTGCGGGATGCAGAAAATGCTAAGGCAATGATAGATTACTGGGTTTCTGAAGGGGTAACGTCATATAAAGCCTATATTAATATTCGTACAAAAGAGCTTGAAACAGTCATAGAGCAAGCGCATTTGCGGGATCATAAAGTGACAGCACATCTTTGCTCTATTACTTACCGAGAAGCCGCTGAGATGGGAATTGATAACCTTGAACATGGTTTCTTTGCCGCAACTGATTTTGTTAAAGACAAACAGAAAGATATGTGCCCAGAAGGGGCACATCAGTCATTAGTTGATTTAGATATTGATTCACCTGAGGTCAATGATCTCATTGCCTATTTAGTCGAAAAGAAAGTCGCTATTACTTCTACGCTAACTATTTATGAAACGTTCACAAAAGGGCGACCACAAGCCTACCCATTAGCATTAGAAGCGCTTATTCCACAAGTTAGGGAGCAGTATCAAAATCGTTGGCTCACTATCTCTCAGCAAGAAGATGCTACTTGGCCTGTCGTGTTTAATAAAATGATGCAATTAGAAAAGAAGTTTGTTGCAGCTGGCGGCTTGTTGATGGCCGGAACGGATCCTACCGGTTATGGCGGGGTCGTCGCTGGATTTTCAAATCAACGTATGATTGAGCTACTTTATGAAGCAGGCTTTAGTGTCGAAGAAGTGATTAAAATCGCCACCTTGAATGCAGCAAACTATCTTAATAAGCAGCAAACTATTGGCTCAGTTGAGGTCGGTAAAAATGCTGATCTAGTATTAATAAATGGCGATTTGAGTGTTGATATTAGTCGTATTCAAGACATGCCAGTAGTATTTAAAAATGGCATTGGCTATGACACTAAAAAAATCGTTGCTGATAATAAAGCGATAGTAGGGTTACATTAACTTAACAGCGCAGTAAATGACCTGTTGAATTAGAGTTTAGCCAGTAGAAATTGTATGATGCTTAAGGTAACAATACACTGGGATTGTTACCTTGGTTTCCTCCCTGATTTCGAACTGGAAAAATGCATGTCAGCCATAGATTTACGCCCAAAACAAAAACGTAGCCAAGTGACTCATGATAAATTTCTGCAGTCTTTACAAGATGCATTAAAGGTTAAGTACTTTGAACATATCAGTATTAAAGAATTAGCTGAAGGTGCAGGGGTGTCTGTAGGGACGTTTTATCGTCGATTTGAGAACAAAGAAGCCTTGTTGCCTTTGTTATACGATGACTTTGGGCGCGAATTATCTCAATGGGTTGATGAATTAGAATTGATAGAGTGTGAAACCTTAGAACAGCAAGTTTTGTTGATGTGTCAGCAAACATTTGATTTTCTTGATAGCAGACGCAGTGTTTTTAGAACTATTCATCTTAATGCGCGATTGCATCCGGACACTATTTTTTCTAATCCTACCTTAAGCAGGAATGAAACCTATAATCGACTTTCTAAGCTGTTGTTGAAGTTCACTGTGACCATAGCGCCATCAAACGTTGAGCAACAAGCAGCCGATATGGTTATTTATATGCTGATAAATAGTTTGCTGGATAAGATCTTATATCCTACATTGACCCCAGCAATTGCATGTTCGATGTCTAGTGCTAAATTTGTGGAGCAGTTACCTAAAATGCTATTGGGCTATCTTAATCAATCTTTCCAACAGCATTCGTTGTAAGTATGAGTTTAATCACAATTTTTGTATAACCTAGCTCACATGATTACAATTTGGTTATGTGACATCAATAACGCTATGCATTACGGGGTAAATTACGTATAATCCGCGCGAATTTAAAAATACTTGTTATCTAAAGGAAGCTTCTAATGGCGATCGAACGCACTTTTTCAATTATTAAACCAGATGCAGTTGCTAAAAACCACATCGGTGCTATCTACAACCGTTTTGAAACTGCTGGTCTTAAGATCATCGCTTCTAAAATGGTGCACCTTACTAAAGAGCAAGCAGAAGGTTTCTACGCTGAACATAGCGAGCGTCCTTTTTTCGGTGCTTTAGTTGCATTCATGACTTCTGGTCCTATCATGGTTCAAACGCTTGAAGGTGAAAACGCTGTTCTAGCTCACCGTGAAATCTTAGGTGCGACTAACCCAGCTGAAGCTGCTGAAGGCACTATCCGTGCTGATTTCGCAGAAAGCATCGATGAGAACGCTGCTCACGGTTCTGATTCTGTAGCATCTGCTGAACGTGAAGTTGCTTACTTCTTCAGTGCAGAAGAGTTGTGTGCACGCACACGCTAAATTCTACATTGATTTTAAAAAGGAGCCTTATGGCTCCTTTTTTATGCCTGTCTATCCAGCAACGTAGAGATGCCCTTATTTCTGACTTACCCAAGCTTGTTGCTTACTTCGTAATTATCACCCCAGCCATAACAACTCAGTAAAAAATTACTCTTCTATAAAACCCCACTCTAACTTTTACTTCATCGTCTCAAGCCCCAGGCCCGAAGTTCCAAGTCCAAAGTCCAGTTCGAACTATCAAGATTAAGCTAGATATATTTAACTAACGCCAAATGAAAGTAATACAAAATTGAAACCAAACGCACTTTTGACTGAAGAGATTTAACTAAAATGCTATCTAAATGTTAATTTTAAAGAGCGATTTAATAATGAGATAAAATTAAATTATAATAAATAAAGGTTACTTGGGTTAATAGTTTGTTATAAGTGTTGGTTTATATGGTCTCAATGTTACATTTGGTTGGTGATCAATCCATTTATTTAAGTTGAGTTGATTGTTTATCGATCTGTTTTAATGTTATTGGTTACAGTTTGGTAACATTAGTATCGGTTGGCGGTAACATTGTTTGTTTTTCTAATCGTAAGACGTTGTAAGTGAAAGGTTTACTTATTATGTAATTATTACTTACTTATTTTGTATATAGATGTTTAAGTGGCTAGTTATTTATTTGTGAAAGATGTTGACTAATTCATCTTTATTTAACAGTATTGACCTTAGTTAATAGGATCTATTAACCTAAAAAATAAAAATATAACGTTGTGGCTTTATTTAGAACATAACGAAGGGAGTATAATAATGAGTTCATTATCTTTGACAGCTAAGGCTATTCGCCGTGGTTTATTAACTGTAGCTGCAACAGCAGTTGCAACAACTTCAACTTTTTCTGTTAGCGCTGCAGAAGAAGCTCAAGTTGATAAAGTAGAAAGAATTGAGGTTACTGGTTCTCGCATTAAACGTACCGATATGGAAGGTTCATCACCAATTACTACCATTGATGCTGCCGCAATCGAAAAAACTGGTGAAATGTCAGTAGCCGATGTATTGCGTCGCTCAAACCTAAATACTTTTGGTTCTTTTTCTGAATCTTCAGGTAGTACTTGGCAGAGTCAATCAAATATTAATTTACGTGGTGCCGGTGCTGATAGAACTTTAGTTCTATTAAATGGTAAACGTATGCCAGGTTCACCAACTATGGGTGGAACGGCAGTAAACTTAAATACAATCCCAACAGCAGCTATTGCGCGTATTGAAGTTTTAACTGACGGAGCATCAGCTGTATATGGTTCAGATGCTGTTGCAGGTGTTGTTAATATTATCACTAAGAAAGGTTATGAAGGTGTAGAGGTTTCTGCAACTATGACTAACCCTCAACAGGCTGGCGGCGAAGAGTGGAAAACTCACGTAGTTGGTGGTGTCAATAGTGATAAAGGTAGTATGACTTTCTCTTTCGAGCATCAAAATCGAGATATTATTTATCAAAGAGATCGTTGGTTCACAAGCTCTACTAATGTATTAGCTCCAAACTATGGCGATACTACAGGTGTTTCAGCCTACGCTCGAAACTTCTTAGATATGACAACTTTCCAGTTTAGCCCAATGGATGCTTGTAACAATGATAAAATGGTAGGTGGTGGTCATGTTTATGATTACGGTGGTGGCGATTTTATCTGTGGTTATGACTACACTTCAGAAGCTGCAAACCATGCCTCAAGAGGCTATACTGCTGGCTATGTAAATGCTGATTATGAAATTTCTGATGAAATAACATTTATTGGTCAGGGTTTATTTTCTCGCAATGAAACTTTTGGTCGTTTTGCTCCTGCTGCTGGTTGGTTTAATGTCGATGCTGGACAGATTGATATTCAAAACTATGACGAAAATGGGAACTATCTAGGCACCTCGAAGAACGAAAATGCTGGTCGTACGTATTATCGTTTTACAGATGTAGGTACTCGTGATTCGACCACAATCGACTATAGTACCGATATCCAAATTGGTTTAGAAGGTTCACACGATGACTTTGGCTGGGATTTCACATATCACTATAACTTAGCTGAAAATAGTAACTACGGTTCAGGTTATGTTCATCGCCCTACAGTAGAAGCGCTTGTTAAGTCTGGCGATTTTAACTTTGGCCCAGAAGGTAATAACGCTGCTGTTGTCGCTTCAATTAGCCACGATGTTCTAGCTCAAGATATTATGGAGTTTCAAAGTGTTAATGCCGGTATAAACTTTGAGGCATTTGAATTACCAGCTGGTACAGTTGGATTCTATTTTGGAACAGAGTTCGCTCAGTATAAATATACTTCTAAAGTTGATGCTGAGTCTGCGGCAGGGGAAGTAATTGGTTCTTCGGGTAACGGTTCTGGCGGCGATAGAGATGTATTTGCTGTGTTTGGTGAGTCAATTATACCCGTTACTGATGACTTAGAGTTTAACGTTGCTCTTCGTTTTGATGATTATTCTGATTTTGGTAATGCGACAACACCAAAAGTTGCTTTAAGATATAACATTGTAGATGATTTAGTACTTAGAGCTTCTTGGGGACAAGGTTTTAGAGCTCCTGCATTAACAGATTTATATGCCGCAGATTCATACAGTGCAGACTACGCGACGGATTATCATGTTTGTGAATTAGCGGGCACAGCACCTGTTGATTGTCCTTCCGCTCAATACGATGTTACTCGAACGGCTAACTCAGAATTAGAAGCTGAAACATCTGACTTCTATAACATGGGTTTAATTTGGAATCTAACGGATGATTTAAGTGCTAAAGCTGAGTACTACCATTTATCTGTTGATAATGTTATTCAATTCGTTTCATTAGACTCATTGTTAAAAGAAGAAGCGAGTGTAGGATACGGTAACTTGTCTCGCGGTGAAATTATACGAGCGGGCGATAATGCTGACGGTAAAATCTTAGAAGCAACAACTCCTCAAGTAAATGGTAATGGATTTGATACATCTGGTATTGATTTTAATATAACTTATACAGGTCTTGAAACTGCAGTTGGTGACTTTGGGACTACCTTTGACTTGACTTGGGTTCTTGCATACAACGATGAAGAATATTTCGATGGCCCTGTAAATGATCAAATTGGTCGTAATGGTTTACCTGAATACAGATTTACTTGGGTAATCGATTGGTCATACGGCGATCACGCAGCATCATTATTAACTCAATATATTGATGGGCAGGCTGAAACAATAGATCCAGAAACATATGCTCAAGTTGGTAAACTGAATTCGCAAACTACTTTCGATGCAAGTTATAGTTACTCTACATCGTGGAATGGTAAGTTCGGATTAGGTGTTCGTAATATCACCAATGAAGATCCAGTTTTAGATTCAAATCTTGCTTATGACTCAGCACTTTATAATTTATACGGTCGTACATATACAGCAAGTTATACGCAAAAATTCTAAAAAAACTTAGAATTTTGGCCTTCAATATTATTGAGGGGATTGTATAAGAAACCAAAAAACCTCCGCTTGCGGAGGTTTTTTTTATTTGCGAATAACAACTTTGTGGCTGGATTAGACTATAAATCTGGGTCGGACCATAAATGACGATGAATTGCTATCAAGAATAGAAAGCACTTTAAACCATTAATCAAGCTTTAATGACTTAGCTTAAGCTCATGACGATGTTGTTGGTTGTACTTTTCAGCGCAGTGAGCACAGCGCTGCTCAGTGGGATCGGCGGCCAAACGCTCAGCTTCAATGTCAGACTCGCAGTCAGAACATAAACCATAGAGGCCAAGTTCAAGCTGGCAAAGAGCGGCATCAAGACGGGTTAGTTGTCCAAATAGAGGGGTGTCAGTTAATCGCTGCTCACTCATGAGTTCAATCAACTCGGTCAAACTCATATTAAATTGAACTTGAGCAGAAGGCTGAGTTTGTTGGTTTAATTGATGTACAAGTTCATATTTTAACTGTGCTTCTCGTTGCAATAATATTTGTTGTACGTCTTGAGTGTTCACAAGATCACCTAATTAGTTTGTTCATTTCACTGGTTATCCAGTCTACCGTTAATCAATATGCTTACTATGATGGAGATCAATTGAGAGTTAATTTGGGATTTCAGTATTAGGCTTTATTTATATAGTGTGAACTAAGTAGGTAACTAAACGCGCAAAATCTTATATTTTGTGTTGTAAATTAAGCAAGATAGCGAAGGGGATAGCTCAATGATGGTCTGTATCGGGGCAAATTGCTGACTCAAAAAGAATAATGCAGTTTGTTTAACCGAAAACCCATCACAGAAATGAGTTCTCAGTTAATGAAAGCTGTTAATGCTAAAAAGACTGCTTAAGTTAGCCGTTAGTCGCTAACTGTTGTTCATGGGCTTTTTCTAAAATGGCAATGATACCTTCAGCCGTTTTAAGCACTCTGAGCTCTCTGAATAACACATCAGCTTCAGGGTACTGTTTATTCAAATAAGTAAACCATTGCTTTACTCGGGCAGGGTAATAATCAATTTTCTTGTTAACCAACTGCTTTTGGGTGTAGTTCAGTAACAAATTTAGCGTTTGTGACCAAGTGTAAGGCGCTTCAACGCCTTTTATGGTGGCAGCAAGGTTTGGCAGAGACATTGCCCCGCGCCCCAGCATTATGCTGTCACAGCCTGTAACTGCCATACAGCGCTTAGCATCATCACTATTCCAAATCTCACCGTTAGCAATAATAGGGATAGGTAAACGCTCACGCACCTCGGTTATGTATTCCCAATAAGCTGGCGGTTTATAGCCGTCAGTTTTACTGCGAGCATGAATAGCAAGCTCGGTAGCACCCGCTTCATACACAGCGATAGCGTTTTCCATAAATAATGATTTATCTTCGTAACCGAGACGGATTTTAGCAGTAACAGGTTGATCTGCTGGTACTGCATCACGCATTGCTTTGACTATATCGTGAATTTTATCCGGGTATTGCAGTAATACTGCGCCGCCATTACTGCGGTTAACCATTTTAGCAGGGCAGCCAAAGTTAGCATCAACACCGCGTGAGCCTAGCTCGACGGCGCGCTGGGCGTTTTCTGCCATCACTTGCGGATGTTGCCCTAATAATTGAATTCTTACCGGGGTGCCTGATGCGGTCAAGCCGCCATTACGCAGCTCAGGGCATAATTTATGATAAACCTTCTCAGGAAGTAACTGATTAATCACCCGCACAAATTCGGTTACCACCAAATCATAAGGGTTGATTTCAGATAAAATTTCTCGCATCAAATCATCAATGACGCCTTCCATCGGAGCTAAGACTACGTGCACAGTACTACCTGGTTAACTATAAAAGGAGCGCTATTCTAGCGAGTTTAATTTTTTATACAAATTCATTTCAAGTATTTGAATTCACTGTTATCTGCTGCAACTGAATATTTAATCTTTTATATCAAGTTGATAGATGAATATTTTGTCCTATCCTTAATCATTAGAGAACTTCTCTAGCAATATTTTTAATAAAAAATGATGATTTAGATCAATTAATGTGAAATAAAAGTAGCAGGTTGTAGGTCTATTCATCTGTAAGCCAGCACTGTTTGTTGTTGGTCATCATTATTAAGTTTGAATTTAAGGAAATTATTATGAACTCAGTAAAGCAAACAACAGTCGCATTGGCATTAGGTGCAGTCGTATTAACCGCTGGCGTATCTACGTCTGTAGAGGCTAATCCATTTGGTTTTGAGCAAATGAATTCAGGTTATCAGTTAGATGGCGGCGATAAAAAAGCTAAAGAAGGCAAGTGTGGTGAAGGTAAATGCGGCGGCGATATGAAAAAAGCTGCAGGTAAAGCCGCTGAAGGTAAATGTGGTGAAGGTAAATGCGGCGGTGATATGAAAAATGCTGCAGGTAAAGCCGCAGAAGGCAAATGTGGCGAAGGCAAGTGTGGCGGTGACATGAAAAAAGCCAAAGAAGGCAAATGCGGTGAAGGTAAATGCGGCGGCGATATGAAAAAAGCGGCTGAAGGTAAAGCCAAAGAAGGCAAATGTGGTGAAGGTAAGTGTGGTGGTGCTAAATAATCAATCTGATGATTAGCAGGCTGATTTAGCAGCAGAAATCGATTTATAGCTTTCATGCCGATTAAATCTACGCCAATATAAGGCCTGTTATACAGGCCTTTTTAGTTGGTAACTTTCATTAATTTAACTGATTAATTGTGTGTTTGAGGTGATAAATGGCAAAACAAGCAACAGTGGGACTGGGTTTGCGCCGAGAAATGCTTGATGAGTTTTGTCAGCATGTGCCTGATGAAATAAACTTTTTCGAAGTGGCGCCTGAAAACTGGATGACCCTAGGCGGTAAGTTTGGTAAGCAGTTTAGGCAACTTACAGAGCAACATGAATTTTTTTGCCATGGTTTATCTTTATCTATCGGCAGCCCACATGCGTTAGATACTGAGTTCGTTAAGCAAGTAAAACGCTTTTTAGATAGCCATCAAATCAATATCTACTCTGAGCACTTAAGTTATTGCTCTGGTAGCGGCCAAATGTATGACTTAATGCCGATCCCCTTTACCGAAGAAGCGGTAACTTATGTTGCAAAGCGTATTAACCAAGTTGAAGATATTTTAGAGCGGCCGTTTATTTTAGAAAATGTGTCTTTCTACGCTGCGCCCGGCGCGAAAATGACTGAGCAGCAATTTGTTAATGCTGTGCTGGATGAGGCAGATTGTAAACTGCTGCTCGATGTTAATAATATTTATGTAAACTCAATAAACCACCAATATGATGCGGCTGAATTTCTCAGCTCAATGCCGACCAAGCGGATTGAATATATGCATATCGCGGGTCATTATGAAGAATCATCCCAGTTAATGGTCGATACCCACGGCGCTGATGTGATTGATCCTGTTTGGCAATTATTGCAACAGAGTTATCAGCAACATGGGGTGTTTCCGACATTATTAGAGCGTGACTTTAATATCCCCAAAACCGCTGAATTACTGCAAGAGATCAATCAAATTCATCGCTATCAACAAGCCGCAAAAGCGATCAAAAGGAGTGCTTAATGGATTTTATTAACACTCAACAAGCCTTTATGGATTATATTCGCGATCCCAGCAAGCCACTGCCACAAGGCATGACATTTGAGCGAATGAATGTTTACCGTGAGCTATTTTTCAATAACATCAATGGCTTTGTGTCAGGCGCGTTTCCGGTACTGAAAAGTCTTTATACTGATGATGCATGGACCAAACTCATTCAACAGTTTTTTGTAAGTTTTGACTGTAAAACCCCCATATTTATTGAAATATCCCAAGAGTTTATCTGTTTTTTGCAAACTCAATATCAGCCTGCGGATTACGACCCTGCCTTTATGTTGGAGCTAGCACATTACGAATGGCTAGAGTTATATATTGCCACTGTTTTCGATGATGTTAATGAGCAGCCAATTGCCAAAGACTTGATTACCGAGCTACCGCTAAAGCTGTCAGTGACAGCCACTGTGGCGCAATATCAATATGATGTGCAACACATCAGTGTCGATTACCAACCCACAGAGCCCAGTGAGCAGGGGCAAAGCTTTTGTGTTTATCGCGATGAACATGATGAAGTTAACTTTTTAAAGTTAAACCCATTAACAGCCCAAGTGTTAGCCTATATTGCTCAAGCCGAGCAATGTTACTTTAATGATGTATTGACATGGCTTAGCGAGACCTACCCACAGATGACGCCGGAAACCTTATCTAATGGCTGCTTGCAAATGTTGCAACAATTGGCCGACAAAAGGGTTATCTGTTCGTTAACACAGGCTTAAACAGTGGATAAAACTCCTACTTAATTTGTGGTTTATATTAAAAGTCTTTTTACATACAATAGCGCAAATTTTGTGATCCAGTTCACGCTGCTGTAAGGCGGCCAACATTACTGTTAGGAAGTAAAAACTATGAGTCAGCCGTTTAAAGACCCATTTAACATTATGTATTTTATTGGTTTTATTCTTGTTTTATTGTTACCAACGCTACCAGCGTCTCTATCTGCCTTGCGACTTGCAGGCTTAATTTAACTGCCAATCTCAGTTATTATACCGCTCAGTTAAGTCATAGAGTCGGTTATCCAAAAACCATTCTATTGAATGGTTTTTTTTGATTTGGGCTTGGAGTCATATGGCGTTAAAACGAGGCTTGTTCCTCATTACTGGTTTAACGAGCTTAACGCTTGGCACCATTGGTATTGTGGTGCCCTTATTACCAACAGTGCCTTTTATCTTGCTGGCTGCTTATTGTTTTGCCCGCTCAAGTACGCGGATGCATCACTGGTTGATGACTCATCCTTGGTTTGCTCAAGGGTTAAATGATTGGCAAGATAAACGAGCAATCAACAAACGGCTGAAGAAAAAAGCCATGATAATGACCACCTTAAGCTTTGTTGTGAGCATTTTAATTGTGCCATTAGTTTGGGTGAAAGTGATGCTCGCTTGCATGTTATGTTGCCTACTGGTTTATCTGTGGCAGATCCCAGAGTTAGATTAAAAGTTACCTTTAATTTGCTCGTTAGTTGCAACTATCTTAAAACATGCTTAGTATCACTGCCATTGAGTGATATGCCAGAAACTATATTTTCAATTTCAAGCTAATGATATTGAAAATGATGGCTATTAAACCATTCCTTTTACAATAGATTATCTAATATGACTATGAACTCAGAACGTTTAGCGCTTATCAAAAACAGTATTAAAGCTATTCCTGATTACCCAATCCCAGGCATTATGTTTCGCGATGTCACCAGCCTTTTAGAAGACTCTGAAGCTTATAAAGCCACTATCGCTTTATTTGTAGAGCATTATAAAGATCAAGGTTTCACTAAAGTTGTCGGTACTGAAGCGCGTGGATTTTTATTCGGTGCGCCATTAGCATTAGAGCTTGGTATTGGTTTTGTACCCGTACGTAAGCCGGGAAAATTGCCGAGAAAGACGATTGCGCAAACATACGATCTTGAATACGGTAAAGACACCTTAGAAATTCACGTAGATGCGATCACCCCTGAAGATAAAGTATTGGTCGTTGATGACTTACTTGCTACAGGCGGCACCATTGAAGCAACGGTAAAATTAATCCGTGAATTAGGCGGCGAAGTTAAGCACGCTGCATTTGTTATTTCTCTGCCAGATATCGGCGGCGAAAAACGTCTTGAAGGTTTAGGGGTTGAGTTATTGACCTTATGTGAGTTTGAAGGCGAATAGCCAAGCACGCATAATATGTTAGCGGCTTTGTTGAGCTTAACTCAATAAAGCCTGATTTTTGCTCTGCATCGATTGAATCTTCAGCAAATTATCCAGCCTTTTAGAGTAGCAATAGCCTGTGATTGATGAGCATGCTATTGTTATTTTTATTTTCGGGTACAATTAATTACCATTGGTATTATTTAGATCATCCCGTTTCATTAAAGCTTGGGGAATTCCATGTCTTATCAGGTGTTAGCCCGTAAATGGCGCCCTGCCAAATTTGAAGAAATGGTAGGGCAGTCACATGTTCTACTGGCACTTACAAATGCACTCACACAGCAACGATTACATCATGCGTATTTATTTACTGGCACTCGAGGTGTGGGTAAAACCAGTTTAGCGCGCCTATTTGCTAAGGGGCTTAACTGTGAGCAAGGGGTCACTTCGACACCTTGTGGCGTGTGTTCAAGTTGTGTTGAAATTGCCCAAGGCAGGTTTGTTGATCTTATTGAAGTGGATGCGGCCTCAAGAACTAAGGTCGATGATACCCGTGAGCTACTTGATAACGTGCAATATAAGCCTTCAAGAGGCCGTTACAAAGTCTACTTAATCGATGAAGTACATATGCTGTCTCGAAGTAGTTTTAATGCCTTACTGAAAACCCTTGAAGAGCCGCCTGAGCATGTGAAATTTCTACTGGCCACCACAGATCCGCAAAAATTGCCGGTGACTGTGTTGTCTCGCTGTTTACAATTTAATTTAAAAAGTCTGTCTCAAGATGAAATAACTAAGCAGCTAGATTTTATCTTAACTCAAGAGCAATTAACCTTTGAGCCCCAAGCATTAACACTATTGGCAAAAGCGGCTAACGGCAGTATGCGTGATGCCCTGAGCTTAACCGATCAAGCGATTGCCTTTGGTAGCGGCCAAGTGATGCACCAACAGGTGCAAACCATGCTTGGCAGTATTGATGCCCAGCAAGTCTTAGTGCTGCTAAAAGCCTTATGTGATGCCGATATTGCTAACTTAATGCAAACTATTCAGCAAGTGCTGAGTTTTGGCGCAGATGCCGATGAGGTGCTGCGCAGTTTATTGGAATTACTCCACCAAATTACCTTAACGCAGTTTGCGCCAGCCGCGGCGCAGCAGTCGTTATACAGCGAACAAATTTTAGCCTTTGCTCAGCAATTAACCCTTGAGCAAGTGCAGCTTTACTATCAGTTATTGTTAACGGGTCGCAAAGAATTAGGCTTTGCTCCTGATCCTAAATCAGGTCTTGAAATGGCGTTACTTAGAGCCGTGGCATTTGTACCTGAAAAGCCCGTTAAACGTTGGCACACCGATGAGCCAGTAACGATTTCATTGACGCCAGACCCCGTGACCCCAGAAACGGTTAAATCGGCGCCGGTTAGCTCGAAGGCTGACACTGCTACAAATAATGCAGGCGCTTCAGTTGCAGACAATGAAGCAATAACGGCTACTAAGCCAGCCCAAGTAAGCAATACTGCAGTTGATAGCAGTTCTGTGTCTGCGGCAATAACGCTGCCACAAACTGCAAGTATCGCAGCTGAGGACGATAATCTAAATGCTGCTCCCGAGATAGCCGCAGAGCAAGCTATTATCCTTAGTCAAGCTGACAGTTTAGGTTTCAATCAGCAAGCAGCGACTGAAACGCAAGCAGTTGACTCAGGCGTTATTGCAGCGCCAGCAGTTAAAGCCGCTGCAGTAGAAACACCTAGAGTAGAAACGCCAGCAATTGAAACTCAGCCTGTCACATCAACAACATCGTCAAATGAGATGCCCATTGATGCCTACGAGCAGTTTGCTCAGGCAAGTGACGAATCTTATGCTGAATTTGATAACGACGATCACAATCAATATCAGCAGGCAGAAGCAAGTACTCCGCAAGCTAATGTTCAGCAAACTAGTGCCGCGCAAGCTAAGCTTGAGCAAACAACCGTTGATACTACAGAAGCTGACTTAAGCGACATGGATGCTTTACTTGATGCTGTGCTCGCTACCAATGATTCATTAAAGGCGGAATTAAATTCGCTAGCCGAAGAAGGTGAACAAGCAAAAAAGCAACAGGCGGTAGCCAATCCAAGTATTAAAATTCCTGCACCCAAAGCGAAAATGCAGTCGATTGAAAATACCGCCACAGTTGATGCTACTATTGATGTAACCACGCAAGTAAACACAAGTGCAGCAAATGATGCAGCAGATAGACCGCCATGGGAAAAGCCCACTGAATTACCTGCAGCTTCAGTTTTAACTGCAATAGCAACAACTGAGCCTGAGGTGAGCCATAGTGCAGCAACTAACATGGCAGTTGACAATGCACAAACTACTATCGCCGCCGTTGAAGTGCCAACAAGCGCTGTTAATGAGGAGCCGGGAAGTCGTCAGCATGCACACACTGCCATAGTGCCAGCTGAGAATAATGCCCCAGTGGCTGAGACAGCAGTCGCTCACGTATCGACTGAAGTGGCATTAAACGGTCACCATAAAATCTCAGGTGATAGCCTAGATTTGCACTGGTACAAAATTATGTCGCAGTTAAGCATAGGCGGCAGGGTAAGACAGCTCGCCGTTAACTCGGTATGCCAACGACTGGACAATCCGATCCCGTTATTACTTAAACCGGATCAAAAACATTTATCCGCCGAAGTGGCGATTGAGCAATTACAAATTGCCTTATCGGAGCTTTTGGGCGAAGACACAAAGGTGCAAATTCAGGTTGGGCTTGATCCACAACATGAAACCCCACTTGAATTGCGTAAAAGATTTCATCGAGAGTTATTAGCTAATGCAAATTACGCTTTAATTAACGATGACAAAGTACAATGGATGTTTACTCGTTTAGCGGCTCAGCTAAATCCAGATACTTTAGTGTATCCGGTTGAAAAGCTACAGGCGATAGGGCAACAAATTCCAGCATTGACTGTTCAATAAAACAGCTAAAGCGTTATAGGCGTCAAAACTTTGATAGCAATAGCCGAGGATTTATTGCCAATTTATTTTTTTTCAGTAAGATTAGCCCCACTTTGGCTGCTTGCTAATAACCTAATTAAGAGAAAAGACTATGTTTGGAAAAGGCGGTATGGGCAACTTAATGAAACAAGCCCAAATGATGCAAGACAAAATGGCTAAAATGCAGGAAGAAATCGCACGCACTGAAATGACCGGTGAAGCGGGTGCAGGTTTAGTTAAAGTGACCATGACGGGTTCACACAACATTCGTAAAGTTGACATCGACCCTAGTTTGATGGAAGACGACAAAGAAATGTTGGAAGATCTTATTGCTGCAGCATTCAATGACGCAGCACGTCGCATCGAAGAAAACCAAAAGACTAAGATGGCTGAAGTCACTGGCGGTATGCAATTACCTCCAGGAATGAAAATGCCATTCTAAATCTTAAAGGTTTTAAGATTCAAAAGCCCAAGTTTATCTTGGGCTTTTTTGATCGCGTTTCGTTCAGATTAAATTTTCTGCTAAATTGTACCGCCATGTCAGAGTCTTATAAGGATATATGATGCTAACCAAGGTCGGTGAAACCGTTATAAAGTCGAAACACTTAGCCAGTTGTCATTGCGGCGCGGTTGTATTATCACTTTCATTACCCAATGGCATTGAAAAGCCAAGACGCTGTGATTGCTCAATTTGTCGCAGAAAAGGCGCCATTGTGGGCTCGGTAGAATTAGCTGCATTCAAATCGTAAAAGGCGCGGATGCTCTCAAGTTATATCAATTTAATACCCACACTGCTAAGCACTACTTTTGTCGCCATTGCGGTATTTATACCCAGCATCAACGTCGCTCTAATCCTACAGAATATGGCTATAACATTGGCTGCTTAGAAGGTGTTAATCCTTTTGATATTGATGATGTTGTGCTTAACGATGGTATAAATCACCCCGCAGACAGCTAAGCGATAAAAGCATTAATTTGTTAACCCAAGGTTAAAAATATTTGACATGGTTGATTGTTAGCCTAAACTAAAAGCGTGTCAAAAATAGTTAACACCAAGTGAGGTTTAATTAACATGAGTAATGCAAATAAATTACTGCAATGGCTGCAAGAAACGAGCTTTCGAGAAGTCACTTTATCCGTTGATTTACTGGTAACGGGCTATATTTTCTATTTTTATGGTAGCAGCTTATTTCATGCTAGCCCTGAAGAATTAGCTTCAATACAGTGGATTTCAGGTATCTTTTTAGAAATTATAATTTATTCAGTAGTGCTAATGGTGGTGAGCTACATTGCTCTGGCATTAATCACAGACGATGAACTGTCACAACCTATGGATGTACGCGAAAAACAAATTAATCTCATTGGCTATAAGTATTCAGCGATTATTTTGAATGTAGGCGTGATACTGGCCATAGTGCAATACAGTGTTGAAGCCAATGACCTTGGTCTATCACAATTGGGCTTTGCTCATGCGCCGCTGCATATTTTAGTGGTGTCTTTTTTGTGTGCTGAGCTGGCATTTTATGTGGTGCAGCTATACAAGGGGCGTACAGGTGATATTTATGAGTAAACCGGCGATTTCTAACGCTATTCGCACCTTGCGTTTTTTAAATGGTGAAATGACACAAAAGCAGCTTGCTGAATTAATAGGTGTCACTAGGCAAACCGTGATGGCCATTGAGTCTAATAAGTATTCACCCACTCTTGAAGTGGCTTTTAAAATTGCTGAAGTGTTTGAACTGCCGCTAGATCAGGTATTCAGTTATCACCCCGAAAGTGATACTAAGTCCTAGCACTAATAGTTAGCAAGCTAGCTAGCCTTGGCAACAGTTAATACTGACAAAGAAACGCTAACCGAACTGACGAGTTCTGTGTTGTGAGTAGCATTAGCAATAACATCATTCTTTTGTCGCAATCATAATTACAGTACCATACGCACATTGATGCTGATTGAATGGTTTATTAACTTAAATCAGCACGCTTAATTAATAAAATAAGGCAATGAAGTATTTATGAAATTTAGTCCACTGGTTGATGAGCTTATCGAATCTTTGCGCTGCTTACCGGGTGTCGGACCAAAATCAGCCCAACGCATGGCGTTTCAATTATTAGAGCGTAACCGCAAACAGGGCCATAAATTAGCCAGTGCGTTAGAACGTTCAATGAGTGAAGTGGGGCATTGCCAAGCCTGCCGTACCTTTACAGAAGAGCAGCTATGTCCGATCTGTAGTAGCCCTAAACGGGGTAATTCAGAAGTAATTTGTGTGGTTGAAACCCCAGCTGATGTGTTAGCCATTGAAGCGGGTGGCCATTTTAGCGGCCGCTATTTTGTGTTACTTGGGCATTTATCACCCCTTGATGGTGTGGGCCCTGAAGAGCTTGGCTTAGCGTTATTAGAGCAACACCTTGCATCAGATGATGTCACAGAGTTGATTTTAGCAACCAACCCCACAGTAGAAGGTGATGCCACGGCGCATTTTATTGCTGATATGGCCCGTAGACATAATGTAGTGATCAGCCGAATCGCCCACGGAGTCCCTGTTGGTGGTGAGCTTGAGTATGTTGATAGCACCACGTTAGCGTTGTCATTCAATGGTCGTATTCCGCTGTAGTTGCGAACTGTAGTTATAAATGATAGTTACGAACTGCAGTTATAAATGATAGTTGCGAACTGTAGTTATAAATGATAGTTACGAACTGTAGTTATAAATGATAGTTACGAACTGTAGTTATAAATGATAGTTACGAACTGTAGTTATAAATGATAGTTACGAACTGTAGTTATAAATGATAGTT